>JBEIGU010000089.1:0-16944 GCA_040381765.1 Leptolyngbya sp.
AAATAAGGCACGAGTTGTTCATATTTCTGTTGAATGATTGTTTCTGTTGCCGTGCTGAGCATACTCATTCTTCCAAACCCTTGATGTTCTTAGTCTAGTGTTTGGACAGAGAAACGTTCAGGTTATTTTTTCATGAGCCCTAAGAATCTACCATCTTTCGACTCCCTTGGGAATGAAATAGCCCTGCTTTCAAGGCATTGCAGAGGGAGGAGTTTTTTTCACAGCGTTCACGCTTTTGAGTGGTATCTAAGCTTAGAACGCTGGCTCCCCCTTTATCTCTTCAATCTCTGAAACTACGGCACAGCAAGGTGCTCAGCCTCCTGCAACCAACTTTTGTCAGTCAACCAGGACCAATCCTTTAATAACGCTACGTTTAAAAAGTGTGAGAGGATTTTAAGCTTTAGACAAGGAGACATGTCCCTGTACTATGCATTGGCAGGCCAGCCTGACGTTTTCCTCGTCGGGAGCTAAAATGTCAAGCATATCTTGCTCATCAGATTGGATCGCCGATAGGTTTTTGAGTCCTTCAGACACTCTAATCAGGCAAGTGCCGCAGGTTCCTTCACGGCAGCCAAACAGTAATGAGGATGGAAATTCGTCGCAAATTTCGTACAAACTTTGTCCGGTGTTAACCTGAACAGTTTGCTGATCATCTTCAAATAAAATAATAGCAAGGGACATATCTCTAACCATTGAAGTTGAACGTTTATCTTTTAGCTGAATTTCGTTGATGGATGGCAAACGTTGAGCTGTTAAACTTCGTATACTTCTGAAAAAACCACTACGCCGCTTGCTGTAATTAGCCAAGAAACCATGATGCTATCAATTCTAGGTCTGGCTAATGGCACTGATTGTCTAAGAGGAGATAAAACTCTGTAGCTCTTGTTCAGCAAGGATTGTAGCTAATTCAGGTTAGAATCTCGAAAACGCTTATCATGCTAGGAACATTTCATTCTAGATCTGGACAACGATTTTAGACAGTTGCAGCCACCGAAAGCTCAAACCCCTGACGGATGGAATGACGCTTTTTCCTAGATTCATAAAACACCGAAATTCAGAATGAAATAGCCCTGCTTGTCAGGCAATGCTTTCAGCCATCTATCTCCTGCCAATTAGCCAGTACCTTGGCTAATTGGCAGTCTCTGGAACTAAAGGTCAGACTGATGCGCTTTCACAGTGCGCTTTAAGCGGCAACCTTGGCCTTAAATCGTCTAAAATCATTCATATTCAGATTCAAAGTGCCTTCAATAGTACCCACTGATTCCATCAGCTTCATCTCACGGTTAACAGGCCAGAGATAGTCCAATCCATCAAGGAACTTCCGCAGATCGTTCAGCAGGCTCTGGTGATATCTATGGGCCGTTTGGAACCCGTCATGCTCCTGACAGAAACACTTCTCCATCATGGCGAGGGCTTCCTGCTGAGACATATCAAAGAGCCGAGAGCGTAGTAACCGGTAAACTAGAGGCATGATAAAGCTACCATCGCCGGCAAAAGCTCCGGGAATAACTCCTGACATTCCTTTTAGCACATTACGCTGTAGCATCACGAGCAGACGATTAGCTAAAAAGCGCTCATAGACGCTGGGTTCAGGGAAGTCTTTATACAAATCATGGGATAGGAGTTGGGATGTCGCTGTGTGGAAAGCTTCATCCAGCATGTGCAAGCGGGCAATATTGGTCGGAGCGGGAATATAATCTTCTTTCTTTTCGAGCTCTTTGTAGTACTGCGAAAAGGTTTTCTCCTTATTTTTCAAATGCAGGTTACCGATTCCCCTAGCAGTATAGTATTGACTGGACAAGAAAGGAGAAGTGTTCAATTGAACAGTGTACAAATTCATCAGCCATTTGGGCACAGCCCGTCCTGCCAGACCTTTATGGATTTGGTGATCCCGATCTAAATTACTAAATTTAACTGATCCCTGGGTGCCAAATAGGGGCTCACCTAAAATCTCTATCTCAGTTTTCCTGCCAACCGTATGAAATGCATTGATGTGGTAGCGCTCTTGAGAAGTTTCAACATCCAACGTGTGGCACAAAACACCATACTCTTCGTAGGGAAAGAACGCACTTGCTGTTACCTGATTAAATAGGATGGTGTTATTTTCAGTTGCAGCAGTTGCATAGTAGTGAAAAACCCAATAGAGGTGATTTAGGGCAATTTTCTGGAACTCTGATGCCTGTTCATACAAAGGAGTGCCATAGAGAACTGAAAGCTCCGGATATCCCCAGTAGTAATCTCGCTCCTTTTCATAATCGAAACTTTTGTAGACTTCCTCCATCTGCTCAGTATAAGTAGACTCTCGATTACGCTTGTAATTGAGCTCTAGGAGCTTGATGTTTTTTTTGCCATGCACAACCTGATGTTGCACAAGTTCTGTCTTCGGCACTGTTTTAGCTGGCAAGGTAACGTTAGTCATCTTCATTCTCCTGAAGAAATGGGAAGCAAAAAAACTACTAGGATAGACAAGATTTAATTAACGATGGGGCTGAGAGGGATATATTGTTCATAATCTAATGGTAATGATATCCCTTGCAATTTTAGAATTTGTACTCGATATAGGAAAGCAGCGCCAGTCATGATTTGAAGACCAATATCAACTACTTTTCGATTGCGCACATCTTCTAAATAAGTACCTTTACACCAGTTGTTGAAACTTCCCATGGCTGGCCCGCACCAAATTTGGTAGTCTATTTCCCGGCCTGCTTCCCCTGTTTTTGGCCACCGAGATGATAGCCCCAGATACCAGCGGAAAACGGAGGCCATTTTTACTTTTGTGCTTTGCTCTGCTTTGTCTAATCTATCGGGATTGTTCTCTGAAAGATAGTGGGCTGTCTCTTGCCATACCTCATCTAAGGATTTACGAAAAACCTGCTGTTCTAATTTCACTCGCTCTGCCGCAGGAATTTCTTCAAGGGAGTTATGGGCTCGGTACAGCTCCCAGAGCTTCTGTGCACGCATGGCAAACAGCGTTCCTCGTTTGAGTACCTGTAGCTTCACCCCCATTTCAAACATATCGGCGGCAGGTGCCATTATGACATCAGCCATATCGGCTTCCCCAAGACGTTGCTTAACCTGAGGAGAGGTACCTGCCTCAACACAGGCTTGGTTGATAGATCCGGTGACCACATAGGCTGCACCGGCCGAGAACGCTGCTAGAGCGGCATGGGGAGTGCTAATACCGCCGGCAGCACCGATACGGACAGGGTGCCGGTAACCATACTGGGTTTGCATTTCGTTTCGCAGAGCAATCATAGAAGGTAGCAGACATACCAGAGGGCGGTTATCGGTATGGCCGCCAGAGTCTGCTTCAACGGTAATATCATCGGCCAGGGGAACTTGCTGTGCTAGCTGTGCCTGCAACTCGGTGATCAGACCCTGTTGTGCCAGTGGTTGCAGTAGCTTTAGGGGAGCGGGAGCCATAAACTTGGCGGCTACTTCTCGCCTAGAGACTTTAGCAATTATCCGGTTGCCGATGCAGGGGATGTGATCGGCATTAAGACTGAGCCCAGCGGCACGGTATAGCACGACGCTGGGGGTCAGATCTAAAAAAGCTGAGGCTTCTATAGTCTTTACCTGGTACTTGAGCAACAGCTTCACAGTGTTTAGCTCAAGGGCAGGATTGCCAGGGTTATAGATTAAATTGACGGCAAAGGGACCATCAGGTAGAGCCTGCTTAAACTGCATAAGGGCTTCTTCTACCCGTTTCAATCTTAAGCCCCCTGCCCCAAAAGCACTTAAGAGCCCTTGTTGGCCCATAGCAATCACTAGCTCTTCAGAAGCGATGCCTCCTGCCATAGCCCCTGCCATATAGGCGCAACGAACTCCATGGGATCCGCAGAACTGGGGATCGCCTAATTGAGAGATGGGGATGGGCGGCACCGAAGCTAAGAAGCGAATGTCAGTCCCCTGTTCGGAACCGACAGTTAGGGCAGACAGCTGATGAGTTACGCCAACTCGCCCCCCCATTTGAGCTACATAGCAGGGCAATATCAAATTAGCTAGGTGAGCCAGAATCTGTTCCCCTGAGAAATAAATTGAGGAATCATTGCCAGATCCCATTCCTGTTGTTGCTGAATAACCCGATGCAGGGTTAATTGGGGAGCTAAGGTTTATATTTTGCATCTGATGAGTACCGAACATGGTTCTGGTAATTGTTGTCTTATTTCCGTTGGGGACACTACTGGATCACTAGATACTGGATCAGTTGATTTAACGCTTGCCCATAAGATATGGTGAATATCTGATTTAAAGGGCTTAATCCCTACCAAAAAAGCCTTAGTATATCTATGATAACATCGCATCTTACCCGAGTAAAATGCGATGTTATCACACCCCTATATCCTCCATTATCAAGGGAGAGTATAGCGTGAAAGTCCAACAGCCAGGCACTAGGGGGTAGGACTGAGGGATTGGGTGTCTCACTCTATTGAAAACCACTATAATCGTTAGGGATTAACTGGAAACACCGCAATTAAATCTCCAGGCAATACCAAACCCTTGTTAAGTGGGCTTTGAGATGCTACTTCCCCTGTCTCTCCCAGAGCAATGACGGATGTTTCATAAATGTCACTGATCACAGGGGTCACCGTTGTTTTTCCTGCCTGGGTAGTGCTGACATAGGAATACGGAATAACTGACTCAACAAAAACGCTCTCTTTATAGATATAGTGAACATCGCTAGCATAACTGGAACTGGATATGGATACTGTACGGCTGCTCAAGCTGTCATCTGGATAGATTACTGCAGAAATATCCGTAAATTCTTCCGTATAATGGTTGAATTCATTTATTGCAGGAAATAGTGTTGAGCTATACCAGGTGACATACGTCTGGGTAATTTCGTTAATTAAGGCATTAACATCGTTGCCGTCAATACTGCCATCATTAGTGAAGTCTCCATCGGTTCCTTCAATGTCCGTTGCTAACTCCAGTAATAACTCTTGCACCTCTTCTGATTGTAGAAATTCGGCTATAGTATCAGGAAATATTTCAGGCAAAGTGATACCCACAACAGTTGAGCTATACCACGTGACATATGTTTGGGTAATTTCGTTAATCAAGGCATTAACATCGTTACCGTCAATACTGCCATCATCATTAAAGTCTCCATTGGTTTCTTGAATGTCCAGCAATAATTCCAACAGCGAATCCTGCACCTCCTCTGATTGTATAAATTCAGGCAAAGTGCTTATAAATTCGGCTATGGCATCAGGAAATATTTGTGAAATAGATTGGGGACCAAGTTTTCCGAGCATAATTCATCCTTAAGTAAGTTTCCTTCGCACGTCTAATCTAGCACCCGTCAAAAACTTCTAAAGCAGATTTTCCGCAAATCCAGAAAACAGTTCAAAACCTAATCAATCTAGCGTTTCATAAAACAAATAAAAACGCTACCTGGTTGTCTCAAGATGGAATCCATAATTTATCACCGCTGTTTGATAAGATCAATTTTGAGCTGGATTAGATCATAAAGTTTCTCTATGGAATAACGACGATGTTCCAAAAATTCGCCGTGTAACTGGCTAACTTTCTTGGCGTTATCTTGCCATTTCATTAGTGGTTGCTTGGGGAAGGCAAGCCAGGGATCTAGAGCATAATTTGATAAAAGGGATATAGGCTGGTGTGGGAAATTTGCAAGGGGGGGAATATCAGTCATTTCATTCATAGATTTTAACTCATTTCGTTCTTTTGTGGGATCGTTTAAGCTGTAATTTTTTGAGAATTGGCTATCTTGGGAAACTGTCTCTAATGGATTGATGGCTGAGGGATTGGGAGGGCTTTCCGGTAAGGAGAAGTGGTTTGAGCTGAAAGAGTTATCCTGAGCTTTTAAAGGTTCAGAAAGTTGAACTTGGAACTGAAGCTGAGGCTGTTGATAAAGCGCATCCAAGGTCAGGGGGACCAGATGACTGACCATTTGTGCCAGTGCTCTCAGCCAACACTCTTCATCCGCCAAGCCTCGCTTATCGATGGCAATAGCCGCATGGGGACGCGTTCCTAAGTTCTCGCTGATCCAGCGCGAACAGGTATTGCCGGCTCCCGTTTCAATGAAAACACGGGCTCCATCGGCGTAGACCTGGTCGATCAATTTTGGAAAATTGAGGGGTTGACAGATGCTCTTGGCTAGAGCGTGGGCAATCCCTTCGCTGTCGAGGAGCAGAGGGCCATAGTGGGCTGCTGAGTAGAAGGTAACCTCCGGTTGTTGTTGTACCGGTAGTAGATTTAATCGGATTAACTCCTCATATTCAGATGCTACCACGTCGCAGTGGATGACATTCGTTGCCGGCACTCGCACCGAGTCGCACCCTAAATGGTGAATTAGTGCTCGGCAAGCGATGCCATCACCGGCAATAATCGCTTCCCTAAAGGTATTAATTTGGGTCAAGTAAACCCGATCGTAGCCTAGCAAGGCACGCTGTAACTCGATGATTGGTGCCATCACCAAGTGGGTTTCCCAAAAGGCACCATCGGCATCGGTTTGGCCGGGAGGCATATTCCAGAGCTGCCGTACAGTGTTTTTAGGCCCTGCCAGTTTGTGCTGAAAAAGGGGTGAACTAGCCAGGGTGTAGCTGGCATGATCATAGTTTTGCCATACCTGCTGGGCGCAAAGCATGCTGATTTCTCCCAGACTATAGCCAAATACCTGATCAGGTTTGACGTGAAAGTACTCATTTAAGATAGCGGATAATAGAGTAGAAAACGCCATTCCAGACCGCAACATCACTAGAGAGTTATTGATCAGCTGATTGTCCCGGTCTTCCCACTCCCGCCTAGACAGAGCCCTGAGACTACGGGGAAAAATCAGTTGCTCCCCAAAAACGGCTCCAGCATCCTGCACATAATCGGTGATAAAATCATAGGCTTTAGGAAAGAGATGAAAGAGATTCTGCCCTAACCCTACATAGGAGCTGAGCGCTCCTGGATAAACATAGGCAATGCGTCCCTGACGCCCCTGAGGGTGGGAGGTAAAAAAGCTGCCTTTGGGTGTTTTCCAGGGTCTACCTTGCTCAAAGGCACGGGGAATGCCTTTGACGGCACGCTCGAGTTCAGCCTGAATTTCATCGCGGCTGTGGCCCACAATTGCCACCGCATAGGGCAAGGAACTGCGTTGCTGAAATCGTTGATAGGTTGTTCGGGCAAACTGAAACAGATTGTCGGTGGATGCCAGATGTTGCTGGCAGCGAGTGATTTCTGCTAGCAGTTCAGAGCTATTGGTACCTGCAATGGGCAAAAGGATGAGAGGGAGTTGCGCTAAATAGCGACTGAGGATGGTTTCGTGGTCCGGCTTCAGGGTTGCCCGGGGCGGATCGGACAAAATGAGATGGCCACAGGTACCATCAGGGTCAAGGCCATTAATGGCGGCTACCCGAACCGCGGCATCGGCTCTCTTGAACCAGGGGCGGGAGGTTGGCGCTATATAAAAAGGACTGCCCTGCCATTGTTCAGCCTGCTTAGGTTCCTGCCAATTGGGGGTCGCAGGTAAATAGTGGTAGTATAGGCAGAGGGCTGTTTTTATCAGGCTTACTAGGGTAGATACGGCGGGGGCATAGCCTACATTCGCTCGTACGCTACCTAGAGCACAGGTGAGGGAAGGCTCTGCTGATTGGCAATAGGCTTGCAGTAACCCACTAATTTCACTATCATCCTTAGTGGGAATGCCGCTACCGCAAACTTCTAAATAATCGATGTTTTGGGGACCGTAGGTAGAGGTACGAAAACTCTCCTCACAGACTTGGGTAATAGTTTGAGAGATCCCCCGAGAAGACATTAGTCGGGGAATCTCTTCAATGTTGATCAGACTCATTGCCTCAATGACCGCGTAAACTTTATGCGGTTGATGACCCGAATGAGAACGCTGCAGCACGATCGCGCAGGCCCCTTCTCCTGGAGTCCAGCCTGCTGTCTGGCGATCGAAACTTAGGCTGGGTTTCCCTTGATTTAGGGAGGGCAGACTATGGTTTAGCAGCAGGCTACGGGGGCTACCCACCAGGTCAACGGCTCCTACCAGTACCGTATCTACCTCTTCGTTAGCCAATAGGGATTTGGCTACCTGCAGGAGTTTTAACACCGAGTTTTCCTCGGCGGTAAGGGTGTAACTGACTCCAGTAAAGTGCCAGGCGTGGGTAATCTGGCGGGCAATGGGAAATCCTGGGGGGTCGGGATAATCGCTGTGTAATGCAGCCCCATGCTTGTTAAAATATTTTCCAGAGAGTGAATAATGATCTGCCTGGCGGACCTGCAGGACACGATGTAATTCGGCGTTGAGGGCTAAAATGGTAGCAGCTGAAATTAAAACGGCGACTCGCGCTCCTGGTTGGATTTGGGCGTCTTTCAAGGCCTGATTAGCAACCTCAGTCATTAACAAAGCCTGGGCTCCCCCTTGGGGTAGGGAATCAGTTTCCAATACTGAGGTTGCAGCCTCTGGAGACATTCCCACTACCGGATCGAAAAATGCTCCCTGGATCGAGTCTGGATGCTCAATGCCATACTGCCGCAGGACGTCTGACAGATTGGTCGGATCAGGCCAGCGGGCGGAGGGCAATGCCCTAAATAACTGCTCTCCACGATAGATCACCTGTTGAAACCGTTCAAGATGTGGACACCCTCCCCAGGTGATGCCCATACCCACAATGGAAAGCTGGGTCGGAGTGACGTTAGGGGCCGAGGATAGAGAAGGATAATTCATGATCACTGGGACTCACAACAGGTTCGACGACGGATATCCTTGGGAGACGTTAGATGCTGGTGGCAGCAATGATTTTGTCCAGGGGTAAGATTGTGCCTGTGGCTCCCTCCATACGGGAGTAAAGCTTTCCTTGACGGTCGTGGGCTATCAGATTAGCTTTGATGGCAGACCGGGTTTTATCGGTAATTTCAGACGAGATATAAAAGGTCTGGTCGAAGGCAATGGAACGATACTGTTCAAAGCGTTCAACCGAGCAGGGCAAACAGCCTAGCTGATGGAACTGCTGCAGCCATATCAACAGAGCGTGGATCTGCACGTCCTTGATGTAGGGGTTAAGGGTTTGCACCGGAAACTGCCCCTGCTTTGCTAAGTTAACCGCTGGTAAACAGCATTCCAGGGAGAGGTGGCCCTCAGCCCGCAGGTTTAAAACTCGCTGTACCCCCTGAAAGGCAGGGCCGTGGAATAATCCAGAATGCGGTTGCTGGTAAAGATCCCGGTGGTATAGCTGGGTACCGTCCGGAGTCAGATCAAAGGTTACCATCTCCGGTGGCTCAGGCAGGGTGCGTAGCAGCACCAGGTCGGCACTGAAGTGGTATCGAGGTTTGCCATTGGAGCCTTGAGACCAGATTTTGCCATGCAGACGAATGCCATCGGCCATGATCTCAGGCAACTCCTGCAGATCCAGCACGTAGTCGCAAGTCCCCCTGGGGTCTTCAAAGACAATGCCTTTGAGGACTTTGCAATGGTGGTAGCTGAAGCAGGTATAGCCGGGGTACCGTTGCTCGGCAGCGTTGGCCATCCAGGTAATGGCTCCCATTGCTGGTAGCACTGGTCGCTGATGGATGACATGGTCCCACAGAAAGGGGTTAGCATCTACAGACAGTCGTCGCCGTAAGCGCCAGGTTCGCCCCTGATTTTCAATGGTATCGGGGATCATCACCAGGGGGCTGCCAATCACTACCTGGGGTTGATGGTGATGGCTAACCATGAGTTCATTCACCAGAAATTGAGTACCAGCATCAATGGGAATTGTCTCAATCTGCCGTTCAGCAAACAGCTGTTTGAGCTGTGGGGTTACCATGCCACTTTCCCAGGGACCCCAGTTGATAGCTACCACATGGCAATCGGGGTAGCGCTGCTTGAACCAGTGGGCGGTCTTATTGAGGACTTCGTTGGCAATCGCATAATCCGTTTGCCCCACGTTGCCATAGAATCCAGCAACGGAAGAAAACAACACCAGGTAGTTCAAAGTTTCGGGAGACAAACAGGCCAGCAGGTTATGTAACCCCTGCACTTTTGCTGCATACACCAGGTCGAAATCGGCTGCGGTCTTTTTCTCAATGCGCTTATCAGAAAGGTTCCCGGCACCATGCAGAATGGCTGCAATTGAGCCCAGTTGCTCTGTGGCTAGAGTCAGGGTTTGCTGCAGTTTGCCCACATCGGTAACATCAGTGCAATAGTAATGGGCCAGGCCACCAGCGGCTCGAATGGCATTGAGGGTAGCCCTTACTTCCCGCTGAGCCAGCACCCCTTTGTACAGGGTTTGCACCCGCTTCGGCGTCGGCTGTTCTCCCTGAGCTTGTAGATAAATCATGATCTGCTTTTTCAGCTCCGCTTCGCCGTGGCAGTTCTGGGCCCAGTCCGGGTCGGTCTCTGCCACAGGCGAACGGCCCAGCAGAATGAACTTGCACCGATAGGTCTGCGCCAGACGAATGACACATTGGGCTGTGATCCCTCGCCCCCCTCCGCTAACGACCACCACTGTATCAGCATTGAGGGCAGAAGAGAGATCGCTCCTCAGCGTCTGATCAACCTCACAGATTAAGGTATGGCGGCCTGCTTCTCCAACCCCCACCTCCCGCAGGAGCTGATTGGGATCATGCAGCTCTGCCAAAATTGCCTTGGCGGCCTGACTGGCATCCAGGGTCGGGCTTACATCGAGAGCCCGGCAAACCACTGAATTCCACTCTTGCTTAAGAGACTTCAGAAGGCCAAACAATCCACCTGCCGTGGGGCTCACCGTCGCCGCACCCGATAACCCCAGGATGCCATCCATCTGGGTCACCCCCAGGAAGGCACTAAAGCCCTGGGTTGCTGCCCGGTGAAGTACAGACTGCAAATGCTTGGACAGCAAGAACGCCTGCCTCAGCCAGGCCATACCAGGCTCAGTGGCCAAAGCCGGACCCGATGTCGCTGGTTGCAAATAAATACAAACCGCCAGAGGTCCATAGTGTTCTGCAAGGGTAGCAAGGTTCTGCACAATCATGTCTTCAGAAAACTCCGAAATCATTATGCAACCTGCGGCGTATGGAAATGCCCGGGCTCGATCTGAGCCTCTGTCAGACCATAACCATACTACTACAGGCCACTGGACCTGGGTTAATTCTTCCACCAGTACTGGGCCCAGAGGTGAGCCGTTATCTACTACTAGAACGCAATGCCCTGGCGGCAGCTGTAGCTCCATTTGATCTGGCTCTGGCAACCGCTGCAGACTCACCACACGGCGGGCCAACCTTTCCAGAATTTCTATGCTGGTGGGCTCGACAATGCTGGAGTCAAGAGTTTTTTTTTGAACTGTTCAGCCACAAAGGTGGCCACCTGCCCCAGGGTTCTCAATTCAGATAAGGCTTCAGGCTCCAAAGCAGGCGATTGAGGATAACTATCTTGCAGATTGCCTAAGATTTCTACTCGCTTAATGGAGTCGATACCTAAATCGGCTTCCATATCCATATCCAGTTCCAGCATTTCGTCTGGATAGCCGGTCACCTCACTCACAATAGAGAGCAGCAACTGGTTCACCTGGGCCTCATCCAGAACGGGACTGTCACTAGTTCCCTCCGTGGATGCCGAAGAGGGTTCCGGCTGCGCCTGTACTGCCATCTGGTTACTCCCAGCCACTGGAGAAACCAGTGACAGCATTACAGGGCTGGGTGCGGATGCAATCAGCGTGGGCTGCTCAGCAACCATAACCGGGGCTACTGGGGGAGGAACTGCTGCTACACTGCCCGCGACCTCTGCCACCGGACTGGCGGCTGTATGACTCGTTGCCTTGGCAAAACAAGTCTGTAGATAGGTCGCCACTTGGCCCAGGGTGCGCAGCTCCGATAACTCTTCATGGTTAACCTGGGGCATCTCGGTATACAGGTCTTGGAAGGAACCTAAAATTTCCACCCGTTTAATAGAATCGACGCCTAAGTCAGCCTCCATATCCATCTCCAAGTCCAGCATGTCTGCGGGATATCCTGTTACTTCGCTGACAATCACAATGAGCTGACTGCTCAGAGCTTCAACCGAAGGCTGGGCCACCGGCTCTGGAGCGACTGCAACAGCCTGTTCAATCGGAGCTGAAACCATCACCGGAGACGGTAGGGGGGAGTCGGGCTGGGTTGGCGGTTCCGCCTCAAGGCTGGCGGGAGCAGGCGCGGGTATGACGTTGAAGGCAACCGGCGTCGGCTCTGCTGAGGGAAAAGCAGGTTGCGGCGGGGGCATAACCGCACTATCATCAGCATCACTACTCAGCTTAGAACTCCAATGCCTATTGCCATTAGTCTCCCGAGGGGTTACTTTGGAGAACTGATCCACAGCAAATCGCTCATCCCTGGCTAGCAGGGTGACGGGTTGAGGGAGAACTGACTCCTGACCGTTGGTTGGTAACCCCTGTAACTGAATTCCAGGTATTGCTGGAGCAACCTTACTGGATAGTACAAGGGTAGCCTCGGCTTGACGACAGAGTTCACCGTAGCGCTGACCCACCAGGTGCAAAAATTGCTGAGTATGGTTGAACTGGTTGCCAACATACTGCTCATGGATTTGCAGCGTCTCTGCTTGATGCTGGCTTAACTGCATAAAGCTCTGCTGCAATTGGTCTAGAATTCGAGATTGGCGTTCCTGGGACTGATTTTGAAATTGCGGGCTCAGCAGCAAGTGATTTTGTTGATGCATGAGCTGGAACCAACTCTGTGTGGCCTGGGCCTGGTAGGTCAAGTATTTTCCATGGGCGGCAAGACCGTCCTTCTGCATCTGTTGAAACTGGGAAACAGTAAATTCAAGGCTCTCAAGTACAGCTTGATAGTCCAGCCCTGGCTGAGCCATCGCAGAACGACCCGAGCTAGAGTTCGGGAGGGGAGCATGATCCATAGTTGCAGGTGAGATGGTGGGCACAGATAAATACTGGGCAGCCATGTCTTGATTAGCACTCCCAGTAGCAGAGGAAGTGGAGGAGGCAGCCCCTAAAGCTAGGTCGTTAGGAGGTACAGCGGAGCTAGGAGTAACGGGAATGAACTGGCTTGACGCTGCAGTTACGACCTGATTGGTAGCAGACAACGGACTATGACTCACCTGATCAACCCTAGTCCTAGGGCTGTTCAATGCCAGTCCCGCTGGAGGCAGCGGCAATGGGGAATGATATGAACCCGCCTCTTTCTGCTCAGTAGAACCGTCGCCGTCGCTACGGCCATTGCTGTGACTGACCGGAACCGGATCGGTTACGGGGGAAACACTGTCTTCAGCCTGGGCAGAGGCAGTGTCTACTGGCCCTGCCGCCAAGGCTTTGCGATAGGCTTGCTTTGTCTTTTCACTGACGTAACCCGCCGCGCTGATCTGAATTTTGAGTCCATGCTTCCCTACTTCTTGCACCGGAGGCAACGTTTGATAGGGATCACAGTCCTGCAGAGCCATGCCGGTCACCCGCAGTCTCATGACAGCTTCGCGCAATTGTCGGTCGCTATCTTTACCTCGGCTACCATTCAGGGAAACCGCAATGTAGGGTCGATCACCCAGAATATCTTTCAATAGATTGGTCAAAATGCTGCGGGGACCAAACTCTACAAAGCATCGCCCACCTGCTGCATACAGATTTTCGATCTCTTGTTTAAAGAGCACCGGGCGACTCAGATGCACCTCCAACAGATCACGTACCGCATCGACATCCGTTGGATAGAGCTCTGCAGTCACGTTGGTGTAAATAGGTATCTGGGCAGGCTGAAAGGCTACCGTTTTGCTGGCTTTGGCAAAGGCATCCAGGGCATAGCCTACCATATTGGTATGAAAGGCCGCTGAAACTGGCAACAAAATAGCAATATCCTTGCCACCCTGTTGATCAAATACCTCCTTGACCTGTTGGATTACGGCCGTCGGGCCAGCTAAAACGAACTGATGATTGGAGTTAAAGTTAGCAATAGTGACATCAGGAAATTGCTCCACTACTGCCTCAACCTCAGACAGGGGCAGTTTAACGGCTAGCATTGCCCCCATATCATGCAGGGCCGCATCGGGTTTGGCCATGGCCTGACCACGGGCTTTCACCAGATACAGATAGTCCTGATCGCTTAGTACCCCTGCTGCCCAAAGGGCGCTCAGTTCTCCGAAGCTGTGGCCGGCCACAAAGTCAGGGATGAAGCCTGCCTCCCGCAGAATTTTATAAAGCCCTATGCTGAGAGTCCCAATAGCCGGCTGGGCATACTCCGTTTGGGTCAGACGTTTGGTCTGTCCCTGGGCTGTTTCTGCATCAAAGGCAGGGGGGGGAAAAACAACTGTCGAGAGGGGCTTTAGGCAATCTGCCGCCATCAGGCGGTCAAACTGATCATAAAGCTGTTGCAGACCGGGGAAGTTCATGACCAGTTCTTTCCCCATACCTAAATACTGGGATCCTTGACCTGCAAATAGAGCCACGACTTTACCCTGAAGGTCTAAGCCCTGGCGGCGGTAGTAAATGCCACGGGGATGCTCCCAAGCTTCGTCTTTAGCCTTACGAACCAACATGCTCACGGCAGTGCTTAAAAAGTCGCGGGCTTCTTGCAGTGATTCTGCTATAAACCCAATTCTTGCTGCTAAGGGAGCAACAATAGCAACTTTGGACCGCTCCACTAAATCGCGAAACGTGCCGGTAGCGGTCTCAGAGTTTAGCGCTTCTAGGGTTGTTTGGCAGAGGGATGTTAAGGCAGTGGGGGTATCTGCCGACAGCAATACTGGATAGGGGGTGTTGTGCAGTCGTACAAACTGCTCGTTGGGCCCCTGATATTCTTCTAAAACAACGTGGTAATTGGTACCGCCAAAGCCAAACGAACTCACTCCCGCCCGTCGGGGATGAGCACCAGAGTTCACCCAGGGGCGTACTTCAGTATTCAGGTAAAAGGGTGTATTGGAAATATCGAATTTAGGATTGGGTTGGGAAACATTAATCGTTGGTGGCAGAACCTTGTGGTACAGCGACAGAGCAATTTTAATGAGGCTGGCGGCTCCAGCGGCAGCTTTGGTGTGACCGATTTGCGACTTGACGCTGCCTAATGCCACTGTCTGCGGAGCTGTCCCATGCTCGTTAAACACCAAACTCAAGGCGGCAAACTCAGAGGGATCACCGACCCGGGTACCGGTGCCATGGGCCTCAATTAATCCTACTTCCGCAGGTGAGCAGCTGGCATCGGCATAGGCTCGCCGTAGAGCTTCAGTTTGCCCCTCGGTGCGGGGTGCATAAATGCTCTTATAACGACCATCACTGGAGGCCCCAATACCGCGAATCACTGCATAGATACGATCTCCATCCCGCTCGGCATCCTCCAGTCGCTTCAGCAGCATCATACCAATGCCTTCTCCCAGTATCATGCCGTCGGCCTGGGCATCAAAGGGACGAATGGTTTGACTCTTAGATAAGGCTGGTGTTTTGCTAAAGCACAAATAAGCATAACCGCTATTATCTGTATCGACTCCGCCCGTCAGCATCATGTCGCTGCGATGCTCAACCAGTTCACTGATGGCTACTTTCAGAGCGCCTAAGGAACTGGCGCAGGCGGCATCGACGACACAATTCATCCCGCCCAGGTCAAGCCGGTTAGCAATGCGTCCGGAAACCACATTTGCTAACATTCCAGGAAAGGCCCCCTCATCCCAGCCTACATAGGCCAGACTGAGGCGTTCTGAAACCCGTTCAACTACCTCTTCTGAAAAACCACAGCTGGCTAAAACTTCCTGCCACACCGGATACTGCATGCGGGCCGCCAAAGAAAAGGCCAATTGTCGGGCCAGGGCAACTCCTAGCACTACGCCGGTACGACTACGGTCAAATTGTATGGTCTCACCATAACCGGCATCTTCCATGGTGGCCTTGGCTACCATAAGCCCCAACAACTGGGAAACATCCGTGACCTCGAGGGCGTTGGGGGGTAGACCAAAGGTCATGGGATCAAATGCCAGGTCAGGAATAAACCCTCCTCGTTTGCAGTAGGTTTTATCTACAGCCTTGGGATCCGGATGGTAATAGTCCTCTACTTTCCAACGAGAGGGGGGAACTTCCTTGATGCAATCTTGCTTAGCTAAAATGTTGCCCCAATATTCCTTTAAATCCCTTGCCTCTGGAAAGATAGAAGCCATCCCAACTATAGCGATCGGGGTCTGAGACAAACGGTAATCGGAAGAAGACATCATGGAGCTTTCCTCAGATAGGGCTTGTTTTTCTTTACCATTACTTCTCATGATAATTAGACTTTCCAAAGTCTTTTCGCAATTACGGATATCACTTTCTAATTTAAAGAGTGCGGCCTCTAGGTTTGAATTTTGAACCATGACCAACAAGGTTTCAATAGCTTTAGCAACCAAAAATTACATGCACGGCTAAAAAATCAAAAGCAATTTGCGAAATGTAGAATAAGATACTAAGGCTATAGTCAATAACTCATTACTACTAGATAGTAACCGTTCACATCCCCCCCTCATTCGAACGAGGGATCATGGGTTGTAGCGGTTTAGCCGGGGGGGGAGTGAATCATTACACTAGATAAGCCGGAGTGTTTTACGAATATGGCAATTAATCTACCCGGAATTGCCTCAGTACGTCAAGCGCTTGTCCATGGATTTATGATTAGTTATCCGGAATAATACTAGTTCTCAATGTATTTTTCAACACCCCGAACGTAAAGGTTCACCTCCCCCCCTGCCAATAAACTCCAGGTTTTTTTAAGTCCCCTAGGGTGGCAAATGGGTGATACGGGCGTATCTAGCGGTTGGGGGACTAGCGTAAAAAAGAGGGTACGTGGACAATAGTCCTTGTACCCAAATAAAAAATATCCTATAAGCATAGCGCATCGACTGAGCGAAAAGCTAGAGCAACCGGAAGTACAGGCGCAACTCTTGCCCCTAACAACGGCCCAAAGTCTGGCTGGGATGGTGCTAGTGGCGTTAGAAGTGGGCTTGATGATAGCTCGCTGGGTGTTGGAGAACGAGTTAGCGCGCCGGGCAGCGGCCCCTCAGGTGTGGCCCCACTGCCC
>JBEIGU010000090.1:0-16862 GCA_040381765.1 Leptolyngbya sp.
CAGCCAGTTTCGCCTCTGGCTGTGGGTGCAGGTGATGGCCGCCGCCGGCATTCAAAATGAAGCAGAGGTGGCGGCGGCGGCGGAACTGGCTAACCCAAAGCGCCTCTACTTCCTCCGCCAGGAGCTGCGGGGAGTTAGCCTTAACCAATTGCAACGCACCCTGCCCTTGTTATTGGAACTGGAGTCAGACCTGAAACTGGGTCAGGATGACCGGTCGGCATTACAAACCGCCACCATCAGACTTTGTCAGATCTTTGGTAGGAATCAGTAGTCAGGAGTTCGGTCAGTTTCGATCTCTGACTCCTGAACCCGGTTCTGACTGGGGCGTTTACCGGGTTGGCCGACTACTGCCCCTGGCCACCTACTTTAGCCAGGCCCGCCAGGCAGCGCGATGTTCTTGACTTTCTTACTCAAACCTATCAAGCGGTTCGATTCGGACAGATACACCCTTTATTACTGCCTTTGTCAACAGCTAGGGGTGAGACCCTACTCTCTTAGTAACCCTCTGAAGGCTTATATACAAACCATATGAATCTTAACTGGGGTGCTAGGATTCGAACCTAGGAATGGCGGGACCAAAACCCGCTGCCTTACCACTTGGCGACACCCCATTAACGTTGCTTTCGTAATATAACAGGTGCAGCCGGGGCCCTGTCAAGATCGTGACTGCCCGGAGAAAAGGCTGATGAGAAAAGGTTTACACCTCGGAATCGGAACTGTCGCTAGCCATGAAGGAGCCAAAAACATTGTGCTCCAGCTCCATGCGTTGTTCCATCTGACGCAGGAAGTAACCGGTCATCATGGCTGAGGCCAGCAGCCCAGCCAGGTTCTCTCGATCGGTGGTGACCTGCACGTTAAAGCTATCACCGGGTAAAACCCCGACTAAACCCTGAACGTTGTGGGAGATAATCTGCTTAATTTCGCTGCTGACGGATTGGGCGACGCGGCTAAGCACTTCCGGAGGTTGGTGCTGCAGATACTTCAACAACTCATTGGAGTGGTCTGTATCCATTGATAGGGTAATGAATTCACCGTCTTCGGGGTTAAATACCATAGAAACTTAGAGACCTCTGGTAAAAATCCAGGGGCAGGTAAAGTATAAGGCGACAGAGGCATGACCCCGCTGTAGCCAACACTGCCCTTTCCCTGACGGGTATCTATCCGTATAGTCGATAATAGCGTAACAATTTATAAAATAGGGGCTAGGTCTCACCCCCGATCGCCGATTCCACCGCCCCCTCCTCCTCGGGCTGGACGGGTGTCGCCGCCTTAGGCCGCAATTTCGGCAGTTGATCAATCTCAAAGTGTTGGTAAAACTTATCGGTCACCTGTACCGTGGGCGATCGCCCTTCGGCGGGACGGCGCTTGCGCACAAACCCCTGGGCGATCAACTCCTGAACGTGTTGGTAGGCTCCGGAGCCGCGCAGGTCCACCAGGTCGGTTTGGCTGAGGGGGCCCTTCAGGGCGATCGCCGCCAGGGTGCGCAGGGCCCCCACCCCCAGATCCAGGGGAATCAGCATATCCACCAGGAAACGATAGCGTTCCTTCAGTTGTAGGGAGTAGCCCTCCAGGGTTTCGACGATTTCCAGGGCGCCATCACGGTGGGCGTAGTCATCCATCAGCTCGATCAGGCCCGCCTCAACGGTGGGGCGATCGCTGCGGGCCAATTCCGCCAGCTTGGCAATGGTGAGGGGCTGTCCCTTCAGGTACAAAATGGCCTCGATGGTGGTGGCTAGGCTGGACATGGGCACTTCTACGACAAACCCTGTCCTAGGGTAACGGAGATTTGGATTTCTAGGGTAGGGCGCAGGGCGACAGGCGTAGGGCAACAGGCGTAGGGCACAAGGCAACGGGCGAAGGGCAACGGGCACAAGGCGCAGGGCAACAAGCGTAGGACGACAGGTGCAGGGGAGCAACTGACTTACGTCTACTGATTACTGATTACTGATTACTGATTACTGATTACTGATTACTGATTACTGATTACTGATTACTGATTACTGATTACTGATTACTGATTACTGATTACTGATTACTGATTACTGATTACTGATTACTGATTACTGCCGTTCTAGTCCAGATTACGACCGGTTAACTCTACGAAAATGTCCTCCAGGTTAGAGGGGCGTGCCATCATGCCGGTTTTATCCGGTTGGGCCTCCAGGTAGTGGTTGGCGTCCGCCAGGCTAGGAAAGAACTGATAGTCCCAGCGATCGCCCCGTTGGCTCATGACAATGCCCTCGCCGTGGCGCTGGCGCAGTTGATCGAGGCTGCCCATTTCAATCAATTTACCCTGGTCAAGGATGCCAATGCGGTGGCAGAGGTACTCCACCTCCTCCATATAGTGGGTGGTGAGCAGCATGGTCATGCCCTGCTGGTTGAGCCGCTGAATAATTTCCCAAAGTCGCCGCCGGGCTTGGGGATCAAGGCCAACGGTGGGTTCATCTAAAAACAGGATTTGGGGGTTATGGAGCAGGGCCCGGGCAATCTGCAGCCGACGCTTCATGCCGCCGGAGAGGGTCTTGACCTTGTCGTCCCGGCGATCGGCCAGCTCTACGTAGTCCAGCCAGGTATCGATCGCCTGGCGGCGCTGCACCCCTGACAGGTGGTGCATGCGGCCATGGAACTCCATATTTTCCCAGACGGTCAGGTCACCATCGACGCTGGTTTGCTGCAACACCACTCCGATCTGGCGCCGCACCTCCAGCTGCTGCCGGTTGACATCGAAACCGGCCACCACAATATTCCCCTGGCTGGGCTGGGTGAGGGTGGTGAGCATGCGAATGGTGGTGGATTTCCCCGCACCATTCGGCCCCAGCAGACCAAACACCTCCCCCGCCTCAATTGACAGGGAGAGGTCATTCACCACCAGGGCGCCATTGTAGACCTTATGGACATTTTGCAAACAAACCGCGCTAACCATAGCCACCGGTAGAGATAGACTGAGAGACGTTCCCCTGCCGATCATATAGCATTGGCCGCCCTCCTCCCCCTGATCAGACCCCAGCCCATGCGTGCCAGAATTGACCACGATATTCTCTACCTGCACCAGGAGGATGTGCCCTACTATAAAAAATCCGGTTCCGTAGTGCGCAACAATTATTTTTGGGCCCTGCGGTCCATTGCTGACCGGGCTCACCTCAACCAGGATTGGGAATTTGCCGCCCTGGTTTGGCCAGCCCTGGAGCGGATGTTGCTCCGCTTTGCCGAGGCTGGCTACCTGGGGTACCAGGAAACCATCCTGGAATTTCCCCACTCCCAGACCATTCCCGAGCCCCTGCGGGGAGCGGCCACCTGGGCGGATCCAGAAGAAGAAAGCCCGTCCCTGGGGGCATAAACCTCAGTGGTCAGGAGTCAGTGGTCAGGAGACGTAAATCAGTTGCTCCCCTGCGCCCCCTCCCCTGTCGCCCTACGCCTTGTGCCTGTCGCCCTGCGCCCTACCCTCGATAAACCTCCCGAATCACCTCCCCCTGGGCCGTCACCAGTTGCACCTGCAGGGGCATTTGACCGGCGGCGTGGGTGGAGCAGGACAGGCAGGGGTCGTAGCAGCGGATCCCCGCTTCTACCCGGTTGAGGAAGCCCTCGGGAATCTCCTCCCCGTGGATGTAGTGTTTGGCAATCTGGGTGATGGTCTTGTTCATGGCCAGGTTATTTTGACCGGTGGCAATAATCAAGTTCACCTGCTGCACTAGGCCGTCATCATCCACCCGGTAGTGGTGGAACAGGGTACCCCGGGGGGCCTCGCTCACTCCCACCGCCTCCAGGGCATTGACCCCCGCCTGGGCCCGTACCCTGGGGGAAAGGATGTCCGGGTCCTCCAGGAGTAATTGGATGTGCTCCAGGCAGGCGAGGATTTCCACCAGGCGGGCGTAGTGGTAGAGGAAGGAGGAGGTGGGTACGCCACCGGCGTAGTCCCGCAGAGCCTGGAGTTCTGCATCCGCTGCGGGGGTGCCGATGCGATCGCAGACATTTAGCCGGGCCAGGGGCCCCACCCGGTAAACGCCGGCGGGGTAGCCCAGGGGTTTGTAGTAGGGAAACTTCAGGTAGGACCAGGGCTCCACCGCCTCGCCCAGAAAGGTTTGGTAGTCATCCTCCCGGAGGCGATCGGCAACGATGTTGCCCTGGCTGTCGGAAAAGCGCAGGTGGCCGTCGTAGTGTTCCCAGAGCCCCTCAGGGCTGACCAGCCCCATGAACAGGGAGGGAAACTCGCCAAAGATCCCCACCTCCTCCCGCATCGGGCCCGCAATCAGCCCCTTGAAGATGTCTAGAGCCCGACGGATGGTCTCAAAGGACTCCGACAGCCGATCCACAATCCAGGCCCGCCCCGCCTCACTGAGGGGTTCCCGGACGCCGCCGGGTACGGTCCAGGCGGCATGGATCTTGCGACCGCCAAGGATCTCGATCACCCGCTGACCAAACTGGCGCAGGCGAATACCGGCCCGGGCCAGGTCTGGATCGGCGGCGATCAGGCCAAAGACATTACGCCGCGCCGGATCACTATCCCACCCCAGCAGCAGGTCGGGGCTACTCAGGTGGAAGAAGGAGAGGGCGTGGGACTGGGTCAACTGGCCCAGGTTCATCAGCCGGCGCAATTTGGCGGCGGCGGCGGGAATGGTGACCGCCAAAATTTTATCGCCGGTCTTGGCGGAGCAGATCAGGTGACTGACCGGGCAAATTCCGCAAATCCGGGCGGTGATCCCCGCCATTTCGGTGTAAGGCCGGCCCTCACAGAACTTTTCAAACCCCCGGTATTCCACCACGTGGAAGCGAGCATCCCTGACCTCCCCGGCATCGTCGAGGAAGAGGGAAATCTTGGCGTGCCCTTCGATACGGGTCACCGGATCGATCACGACGGTTTTAGCCATGGTTGCTCTCCAGGTAAGGGGGGGCGTGGGGGACCGGGGGATGGGGAGAAAAGGGGAGAGTGATGGAGTGGGGAGTGGGGGAGTTATGGAGTGGGTATCTTTGGTCACCCCGTCACCCCATTACGCTTCAGGTGTCGTACATCAGGCCTTCGATCGCCTCAGGATGCTTCTCCAGGTAGCGATCAAAGTCGGTTTTCTTCGGTCCCTGGTGTTGGTGGGAGACTTCGGCCTGCATTTCCTCCACCACATCCCAGGCGACGGCGGCTTCGGGGGAGGTTTCTCCCTTTTCGGCGGTGACCTGGTTGGCGTAGTCGATCTCCGCTTCTAGTTGCTCTTTAAACTTTTTGCTATCCACGCTCATGGTAGTTTCCTCCTCGGGTAAGTTAACCGGTAATCTAGTCTACGTGAACCCAGTTCATCAACCAAACTTAATCATAGCCCGGCCGGCCATGGTGGGGGTTTGCCCCTGCAGTAGGGGTTCCAGGGTGGCCCGAATGCGATCTGCGGAGGGGGGGCAGCCGGGCATGAAAATATCCACCGGCACCACTTCGTGCACCGGGACTACCCGATCCAACAGGTCCGGCACGATCCCCGGGGCGTAGGGCAGCTGGGGATGTTGGTCGGCCAACTCCAGGTAGCCCCGCTCTAAAACCCCCTCGGCACTGTTGCCCAGCATATTGCGCATGGCCGGCACATTGGCGGTGACGGCGCAGTCGCCAAAGGAAATCAGTACCCTGGTGTGGCGACGCACCTGGTAAATCAATTCCAGGTTATCCTCGTTGGCGATCGCCCCCTCCACCAGGCAGACATCCACCTGCTCGGGGTATTGCTTCAGGTCGCAGGCCACCGGGCTATAGACCACCTCCACCAAGTCCGCCAGGTCGATCAAAAACTCATCCAGGTCTAGGAAGGACATGTGGCAGCCGGAGCACCCCGCCAACCAAACCGTGGCAAATCTTATCTTGTCCATTGGTGCTGCTCCCGGGCGGTGGTTAGGAATTGGAATCTTTCGGTATCGGCGGCCTTTTCGCCGGTGGTACTGCCCTGCTTAAAGATGGCGCCGGTGGGGCAGGCATCAACGCACTTACCGCAGGAGGTGCAGGCCTCCACCTCTCCCCAGGGCTGGTTGAGCCCCGAGACAATGTAGCAGTCGGGGCCCCGCTGGGCCACATCCCAAACATGGGCCCCCTCGATTTCATCGCAGACCCGCACACAGCGGGTGCAGAGGATGCAGCGGTTGTGGTCGATGCCAAACAGGGGATGGGAGAGATCCACGGAGCGATCGGGGAAGCGGTAAGGGAAGCGACTGTGATCCATACCCACCTCAACGGCCACATCCTGCAATTCGCAGTTGCCATTGGCAACGCAGACGGCGCAGACGTGGTTGCCCTCGGCAAAGATCAACTCCACCGTCATGCGGCGGTACTCCTGCAGCTTGGCGGTTTGGGTATGGATCACCATGCCCTCCCAGACCTCGGTCACACAGGCGGGCAGCAGCTTATTCACCCCCTCCACCTCCACCAGGCAGAGGCGGCAGGCGCCGACGGGGGTTACCCCCTCCAGGTGACAGAGCTGGGGAATCCGTACCCCGGCCTGCTGGGCAGCCTGGATAATGGTGGTGCCGGCCTCTACGGCGAGGGCTTGCTGATCAACGTTGAGGGTTCTAACGGACATGGTTGGGCTCCTTAGTCGCTGGACTCCAGCCCCCTGGCTGACCGGCTAACCGGCGGGGACGTCGGGACATGATCGCTTCACCTCCTGGGGCAGACCTGAACCGTTAAGGTAGGCTGGTTGCACCAGCAGGGCCTCGTACTCCTCCCGGAAGTATTGGAGGGTACTGAGGACCGGGTTGGGGGCGGTTTGGCCCAGGCCACAGAGGCTGGTGTCCCGCACCAGGTGACAAAGGGCCTCTAGCTGGGCCAGATCGGCGGCGGTAGCCTGACCATCTAGAAGCTGGGTCAACAGGGCGTAGAGCTGGACGGTACCGGTGCGACAGGGGACGCACTTGCCGCAGGTTTCCTCCCGACAGAAGTCCATGTAGAACTGGGCGATTTCCACCATGCTGGTGTGCTGATCCATCACCACCATGCCACCGGAGCCCATCATCGATCCGACCGCCCGCAGGGAGTCGTAATCCACCGGGGTATCCAGGAGCTGCTTGGGAATACAGCCGCCGGAGGGGCCGCCGGTTTGGATGGCCTTCACTTCCCCGTTGGGCACCCCGCCCCCCATGTCCTCTACGATCTCCCGCAGGGTAATCCCCATGGGGACTTCGATCAGGCCGTTGTTGCGAACCTTGCCGGTGAGGGCAAAGATTTTGGTGCCCTTACTGGTGGCGGTACCGATGCTGCTGTACCAGTCAGCCCCCCGCCGTAGGATGGCGGTGACATTGGCCAGGGTTTCAACGTTGTTAATCAGGGTGGGGCAGCGGTACAGCCCCTTTTCCGCCGGGTAGGGGGGGCGCGGCACCGGGTTGCCCCGGCCCCCCTCGATGGACTGGATCAGGGCGGTCTCTTCGCCGCAGACAAAGGCCCCCGCCCCAATGCGAATGTCGATCTTGAAGTCGAAGGGGGAGTCGAAGATTTGACTGCCCAACAGGCCGTACTTCTTGGCCTGCTGGATGCCCCTTTGCAGGCGATCGATGGCCAGGGGGTACTCCGCCCGCACGTAGATGTAGCCGTGGTTGGCCCCCACCGCATAACCGGCGATCGCCATGCCCTCCAGCACCAGGTGGGGGTCACTCTCCAGAATACTGCGGTCCATAAAGGCGCCGGGGTCCCCCTCATCGCCATTGCAGATGATGTACTTTTGATCGCCGGGCATCTTGGCCACGGTGGCCCACTTCAAGCCGGTGGGGTAACCGCCGCCGCCCCGCCCCCGCAGGCCGCTGCGGGAAATTTCCTCCACCACCTGGGCCGGGGTCATCTCGTAGAGGGCCCGGTAGAGGGCCTCGTAGCCCCCCACCGCGATGTACTCTTCGATCCGTTCTGGATCAATTTTGCCGCTGTACTCCCGCACCACCCGCAGCTGGCGGGTAAAAAAGGGATGGTCGGTATCCCCTGGGAGGGCCTGGGCTGTACCGCCCCCCAGGGCCTCCACAATGCTGGCCGCCTGCTGGGGCTGCACCGCCTCGTAGAGCACCCCCTGGGGGTCTACCTCCACCAGGGGGCCCCGCCCACAGAAGCCCATACACCCCACCCCCACCACCTCGACCTGGTCCTGCAGATGCTGCAGGGCGATCGCCCCCTGCAGTTCGTCGATGATCTCCAACGCGGCGGCGGTGCGACAGCCGGTGGAGGTGCAGCAGTACAGGCGGACGGGCTTTTGCCGGGCCCGCTCGGTGCTGGCGATCTGGTGTAGGCTTTGGAGTTCCATAGCTGGCAACGGGGAGGGAAAATCAGGAACTGGGGGATGGGGCCAGGGCCTGCACCTGGGCGATCGCCGCGGCGGCGTCTAGCTTGCCCAACACCGCCCCGTCCAGGACGATGGCGGGGGCAATACCGCAGGCCCCCAGACAGCGGGCTACCGTCAGGGATACCTGACCATCGGCGGTGGTTTCCCCCACCTCAATGCCGAGCTCCGCCCTCAGACCATCCAGGATTTGACCACTGCCCTTGACGTAACAGGCGGTGCCCATGCAGACCACGCAGCTATGGACACCACTGGGTTTAAGGGAAAACAGGTGATAGAAGGTGGCGACGCCGTAGACCTTGCTGAGGGGTAACTTGAGGCCGTGGGCAACGTGGGTGAGCACCTCCTCCTCCAGGTAGCCAAACACCTCCTGGGCGACGTGGAGCACCTCAATCAGGGCATCGGCTCGATACTGGTGGCGTTTCATGGCCATGTCCAGCCGCTTGAGACGTGGGTCTGGTGGGGAAGCCTTAGCCCTGGGGGCCTCAGAGGTAATGGGGGTGGGCACCATGGGTACAACCCTAAAAATGATTACTAAGTAGAGATCAATTCGAGGATGAGGATTATGAAAAGGGAGTCCTAAAACGGGATCAGGTCTTTCCGAACAGGGAACCGAATTTCCCTGATCCATGCCAAACACCAAATAACTCTAACGATACCTTGGCAAAAAAGCAAATTATTTAGCTTTGGTCAGGGCTCGGTCAAGCTCGGGAAAAAGTTATATTATGTTAAGGACTCTGTTTAAACTCCCCAACTTGTGGGTGTCATGTCAAACCTCACCGCCCCGATCACCTCCACCACTTCGGATGATCTCCACCTTTTAAGGCAAATTTTCACTTCGGTAGATGCCGATAGCTGCCCAAATCATTACAATTTTCACATGCATACCATCTGCTCTGATGGCAAGTTGACCCCCATCGCTCTGATGGAGCAAGCGGTAGCTATTGGCTTGCAGGCCTTCGCCATTACCGATCACCACAGCCTAGCCGGGTTTGAATTGGCCAAGGCCTGGCTGGAGGATTGGCGCTGGCGCCACCCTATGCCCCTCAACGGCCGTCCAGCCTCTACTTTCCAGGGCCTGGCCCGCCCTCGCCTATTTACGGGCATCGAAATCACTGCCCTGCTAGCGGAGACAGAAGTTCACATCCTGGGTTATGGCTTTGTCCCCGATCACGGTGCCCTGACTCCCTACCTGGAAGGCTACGGTGCCCGGTCAACTCTACAACCTGCTGGCCTGGTGATTGCCGCGATCCAGCAGGCTGGCGGGTTAGCGGTGCTAGCCCATCCGGCTCGTTATCGCTTACCCCTGAGCGATCTAATTGCCGATGCCGCTAGCCTGGGGATTGATGGTGTGGAGGCCTACTACGCCTATACTAACCCTGGGATCTGGAGTTCTTGCCCCATCCATACCCCCCCGGTCCTTGAGTTAGCCCATCACCATGGGCTATTAACCACCTGTGGCACCGACACCCATGGGCTTAATCTACTGCGACGGCTGTAGTGGGCCCGTGATCGCATCATCAGAACTTTGCCCGCCAGAGCAAAACTAACCTCGGTCAAAGCCGTCTGATTGGCGGCGAAGGGGGCAGCCAGAAAGACCACCCACCCGACCTCCGATAGTCAGTGCAAATAGCCGAGCCATTCCGTCAAGCTTTCCAGTTGCTTTTCTGGTTTTAGGGTGCCCAGACCCCGCACCACCACCTTGCCACCGCTGTAGACAAAGCGGGACTTGAGGTGGCTGGGGAGCTTTTCACTGACCTTTTTCCAGGCTGGTTCCTCCATGGGGGTTTCCAGCACCACGTGCTGTTTGCCCTCTGGCTTAATCCGCGAAAACCCCGCCGCCTTGGCCACCAGCTTCAGTTCCAGCATGCGCACCAGTTGTTCGGTGGCGTGGGGAATGGGGCCGTAGCGATCGCTGAGGTCCGCGGCAATCTGCATCAGCTCCACCTTGCTCTCCGCCACCGCCAGGCTGCGGTAGGCCGCCATCTTTTGATCCAGGTCGGGGATATAGTCATTGGGCACAAAGGCGGTGACGTTGAGATCCACCTGGGTATCCTCCACCGGGGGAATTTCCTGGCCCCGAATTTCGGCGATCGCCTCTTCTAGCATGTCCATGTACAGGTCAAAGCCGATCGCCTCCATCTGGCCCGACTGTTCTACCCCCAGCAGGTTACCCACCCCCCGAATCTCCATATCCCGCATGGCCAGCTGGTAGCCCGACCCCAACTGGGTAAACTCCTGGATCGCCCGTAGCCGCTGGCGGGCCTTGTCGCTCAGGGCCTTTTTAGGGTAAAACAGCCAGGCATGGGCCTGCACCCCAGCTCGCCCCACCCGGCCCCTGAGCTGGTAAAGCTGGGACAGGCCAAAGCGGTGGGCATCCTCCACCAGGATGGTATTCACTCGAGGAATATCTAGCCCCGACTCAATGATGGTGGTGCACACCAGAATGTCAGCCTCGCCACTGCTAAAGGTGAGCATGGTGGATTCCAGTTCCCCCTCCTCCATCTGGCCGTGGGCCATGGCCAGGCGAGCGGCGGGCACCATCTCTCGAATGGTGGCTGAGACCTCCTCAATCCCCTCCACCCGGGGCACCACGTAGAACACCTGGCCGCCCCGGTCCAGCTCCTGCCGAATGGCGGTGCGCACCGCCTCCGGGTCCAGGGGCGAGAGGTGGGTTTGAATCGGGCGCCGGGAGGGCGGCGGGGTGGTAATCAAACTCATTTCCCGCACCCCTGACAGGGCCATGTAGAGGGTGCGGGGGATGGGGGTGGCGCTGAGGGTGAGCACATCCACCTGGGTTTTCAGGGCCTTGATCCGCTCCTTTTGATTCACCCCAAACCGCTGTTCCTCGTCCACCACCAGCAGCCCCAGGGCCTTAAAGTCGATGCCCTTGCCCAGCAACTGGTGGGTGCCCACCACCACATCCAGTTCGCCGGTTTTAAGCCGTTGCAAAATCTCCTTCTTCTCCGGCGGGGTGCGGAAGCGGTTCAGCAGCCCCACCTGGATCGGGTAGGGAGCAAAGCGCTCCTTCAGGGTGTGGTAGTGCTGCTGGGTGAGGATGGTGGTGGGGGCCAGCAGGGCCACCTGTTTGCCGGCGGTGACCGCCTTAAAGACGGCCCGCAGGGCGACTTCGGTTTTGCCAAAGCCGACATCGCCGCACACCAGCCGATCCATGGGGCGATCGCTCTCCATGTCCTGCTTCACATCCTGCACCGCCTTGAGCTGGTCGGGGGTGGCCTGGTAGGGAAAGGAATCTTCCAATTCCTGCTGCCAGGGGGTATCGCTGGGGTAGGCAAAGCCCTCCAACTTGGCCCGTTGGGCGTAGAGCTGCAGCAGGTCCACCGCCACCTTTTGGATGGCCTTTTTAGCCCGTCCCTTGGTTTTTTCCCAGGCGCTGCTGGTCATCTTATTCAGCACCGGCGCCTGCCCCGTGGCCACCCGATAGCGCGACAGGGAGCCCACCTGGTCGGCGGCCACCCGCAGCAGCCCATCGGCATACTGGATCACCAGGTAATCCCGGGTTTCCTGGTTGAGGGTAAGGCTCTCCAACTTGAGGAACTGGCCAATGCCATGGCTGCGGTGGACCACAAAGTCCCCCGGTTTCATCTTGTTGGGGTCCACCTGTTTGGAGGCGGCTCGACGGCGCTTGCGCACGTAGCCCGGGGTGGCCAGGCTGTGTTGACCAAAGAACTCCCGGTCGGTCACCACCACCAGGCGGAAGGTGGGTAGGATGAACCCCTCCAGCTCCGCCAACCCAGAGTATTTCACCGCCACCGGCACCGACTGCCCCTGCAGCTTGTCGATGGCGTTGTAATCCCGGGGGTTGGGGATGAACTGGGCCGGACAGTCGTGCTCCTGCAGTAGGGCCACGGAGCGAGAGGGCTGGGCCGACACCAGCCAAACCCCGTACTTGCGCTGGCATTCCCCCCGAAGGGTTTCCGCCAGCTTGCCAAACTGGTGGGGCAGGGCGGGCACCGGGCGGCTGGCCAGGTTCAACCCCTGGTGGTTGGCCTCCGCCAGGGCAGAGAGCCACAGGCGGGGAAACCCCGCCGCCGCCGCCAGGGCTTCGCTGAAGGGGCGGTGGATTTTGGGGGGTGGGTCCTCCCCGGCCTGCTGTTGCCAGTGATCCTCCACGTGGTCTAACCAGCGATCGCCGTGGGCCTGGCACTGGTCTAGTTCATCCACCGCCAGCAGGGTGGTGGCGGGCAGGTAGTCTAACAGGGAGGCGGGCTGGGGAAAGGCCAGCCCCAGCCAACGCCGCAGCCCCTCCGGAAAGATGCCGCTGTCCAACCCCTCTTCGGCGGCCGGGGACAGCACCCTGGACAATCTCTCCTGGCGGCGCAGGTGCTCTAGAATCACCGGCCCGTACTGGGTGGGGGTGAGAATCAGGTGATCAATCGGGTCCAGCGATCGCTGGGTGGCGGGGTCAAACTCCCGCATCCGCTCCAGGTCATCGCCAAACAGCTCCAGTCGCACCGGCAACTCCGCCGCCACCGGGTAGAGGTCAATGATGTCCCCCCGCTGGGCCCATTGGCCTTCGGTTTCCACCACCGTCACCCGCTCATAGCCGAGGCTGACCAAGCGCTGCCCCAGGGCCTTGAAGTGGATATCCTGCCCCAGTTGTAGCCGCAGACAGTAGGGATCGAGGGCGGAGACCGGCGGCAGGTGGGGTTGGAGGGCCCGCTCTGTGGTGACGATGGCCAGTTTGCGATCGCCCTGGGGCTGCTGCCCCAGGGCCAGCAGGTCCGCCAGCACCTGCAGCTGCCCCCAGGTCATTTCCGATTCCTGGTCAAAGGGGTCGTAGGGGGAGGCCTCGGAGGTGGGGTAAAAGTGCACCGTGTCCCAGCCCATGGCCTCTAATTGGGGGGGCCAGCGGCTGGCCTCCTCCAGGGTAGCGGTGATCACCACCAGGGGTCGTTGCTGGGCCAGGGCCAGGGCCGAGCTCACCAGCCCCTTGGGCAGACGACCTGCCCCCGTCAGACTAAGGCTACCCTGCTGGTCTAGCTTGGCCAGCAGCTCAGCGGTCAAGGGCGATCGCTGCAAAGCCCGGATCACAGAGGAGAATGCCATAGGGAGTGCTCTGAAAAATGGACACAGGAAACACCCCTGCCAATCACTCCAGGGGGGTAGGGTGATGGCTGGCTCACCTCTGGTTACCTATTGTATAGCCGCAGCCTGGCGGAGACGAGTCAGAGGGCCGACCCAATTGTCACCTTTACCAAGCCAGCGCCTCCTGGTATACCCTAGTTTGGATCTACCGACTTCCCCTGGCTCCCCTGGAAGGGCTCCCCCCCAACAAAAAAAACAGAGATATCCGGGGCAGATACCTCTGTAATGATCGAGAATGCCCAGGGGGTAGTTCCCGGGAATTCTCGACCCCGGCAGGACCGGGAACCAGACTACATTTTGAACTTACCGCCCTTAGCCGGGTCAGACCAGTCACAGGCGAAGCCCTTAGTGTCGGGAACGAACTGATTCCATGGCACCGGATCAACAGGGCCCGGGGTGGCTTCGACGATGTCGAACAGGCCGTCATCCCGCACCTGACCAATGCGCACGGTCTTGGAAATGTGGTGGTTGGGGAACATCTTCACAGGCCCTCCAGGAGCGGCCATCTCCTGACCATAGGCGGCGGTTCGCACGGCAGGAATATCAAAGGTACCAGCCTTTTCCACCGCCTGCTTCCACAGGTAAACCATGATGTAGGCGGCTTCCATGGGATCGTTGGTCACCCGATCATCGCCGAACTCCGCCTTAAAGTCCGCCACCCACTTGGTGTTTTCGGGGCTGTCTACGGTCTGGAAGTAGTTCCAGGAGGCATATTGACCCAGCAGGAAGTCCTTACCAATCTGGCGGACCTCTTCCTCAGCAATACTGACCGACATGGTGGGGTACTTGTCGGGGGTAAGGCCAGCACCCTGCAGCTGTTTAAAGAAGGCCACGTTGCTGTCACCGTTGAGGCTATTAAAGATCACCCCGCCGTTGGGTAGGGCCGCCTTAATCTTGGTGATGATCGGGGTTACCTCGGTATTGCCGAGGGGTAGGTAATCTTCACCGACAGTCTTACCGCCCCTAACCTTCAGTTGCTCTTTGATAATGGTGTTGGCGGTGCGGGGGAAGACGTAGTCAGACCCCACCAGGAAAAATTCCTTACCCTTATTAGCTAGCAGCCAATCCACCGCTGGCTCAATCTGCTGGTTGGGCGCGGCACCGGTGTAGAAAATATTCTTAGAACACTCTTGGCCTTCGTATTGTATCGGGTACCAGAGCATGTGGTCCTTAGATTCAAACACTGGCAACATGGCCTTACGGCTGGCGGAGGTCCAGCCACCAAAGACCACAGCTACTTTATCCTGGTCGATCAGTTTCTCAGCTTTTTCAGCGAAGGTGGGCCAGTCAGAGGCGCCATCTTCCTGGATGGCTTCAATTTGCTTACCCAGTACCCCACCGGCGGCATTAATTTCCTTGATGGCCAGCATTTCAGCATCGACCACGGTGGTTTCACTGATGGCCATGGTGCCACTGAGGGAATGGAGAATACCCACCTGAACGGTTTCACCGTCGCCGGCTGCCGTGTCAGTGCCACCGGTGGTGCTTTCTCCGGTGGTGGTGCCGCCTCCGCAGGCCTTTAACAGCATGGAGGTACCCAGGGTCGCCGACCCATAAACCAAAAACTTACGTCGATTAAATCGAGTTACCATTCAACCTCGCTCCTGACTCAATAAATGAGGTAATTTGCCGAAATCGTGACGAAATTCTTTGAGTTTAGAATTCACTTCGCCTCCAGAGTGGATATTAGAGGTACTGCAAGGGGCAAAGTGTATTCCACGCTACAAAAAACCTGTTTATTATAGCAGTTTGTTATTCGCTGACCCTGGTAGACCCCAGTTTTTGGTTACTATGATCTATACGGACCGATCCTAAATAGTCAACGCCGTCTTAACTGGACCCCAAGCCACCAATCCGTTCGCCCAATTTTTGGGTAACCCTTTCTCCCACTCCTATGAATTCTGATCCCTGGGTGATTTGTACTGCATCCGTGAGCCCTGCCCACTGGCAAGAGGTCCGCTCCCAAATTGCTGAACCGCAAACCGATGATCAGTTGCTTGCCTGGGTTCAGTACGTCCATGATTGCCGGTTCTTTGGCAAGACCATAGGCGATGTTATCCGTATGCTCCCGGATGACTATCCCAATTCCTTTTGTTTCATCGTCGATGGACAGACCTTTGCCTCCGATGAGCATTCCATTGTAGTTGTCTCCTTTCTACCGGAGTGGGACGATAATCGTGGTGAATTTAACTGGCAATCGCCTCGCCAGATCCTAGACGATCAGATCAAGCACTTTCGGGCTCAGCCCCGCGCAATTCAGTCCATCCAAAACAACCTTTCCCTTGGCAACATGGACTTTGAGGACTTCGCCAATCACCTTGATGGCGATGGCATCTACCGAAGCTGAACTTTACGGCAGCTGGGCAAAAACCACCAGAGTTCTAGCCCTACCAGGCCTACCCCAGCGCCGGTCACCGCTAGTTTAGACCAGAGGGGTTGTTCAATCCGCTGGAACTGGCCAGTGGCGGTGGAGACCTTGGTATCGCGGTGGGTGGGAGCGGGGGAGCCGCTGACCAGGGCGAGGGTGAGGCTGGCGAGGCTGTTGAGGGTTATGGGCAATGGGGGAGTCGGCGGGCGGTATTTTGGGTCAACCCATTACCCCTGCTTGTCGCAAATGGTAATGTTGGCCTGGAGTTAAGTCTACCCATCGGTATCCCCATGGCTCTTCGGGAACGCCTGCGCAACTATTTGGACACCACCGACAGCCTGGGGGGATGGATTTGTAACGGGGCGATCGCCGCCTTGATCTTTTTCTCCGCCACCATTTTCGTGGTTCAAACCTACCCCATCGACGAGAAACTACGGTCAACTCTGGAAACCATCGACTGGCTGATCGTAGTGATCTTTACCCTTGAGTATGGAGTGCGGCTGTGGGCGGCGGAGCGCCCCTGGCGATATTTAGTGAGCCTTTATGGCTTGATTGATTTACTTTCTATCCTACCCTTCTGGATAGGGGTAGTGGATGTCCGCTTTCTGCGGTTCTTCCGGTCTCTGCGAATTTTACGGCTGGCCCGTATCCTCAGCAATCGGGTGTGGTTTGGCAAATTTACCAGTGCCGACAGCCTGATTTTAATTCAGATTCTTTTCACCCTGGCGGCCATCGTCTTTATCTATGCCGGGCTGATTTTTCAGGTGGAACATCCCCGCAACCCCGAGGGCTTCCGAACCTTTTTAGACGCCCTTTACTTTGCCATTGTTACCATGACCACCGTGGGCTACGGGGACATTATTCCCCTATCAGAAACTGGCCGAGCCCTGACCCTGATGATGATTCTGACTGGGATTGCCCTGATTCCCACCCAAATTAGTAGCCTGATTCGCTATCTGGTAAAAGTTACCAATAGTCAGCAGGTGGCCTGTGGTAGCTGTGGTCTAGTGGTTCACGACCAAGATGCCAGATTCTGCAAACAGTGTGGCACAGCCCTGGAACTGAAACCTTTGCCATAACTTGTCCAACGTTCACCCCCAAATCCAGGG
>JBEIGU010000091.1:0-16553 GCA_040381765.1 Leptolyngbya sp.
ACGATGGGGAAATAGGCATGGCAAACAGGCAATAACCCGCGCTAGTGCAACAACCGCAACGGAGGATCAATCAATACAAAAAAACATAAAAAAACATAAAAACAAACCTAAAACCACGCCCCATAGCAGTGAAGCATAGCGTAATCTACCCATTCAGTCTCAAAATTTAGGGCATTTGGCCCAATTTTCCAGGCGGTCGCTGCCCATGGGCGGCGACCGCCTTAGCTATCCTATATGATAGGAAAAATTGGCCAGATTCAGCCTGGAACTAAAGGGTTTATCTATGGCAGTCTCAGCATTTACCCAGGGGCGTACCGGTCAGGGACAGCCCTCGTTATGGATCAGCGCCAACGGTACCGAAATCCTGCTGGGTGCCCTGACGCCAGCGGTTTTACTGGCTATTTTAGCCAGTAAGATCTCCGCCGATCTCTACGGGCAACTAGGCGATCTCGGGGAACAGCTATTACAGTCAAACCGCCTACCCCAGCTGAATATTCCGACCTCGCAGGAGGGGTGAACCGGCAGTAGCTCCCTGACCCCTGATTCCCACACTGACCTTTGCCGGATGTGACCGGATGTGATCTGAGGGAACAGTTTTAATCCTTGAGCTTGATTAAACTGCTCTTGCTATAGGGGGTAATCCTATAACATCATTGCAGTGTTGCTGTTCTCTCTCTGCCAAGTCCATGAGTTCAACCCTACACCCCTTCGGCGATCTTCTCCCTAAGGCCTATGCCGATAGTTTAGAGCTGCCCGATCCCCTGTCGGCCTCTTCCACCCAAGACCTATTGTTGCGTCACCGTTTACGGGTAGTAGAGGATGTTTGGGAAAGTGTGTTGGACCATGCCTGTGGTCCAGAGCTGTTGCGGCTACTGCGGCTGCTACGACGGATGTGTTCTCCTGAAGGTCAGGCCCCAACCACCGATGAAGCCAGGGTGAAGGCCGTCGTAGACGTGGTAGAAACATTAGATTTAGAGGATGCTATACGAGCATCCCGGGCCTTTGCCCTCTACTTTCAGTTAATCAACATTGTTGAGCAACACTACGAACAGCGCGGGCAGCAAGAGCAGTATCGAGCCGCCTATCAAACCTCCGAGCTGGCCCAACAGGGGCGCTCCATCGATGTGGGTCCTCTGGGGATGGGGCTTGGTCAATCCGAGGATGCCCCTAGTCAGAGTTTTCAGGCTAACCTGCTGCACCGTAGCATGGGGGATTTTAATAGCCCTCGCCAGGAGGCTGGCACCTTTCACTGGCTCTTCCCTACCCTGAAACGGCTGAACGTGCCGCCCCAGATCATCCAAACCCTGATTGATCAGCTGGATGTGCGGTTAGTGTTTACCGCCCACCCTACGGAAATTGTGCGCCACACCATTCGCGATAAGCAGCGGCGCATTGCCAATATTCTCCGCCAGATGGATCAGGCGGAGGAGAGTGCCCGCACCCTGGGCCTGGCTTCCTCCTGGGAAATTGAAGATCTCAAGGCTCAGCTGATGCAGGAGATCCGCCTATGGTGGCGGACCGATGAGTTGCACCAATTTAAGCCCTCCGTGCTGGATGAGGTGGACTATACCCTGCACTACTTCCAGGTGGTCCTGTTTGATACCTTACCCCAACTCTATCAGCGCTTTGAGCGGGCGATCGCTACCACCTTCCCCGAACTGGACCCGCCTCGCCATCGGTTCTGCCGGTTTGGCTCCTGGGTGGGCGCTGATCGGGACGGCAACCCCTCGGTGACCCCGGAGGTCACCTGGAAAACCGCCTGTTATCAGCGCAACCTGGTGCTGGGCAAGTACATCAACTCCATCGACCGCCTCACGGAGTTGCTGAGTCTCTCCCTCCACTGGAGCGAAGTCCTACCGGAGTTGCTGGAGTCCCTGGAACAGGATCAGGTGAAAATGCCAGAAATCTATGATGAGCTGGCGATCCGCTATCGGCAAGAGCCCTACCGGTTAAAGCTGGCCTACCTTAAGCAACGCCTGCACCATACCCGCGATCGCAGCCTTAGACTCTACCAGGGCGATGCCTTGACCGAAAGCTTTAAAGATGTGTCCCCCGCTTCGGTCTACGGCGGTTGCCAGGAGTTCCTGGCGGAGCTGCAGCTGATTCAGCGTAACCTGGAGGCCACAGGACTCCACTGTCAGGAGCTGGATACCCTGATTTGTCAGGTGCAAATTTTTGGCTTTAACCTGGCCCAGCTAGACCTGCGCCAGGAAAGCTCACGCCACTCCGACGCCCTGGAGGAGATCACTGGGTACCTGCAGGTGCTGCCCCGGCCCTACAACCAGCTATCGGAGGCGGAGAAAACCGCCTGGTTAGTGGCGGAACTCAAAACCCGCCGTCCCCTGATTCCCGCCGAGTTGCCCTTCTCAGAGACAACCCGGGAAACTGTGGCCACCCTACGCATGGTGCGGCAGCTACACCAGGAATTTGGCCCGGACATTTGCTTTAGCTACGTGATCAGCATGAGCCATCACCTCAGCGATCTGTTGGAGGTGCTGTTGCTGGCCAAGGAAGCGGGGCTCTACGACCCGGTCAGCGGCCTGGCGAGTATTCAGCCCGTGCCCCTATTTGAGACGGTGGAAGACCTGCAGCGGGCCCCTGCGGTGATGCAGGAGCTGTTTGACCTACCCTTCTACCTGGAGCTTCTCAAGGGCCAGGCTAACCAATTCGCCACCGACACCAGTCCCGGAGCCCGGATCGTACCCCTGCAGGAGGTGATGCTGGGCTACTCCGACAGTAATAAGGACTCTGGCTTTCTCAGTAGTAACTGGGAAATTCACAAAGCCCAGCAGGCCCTGCAGTCCACCGCCGATCGGTTTGGCGTCGCCCTGCGGATTTTCCATGGTCGGGGTGGGTCGGTCGGTCGGGGGGGCGGCCCGGCCTACGAGGCGATTCTGGCCCAGCCAGGCCGTAGCATTAAGGGCCGAATTAAAATTACCGAGCAGGGGGAGGTACTGGCCTCCAAGTACAACCTGGCGGACCTGGCCCTCTACAACCTGGAAACCGTCACCTCCGCCGTGTTACAGGCCAGCATTCTGGGCAATAGCTTTGACGACATCCAACCCTGGAACGAGACCATGGAGGAACTGGCGGCCCGATCCCGTCGCCATTACCGCCAGCTGATCTATGAACAACCGGACCTGGTAGACTTCTTCCATCAGGTCACCCCCATCCAGGAAATTAGTCAGCTGCAAATCAGCTCTCGCCCCTCCCGTCGCGGCGGCCGTAAGGACCTGGGCAGCCTGCGGGCCATTCCCTGGGTGTTTAGCTGGACCCAAGCCCGCTTCCTGCTGCCCTCCTGGTATGGGGTGGGTACGGCCCTGGAGGAGTTTTTGCAGGAGGAGCCGGAGCAACACCTGAAGCTACTGCGGTATTTCTACCACAAGTGGTCCTTCTTCAAAATGGTGATCTCCAAGGCGGAAATGACCCTGGCTAAGGTGGATCTGCAGATCGCCGAACATTACATGCGGGAGTTGACCAACCCCGAGGATCTGGAACGGTTTGCCCATTTGTTTAACGCCATTTCCCAGGAGTTTTACCTGACCCGGGATAAGATTCTCCAGATTACTGGCCACGAACGGTTATTGGATGGGTCGCCAGAGTTGCAGCGATCGGTCTACCTGCGCAATGGCACCATTGTCCCCCTGGGGTTTTTGCAGGTGGCTCTACTAAAACGGCTCCGCCAGTATAAGGACCAAGCCGCCACCGGCATTATCCGCTCCCGTTACAGCCAGAGTGAGCTGCTCCGGGGCGCCCTATTGACCATCAATGGCATTGCTGCCGGCATGCGCAATACCGGTTGATGGGGGTTAGGGGGATGACTCGATCGGCATGGGGGGGCGCATCAGGGCCCGCTGTAGATCTGGCAGGCGGTAGGTGAGGCCCAGGGTCAGGGCGATCAGGTAGGCCAGGATGGCGTTGCTGTTCAGAAAGGGAGGCAGGAACAGGGGCAGTAAGATCAGCACCTGGCCCCCCTTCCTCAGGCTCGGGTACAGATAGAGAAACAAGGGCAGGTACCAGACCAGGCCCATGATCCAGGCCACCGGGTTGTAGAGGTTAATCACCGTCAAAAAGGCGTAGAACTGTAGGTCCCTCGGAGATTTCCGGGTGACCCACAGCAGGATAACCGTGGCGATCGCCCCGGCCACCACCGCTCCGCCAGTATGGCTGCTGAGCAGGGGGTTCATATAACCGTTGACAAAGTCATGGCTGACCAACAGGTCAGGGGCATCGATGGACTGCACAATTTTCCCCAGGGCAATGCCCTGACCATGGAGCTGCAGGGGTAGATCGGTGGCGATCTGCCCCAGTTGGGCGGGTAGGGTGCGCTGCAGAAAGTGCCAATAGACGGTGGGGCCAAAGTGGAGGTAGGGCAGGGCCAGTAGGCCGCCGAGCCAGGCCAGGGTGGAGAGCACCATGCCCCACTGCCGGCGCCAACCGTAGAACAATACCACCAGGATGGGAAACAGCTTCAGCAGACTGGCCAGGGCCAGGGCCAGGGCCGACAGGACTGGTCGCCGCCCCCCGCCCCAGTAGGCCAGCAGGGTGAGGTAGAGTACCAGGCTGTCCACCTGCCCCCGCTCCACCGTGGCCAGCACGGGAAAACTCACCAGCATAAACAAAAGGGCTTCCCCCGGCAGGGTGAACTGACTGCGGCGCACCATGGCAAAACTAATTAACCCCAGCAACAGCACCATGGCCAGGGTAAAAACCCCCTTGGCCACGGGGTAGGGTAGGGCTCCCAGGGGGGCAAAGGCGAGGGCCGCCAGAGGAGGGTAACGAAAGCCGGAGAAGGGAGCGGTTTCCGAGTTCATTGGTCCGTAGAACTCGGGCCGCAGGCCGACGTAGTTGAGGTAGGGGTCCAGGCCCAGCACCACCGATTTACCCGCCAGATAAAAACTGCGGAAGTCGATCTGATAACTTTCCAGGGTCAGGTAGACCAGGAACCCGACCGGTAGAAAGTACATCAGGTAGGCCCCGGCAAAGCGACGCAGGTCCAGCCACAACCGGGGGGCAGGGGTTGCCATAGAAGCGCCTAGCGGTAGTTGAGTTCGGCCTGGGCCCGGCCCCCGACGATCGCCGATTCAATGGCGAAGTCCTCCGCCACCAGGCGGGCGGCCATCTTGGCTGACATCATCACACTGGGGGTACCGGCCCCGGGCTGGGTGCCGGCCCCCACCAGGTAGAGGTTGGCAATGTCTTCGCTGCGGTTGTGGGGCCGGAAAAAGGCAGACTGCACCAGTAGGGGTTCGGGGCCAAAGGCGTTACCCAGGTAGGAACTGAGATGCTCCTCAAAATAGTCAGGGGTGACGTAGCTATGGCAGACCAGGCGCTGCTTCAGGTTGGGTAGGTAGCCGCGCTCCTCCAGGAAGGTGAAGACGGTATCCACCAGGCGATCGCCCACCTGGGACCAGTCCAGGCCCGAACCATTGTGGGGCACCGGCAGCAGGGTATAGGCGGCATGGTGCCCCGGCGGCGCCAGGGAGGGGTCGGTGAGGGTGGGCAGGTGCAGGTACTGGGAAAAGTCCTTAGCTAAGACCTTGCGGCCAAAGATATCCCGCAGCAGTTCCTCGTAGCGGGGCCCCAGGATGATGGTGTGGTGGCGTAGTTTTTCCGCCTCCTCCCCGTTGGCCCTGAAGCCGAAATAGATCACAAACAGGGACATGGACTGTTGGGTTAACTTGACCCGCAGGTTACTGTTCCAAAAGCGATACTGGGGGTCGATCAGCTGGCGGTAGGTGTTGGCCCAGTCAGCATTGGATACCACCAGATCCGCCCCGAGCACCCGACCATCCGCCAGGGTGACCCCGGTGGCGAGTTTCTGTTTGCCCTGGCGACGGACATTGATCTGAGCGACCGGGGCATTGTAAATCACCGTGCCCCCCAGGTCTTGAAACTTCTTAACAAAGCCCTGCACCAGGGCCCCTGTGCCCCCCATGGCGAAGTGAATGCCCCAGGTCTTTTCCACGAAGTGGATCATGGCGTAGATGGCCGGCACCGTCAGGGGGTTACCTCCCACCAGTAGGGTTTCAAAGCTAAACACCTGGCGTAGTTTGTCGCTCTTAAAGTAGCGACTGCTAAACCGAAACAGGTTGCGCACCGCGTCCAGCCGCAGCAGATCGGGGGCCACCTTCAGCATGTCGCCCATGGTGCCAAAGTGGGTGTAGCCCAGCTCTAAAAAGCCCCGCTCAAAAATCGCCCGGGCCGCCTTTTCAAACTGGGCGTAGCCCTCCAGATCCCCCGGTTCCCCCAGGGCTTGGATTTGTTCGCGGGTGTGGTCAGGGTCGCCATCGTAGTCAAAGTAGCTGCCATCATCAAAATAGATGCGGTAGAAGGGCAGAATGGGCACGATTTTGACGTAGCGACTGGTGTGGGGCCCCCCGGATACGCCGCTGGTGATGCGCTTGCTCTCATCGACGATGGCCGCTGGAAAGTCGGGGCTGGTCAGGTCGGCGCAGTCCCGCTCCAGGGCGAAGAGCTCCTCAATGAAGTGGGGCACCGTAATCACCGTCGGCCCCATGTCGAAGCTAAAGCCCTCCTGGTGACGGACGTAGGCCCGCCCCCCGGGGGCATCGAGCTTTTCCACCAGGGTGGTGTCAAAGCCCAGACTTTGCAGGCGAATGCCCATGGCTAGCCCACCCATTCCTGCCCCGATGACGATCGCCTGCTTGCGGCCCATGTTGACTCCTACCCTGAACACCAAGGCTCATGTTACAAAGATTAACGTTTAATCATCTTACTATAGCCCTAGCCCCCTTGCAGGGGGCGGTGGCCAGTCAGAACCCCTAGCCTGCCCTAGCTTTCACCGGTATAGCCTGGCCCCAGGGGGCTGGCCAGGGCTACACCGATACGGCCCTGCTCTATGACAGGGGGATGGAGGCGGGGTAGGGTGGGAAGGTAAGGCTATTCAAAAGGCCACAACAACGACTTACCGGAAGCAACCCTATGCTGAGCCTGTGGGCCAAAACCAGCGGCACCTGGATTAATCTGCTGACCATTATCCTGGGAACAGTGCTGGGCTTGACCCTGCGACGCCGTCTCTCCTCCGCCACCCAAACCCTGATTACCCAGGCCCTGGGGCTGGTCACCCTGGTGCTGGGGGTAACCATGGGTCAGAGCCTATCCCGGCTTAAGGCAGGCCCCATGGACGGTATCATTCTCGGGTTGCTGGCCCTGGTGGCGGGGGGCAGCCTGGGGGAGTGGGGGCAACTGGAGGGCCGCCTCACCGCCCTTGGCGATGGCCTCAAGGCCCGGCTGAAGGGGGGCGGTCAGTTTACCGAGGGGTTTGTCTCCGCCAGCCTGCTGTTTTGCATTGGCCCCATGGCGATTTTAGGGAGCCTCAATAATGGCCTGGCGGGAGACCCTACCCTGCTCACCCTGAAGGCCACCATGGATGGGCTGGCCGCCATTGCCCTGACCAGTAGCTACGGGGTGGGGGTGGGGTTCTCGGCTCTGTCGGTGCTGGTGGTGCAGGGCAGCCTGTCTATACTGGCCAGTGTCTCTGGTTGGGCGGTGGCCGACCCCGCCACCAACCCCTATATTTTGATCATCACCGGGGTGGGGGGCTTGATGATTGTGGCCCTGGGTCTGACCCTGCTGCAGGTGGTGCAGATTCGGCTGGCCTCCTTCTTACCCGCCCTGGGGCTGGCTCCCCTGGCGATCGCCCTGATCCTGCGGCTGCAGCCCTAGGCGGTGCTTGAGGAGTTCGTACAACCACCGCGAGAGTTCCCGGCGTTGCAGATGCTGCTGATCCCTGGGGATGCGGCGCCAGAGTTCCCCCAACTCCGGCATGGCCTGTTGCAGCAGGGCGGCCATCTGGGCCCGGGTGATGGGGCGATCGGGGGCGAACTGGTTTCCCCCCACCCCCGCTACCAAACCATGGGCGTAGAGGGTTTCGATCGCCCCATATGCCCAGTGTTGCCCCCGCCCCACATCCCTAAAGCTGGGTTGGGAGGGGCTGTGGGGGGGCAACTTCAGCACCTTCACCAGGGCCGCCGCCACCCCCGCCCGGCTGACCTGGCCGTAGGGGCGGAAGTTAAGGTTTTCGGCATTTTCACTGCGGATGATATCCGCCGCCGCCAGTACCTGAATCGCCTCAAAATCTGGGTCATCGTGGCTGATGTCATTGAACCAAAAAATGGGCATGCCCCGACCGGTGGCCAGGCCCTGGATGCTGCGGACCTGGGCCTCCGAGCTGGCCAGGGCCCGGGGGGATAGGCCGGTCTGGACCGCCACCGCCGCCAGCACCCCGCTAGCCTCGCCAATGCCCCACTCGATCGGGTGCATGCGGTAGGCCGCATTGGTGATGTGGGTGGTGCCAATGCTCTTGGCCGATAACACCAGGCCATCGGTGGCCACCGGTACCAGGGCCCCCAGGGGCAGGGTAAAGGGCAGGGCCGCCACATCCTTGTCCTTGGGGCTGACATGGCCCTTAGCGTCGTTGCCGTGCAGGTCTAGGTAGTGGTACTGGCCAATTCCAAGGGAGTCCTGGAAACAGTGGGCCCGGGCCTGGTTGGGGAAAAACCGCTCCGCCACGTCCTCATGGCGGATGGTGGTCAGGGCAATGCCGCGACGAGCCTCCCGAATATAAGGCTCCAGGGCGATGCCATCCGCGGTCCAGGTGAGGTCCCCCCGGGGCTTGAGGTCCGGCACCCCATGGGTTTGCAGGTAATGGACGTAGGCCTGGGCCCGCTGGCGAGCCCGCTGGATGTGCAGCTGGCGTTCCTCCCGGCTGACCCCCACCAGCCGCCCCGCCCGGTAGTCATTACCGCAGCAAAGGGGGCGATCGGGTTCGCTGGAGGTGCCCCAGTTGAGTACCGCCACATCCCCCGGACAGACGGTTTTTTCCTGGGGTTTGACCCGCAGCAGGCGACGGTAGCGAAAGATCCCAAAGTCACTGAGAAAGTCCCACTTTTGCCACTTTTCGGGGTGGGCTTTGATCCAAAAATTGCCGGTAAATTCCTGCAGGTTGAGCCAGGCCATCTGGCCAAAGCCATCGGGCTTGCCGATCGGCACCCCCTTCCCCTTCTCTGTGTATTCCACCACCACGTCAAAGGTAAAGGACTGTTGACAGGCGGGTCGGGCCTCCTCCGGCAAAATCGCTTCGCCGGTCTCCTGGCGGCCTTCCTGCCCCACCCGGGAGGGGATGTTAGCGACCTCCAGCAGATCCCCCAGGTCCGTAGCCTCAATGGTGACCTGGGCCCTCACCGTAAACCGATGCCCCGTCCGTCGATCGCGACAGACCATCCCCACCAACCGGGGCCGTTCACCGCTGTTATCCATTACCCCCTCCTCCGGTTCGGCAAAGGGAATGATCTGCAGCTGCCCACTGGCCAGGTAGGGAATCAGGGCCTCATTCATGGCGGTTGCCGCCACCACCGGGGTGGTGGACAGGGGGCTAACCCATCCGCCGCCGGGGTTAGCCACCGGGCGGTTAGCCACCGGCTGTAATTGCCGTAGACGCTGGCGGAATTGCCGCTGGCGGCGGGAAATGGCAAATTCTTCCCCGGCCACGGTGTACAGACTGGCCTTAGTGGGGAGGAGATCACCATCGTCGGAGGCGGGCAGGGCCTGGGCGGTAAACTGGCCCCCCACCACCGCCTGGGGTTGCACTAAACAGACCGCCAGCTTCAGATCCAGAGCGGTCAGGGTGGCGCTGTAGGCCGCCGTTGACCCGCCCACCACCAGAATCGGGCTGCTGAGCTCGGCCCCGTCGGCGGGGCGGGTAAACACCGCCTCGGCGAAAATGCCGTTGTGGTGATGGATGGGGGTAGCCATGGCTGCACTCCTCCTGGAACTGGGTAGGGATATGCCCAAATTTTAGGTTAGGGCTGGAAAACCGGAGCCCCCCAGGAGGCCATGATCAGCGATCGCTAGGGCTGGGCGGCGTATTTGTTAAGACCTGCTATGGCCATAGCACCATCCCACAAAAGCTAGGCTATGGTAGTAATAACCCTAGTCGAGCCGGGTAAACCCTTCCCCACTGGGGGAGACGTTAGGGAGGAAAACCGGGTTGCGAAATCAGTTGACCAGCCTGTTCCTTTCTCCACCCCTCGATTAGACCGTCGAATTCTCGGAGGAAGGACTTATTTCTAAGACTCAACTGGTAAACCGGCAAATCCGCGCACCGCAGGTGCTCCTGATCGACCATGAAAACCAAAACCGAGGTCTGATTGATACCCGTGATGCCCTCAAACTGGCGGAGGATGAGGGGCTGGATCTGGTGGTGGTTTCCGATGGCAAAGATGCCCCAGTGGCAAAAATTTTAGATTACGGCAAGCTGCAGTACCAGCAAAGCAAGCGGCAGAAGCAGAGCGCCAAGCCCACCCTTAAGGAAGTTAAGCTGCGGCCTAACGTTGGGGAATCCGACTACCAATTGAGGATCAAACGATCCATTGAGTGGCTCTCCAAGGGTGACTCCGTCAAATTTTTAATTCGCCTGCGGGGCCGGGAGCACCAACACCGTGACCGGGCCGGAGAACTACTGGATCGGATCGTTCAAGATATTGGCGATGCCGGCAAGGTGCAAGCCCTGGATAAACGAGCTTTGGTACTAATGATGACTCCAGCCTAGTTGGGTGTTATCTAGCTTAGAGGTTGTTTGAAAACCGCTGTCCCAGGTATAGTTCGCCGCCAGGGGGCAGCTAAAATACTGAATTTTGTGGTGATTATCCTACTCCATAGGTATAATTTGAGACTCTCTTTGGCTTTTCAAACAACCTCTTAGGTTTAGTGGCTGGACCTCTACCCTCAGGCTCAGGAATCAAAATTCAGCAGGAGCCCCTAAACGGTCGCCCCCTCGGCTTAGGGCAAGGGGGCGATCATCTAACCTACATACGAGCCAGGACAGCTATTTTTGATAACTTACCCTCTTCCAACCCGTCTAGCTCCTCCAGATGGAGCCAGCCCTCCTTTACCAGGCGGGAGAAAACAAAGACTAACACTGAATCGCGATAGTCGTATTTACCGTCTACATCGTGTCTTCTGGCACTTAAAAAATCATGTAGGTTCCACAGATCCTCCAACTCAGAAAGGGAGGTAGCCTGGGCCCTAACCTCTTGAATCAGTACAGCAATTTCTCGCCCATAGGCCTTTTCAAAGGCAGTTCGGGCGATTTCTTTCTCAGCGTCAGACCAGGATATGTCACTCATTTGTCTTTCCCACCCTTAACCAGAAATTGGCTTCTTGAACAGCATCTATAGTGGTTTCTAGACAAATGAGATACGACTCAACTAGCAGAAATCCTTGAATTCCTAGGATTGGCTAATTGATCTGTGTAACATCTGCATGAGAACCGCTATAAAAAAGATAAAAAAGACGCCCTCCGGGAGAGCGTCTTTAAAGGGTTGATGCGTCTTATTCTAAAGACAGCCCCAGCCAGCTCTCCCTAGCGAACTAGATTAATTAATTCCTTCGGAGAAGCCAGTAAATCAATGGCAACAAAGAAAATTTTATTCTCTGGAGTCAATAGAAATCTCCAGGCCATATTCATCCCCACACCAGCGCCAAACCAGGGGGTTTGGACTTTACCGGTAACCTTAATCTGGGTATAGCCATCCTGGGCTGGCTCCACCACACCTACCTCTGGCAACAGTTTCAGGTTCTGACAATCTTCCTTGAAAAAGCGCAGTACGGACTCCTTACCAATAATTGGCTTTTGGAAGGGGGGCTGCAGAGCGCCATCGGAGGTGAACAATTCAATCAGGGTGTCAAAATCATTGGCGTTCAAGTTATCCATGTAGCTCAGCACCGTCGGGTTATCCACCCCTTCAATGGTGACCCGACTGCGTTGGGCAATGGCCTGGGGTACCACCACCGGTTCACTCACCCGCCCCACATTACCCAACTTGGCTGAGTCAAACCCCATGTCAACCACGGCGTTGCGTAGGACGGTAATCTGTTGGCCAGAATCCAGATTGCGAATCGCCTGCAGGACTGCAGCCGCATTCGCGGAGAGCTGGTATCCATCGGGAATAGGAGCGACAAAGCCCTGCTCCATCCACTGCCCTAGCCGAAACCAAAACCCTAACTTGATGTTGGCTGACCAGGTGGCATAGGTTCTGCTAATCGGGGTATCGGCCCGATTGGCCAGGTCACACATGACCTGGGATTGATCACCAAATGACATCTGCCGAATTTGATCTAGCGTGCCCTCTGCAAACTGCATATTGGCGGCTCCTGGTGCCGCGATGGTGATCGTCTTACCCATCTCAAGATAGGCAAACCAGATCAGGGCCAGTTGATCCTCCGCACTCAGTTGAGTGAACCGAGCAATGGTGGCTGGTACAGCATCAGCAGATAGGGTACTGGGGAAAATATTACGGGCTGAATCGATCGTGAATGGCATAAGAGGATTACCTCAATAGACTTAAGACGCCTGCAGTAGTCAAGTCGTCGAACATCGGGGAAAAAATTCCCCCGCTACTATCATCTATCATCCTGTCATCAAACTATCATTAAGTTGGTCCCTAACTACTTTCAGCGCTAAACAAGACAGCTGAGTTTTAGGGGATTGAAGTAGTCAAGATTTCACTTAACACCTGCAGAAATTTCCTCTACAAGGTTGACCCCAACAGGACTCTAGAATGGAGGTTTACCCCGTTCTCCTTCCATGGCTATCGACTACCTGAAACGGATCCTCACCACCCGGGTTTATGACATTGCCCAGGAAACCCCCCTGGAATTGGCGGTCAACCTTTCCGCCCGGTTGCAAAACCGGCTGCTGCTGAAGCGGGAGGATATGCAGTCGGTGTTCTCCTTTAAGCTGCGGGGGGCCTACAACAAAATGGCCCAATTGACCGCCGATCAACTGGCCCAGGGGGTGATTGCCTCCTCCGCCGGTAACCACGCCCAGGGGGTGGCCCTGGGGGCCAAACAGCTGGGTACCCGGGCGGTTATTGTCATGCCCACCACCACGCCAGCCCTGAAGGTGCACGCTGTCAAGCGCCGGGGGGCGGAGGTGGTGCTTTACGGTGAAACCTACGACGATGCCTACGGCCATGCCTGTCAGCTGGCGGCGGAACAGGGGCTCACCTTTATCCATCCCTTTGATGACCCCGATGTGATTGCCGGCCAGGGCACCATCGCCATGGAGATTTTGCGCCAGCATCCCCAGCCCATCCACGCCATTTTCGTAGCGATTGGCGGGGGCGGCCTGATCTCGGGCATTGCGGCCTATGTCAAGCAACTGCGGCCGGAGATCAAAATTATCGGGGTAGAACCGGTGGATGCCGATGCCATGGCCCAGTCACTGCGGCTGGGAAAGCGGCTGCGGCTGCAGCAGGTGGGGTTATTTGCCGATGGGGTGGCGGTGCGCCAGGTGGGGGAGGAAACCTTTCGCCTCTGCCAGCAATACCTGGACGACATTATTCTAGTGGGCACGGATGATACCTGTGCCGCCATCAAGGATGTATTTGAGGACACCCGATCGATTCTAGAACCGGCGGGGGCCCTGGCGATCGCCGGTGCCAAGGCCTACGTAGAGGCCACCGCCATCACCGACCAGACCCTGGTGGCGGTGGCCTGTGGGGCCAATATGAACTTTGATCGCCTGCGCTTTGTGGCGGAGCGGGCCGAGTTGGGGGAACAGCGGGAGGCGATCTTCGCCGTCACCATCCCGGAAACCCCCGGTAGCCTGAGGGCCTTTTGCCAATGCCTGGGAACCCGGAGCCTGACGGAGTTTAACTACCGCATTGCTGACCAGCGGGAGGCCCATATTTTTGTGGGTCTGGAGGTACAGGGCCGGGCCGATGCCCAGGCCATGGCGGACCTCTTCGAAGCCCACGGCCTCAAAACCCTCAACCTCTCCAACGATGAATTGGCCAAGTTGCACCTGCGCCACATGGTGGGGGGTAAGTCTGCCCTGGCCCAGGATGAACTGATCTATCGCTTTGAGTTTCCCGAGCGGCCCGGCGCCTTGATGCGGTTTGTCAGTGCCATGAGCCCCGACTGGAACATCAGCCTATTCCACTACCGTAACAATGGGTCGGACTACGGTCGCATTCTGGCCGGTATCCAGGTACCCACCGACGAAATGGAGCAGTGGCAAACCTTTCTAGATAGCCTGGGCTACCCATACTGGGATGAAAGTCAAAACCCGGCCTACCAGCTGTTTCTAGGGTAACCCCCAGACCTCAGGGGTGGGGGCCTGCGATCGCCCCCTGGGCCCGCAGCCAGTCGATGAACTGACGGGCGCTACGACCCGATCGGCCGTTATGCTGGGTGGCCCACCGTAGTGCCTGGGCCTCCAGCTGTTCCCGATCTAGAGGCAGCCCGGCTTGCTCCGCCAGGTGGTGAACGATGGCCAGGTAGGTGGGTTGGTCGGGGGGCTCGAAGGTGAGGGTGAGGCCGAAGCGATCGCTGAAGGAGAGTTTCTCCTGCACCGTGTCCCAGGCCTGTACCTCTTCCTGGTCGCTGGGGCGGGGGCGATCGCTAAAGTACTCTCGCACCAGGTGACGGCGGTTAGAGGTGGCATAGACCACCACATGGTCGGGCCGGGCGGTGACGCCCCCCTCCAGCACCACCTTCAGAGCTTTAAAGCCGTCGTCATCCTCCTCAAAGGAGAGATCATCGACAAAAATAATGAACTTCTGGGGGGCGGGGCGCAGCACCTCCAGGATGTCAGGTAAATGGGGCAGGTCGGCCTTGGGCACCTCCACCAACCGCAGCCCCTGGTGGCGGTACTGGTTTAACAGGGCCTTCACCAGGGAGGACTTGCCAGTACCCCGACTGCCGTAGAGCAAGACATTGAGAGCGCTGTAGCCCCGCAGGAGGGCTTCGGTGTTTTGGATCAACAGCTGACGGGGGCGATCGTAGGCCGCCAGCTGCTCCAGGCGAATCGGATCAGGGTGGGCCATGCCCCGCAGCTGACCCCCCTGCCAGCCCAGGGCACCATACTGGGCCAGGACCCCCACCCCATGACACCGGTAATGGTGGGCCAGGGCCGGCAGGGACTCCAGCCAGGCTAGATCGGCAGAGAAGCTAAAGGCCGTAGGGCTGGGGCTGGAGACTCGCCAGACCACCGGTACTCGGGGTAACTCCCCCACCCGGGCCACCCAGGTCGCTACCTGTTGGGGATCGAGATGGTAGAGGCTCTGCAGGTGAGTCAGATCTCCACAGACCGCCTCCACCAGGGCGGCGGGGAGCTTTTCCAGACCCTGGCGCTGCACCTGGCGGGTAAAGGGGTTATCGGCCAGCAGCACCTGTTCGATAACGTAGTTTTGCCAGGGTTCGCCGGTCTCCGCCAGGGCCTGAAACCAGCTAGCGTACAGGGAGGAAACCGGCCCTGGCGGTTGGCTACTAAGGCCGACCAGGAGGTGGCGAAAGGCCCGGCCGATGCTGTCTTGAAAACTATCGCCATAGATCAGTAGCTCCTCCAGCTCCTGGTGATAGCCCTGAATCTCGGTCAGGGTGGTGGCAAGAAGGGAGGACATCGGCGTGGGACCCTAGGACATGGAGATCAACGAGGTGGGTTTGACAGGGCTTCACCCAGGGGCTAGGCAGCCGCCGGTATGACCCTGACCACTCCCCCGATCTCAATGTGATCGGGGGTAACGGAGAAGTGATCGATCGCCGTGGCCGGGCCCAGATCCAGGGTGAGGTCCGCCAGCACTTGGGGGGGCGACCACTGGCCCGGTTGCCCGGTGGTGACGGTGGGCTGATCCAGGGCAAGCCAGCGTTGCTCCCGCATACCCAGCCCCGTCCGTAACCTGAGCTGCTGGTCCGGCGCCTCCAGGTCGCCCCAGGTTACCCCCAGCCAGCCCTCCCCCAGGGTCAGATCCCTCACCGCCGAGGCGGGGGGGAGGCTTTGCCCCAATTGCCCCAGCACTTCCCCCAACCCCTGGGCCAGCAGGGGAGCCTGGAGGGAGGCTCGCAGATCCTCCCGATTTAGGTATACCAGGCCCCTCACCGGGAAAGGCTGCAATAGCCGCAGGGCCTTGCCCCGGATTACCTGCCCCAGGTTGAGGTAAATCTCCTCCGCCCTGACCTCCGCCCAACTTACCCGCAGCCCTTGATAGACCGCCTGGGAGGCGGAAAGGCTGACCTGGGGCAGGTAGCCGGAGAGAATCTGGCGATCGCGGCCCTCAATTCGAAAGTCTAAATCCTCCAGGTGATCCAGCTGGGAATGGAGCCAAAGCCGAATGGCCGGGGGCAGGAGCCGACTCACCAACCCCCTACCCCCACCAGCGGGGGAACCATCGGACTGATCAGAGGCAGGGGAAGACGGAACCATGGGGAATCGCCAGCATCCAATTAGGGGACAAATTATTAGGGGGCAAACTAGGGGTTTTCCCTACATCCTTTTGACTGTAGCAGAGTCGATCCCCCCTGGGTCTGCCGCCGCAGAGCGGGTTAGTCGACTCCAGGATATATTTTATTTTCGTGACGTAATTATACTTAAGGGGATCAATATGTTAACTGGACAGTGGGAAGTTCTCCGAGAAAGTGAGATTTCATCAGGGTTTCAGGCTTCGGACTGCCAACAAAGACGGAAACTACTCAAGTGCCTATGGTAGAAGGGTTTCAGGCTTCTTCAAGCCCCGGATTTTGGGAGA
>JBEIGU010000092.1:0-16539 GCA_040381765.1 Leptolyngbya sp.
CTCGCGATGATTCTTGCCCGCATCGGCAAGCAGGATAATTCGGGCTCTCAACGCCAGTTGTTGAGCAGTATTATGACCCTTGATGAGACGTTCCAATTGCTCACGTTCGTCTGCTTCTAACTTCACGGGGGGTGGGGCAAGGCACTCTCTCCATTCATACTCCTGTTCTGATAAGATAATAACTTACGCCCTAGCCTACTAGGGCCGCGGTGAGTCCCAATCGCTCATCCGCCTGGCGCACTAACAGCAGGCCGGCGTCTGAACTCAATTCTAAATCCGAAAACTGCACGGTCAGCGGGCGGGGCTGGGGAAAATCAAACGGCAGATCCGTTTTACACACTGTTATGGCAAAATAGAAGCACTTAATTTGTTGAAGAGTCTGATTCTAAAGCGTTTCAGGCTCTTTTTTCTGTGATCTATCTATCCTTCGTGAATTATCCAGGTTAAGACTTATCTAATTTGAAATCTGGAGTTTCCTAACCTTCGGGAAGTAAGTTACGTCCTTTGGCAGAGAAGCTGGAGGAGAGGGGGCAGAACTACGGTTCTAAACATGGACTTGGCTTACTGTCGTCTCACTTGAGACTCGAGCCAATTTCTGCACCAATCAGCTCTTACCCTTGATTCCTGACCCGGCCGTCGGGTTTCAAAGCGGGGTTTGGTCAGTCGTCAGGGCCAGGGTAATCACTTGCCAGGGATTAACTTCTACCCTATCCTGGAGAGTTGTCTCCCCTAAAGAGCTTTCCAGCAGGTCCAGAGGGCCAGTCCAGCCCCAGCCGGAGGGCAGTGAGGGGTAGCAGAAGCTCTGATCGCCGGCACTTTCGTAGAGACGCAGAATAAATCGCTGGGGGTGGTCCTGCGATCGCTTCAGGGCCGCTAACACTAAACTGTTGTTCCCCAGATCGAGAAAACTGTGGCAATCCGGCGCACCGGGGGTGGGGGTGACCTGGGGCGATCGCCACTGCAGGGGCATACTCAAATTACGGGCCCACTGCACCGTGGCGGCTTGCTGCCACGACCCCGGGTGGGGATAGAGGGCATAGGTAAATTCCTGACCCCCCCGATCGGCGTGGGGATCGGGCCAAAGGGGGGACTTTAGCAGGGTGAGGCGGAGTTGGCGGGGGGTGGTGTCAAAGCCATGTTTACAGTCGGTTAACAGGCTGAGGCCATCCTCCGCCTGGCTGAGGTCTGCCCAGCGCAGGGCCGGCACCTCCCAGCGGGCCGCATCCTGGGGGGTGGGTGCCGTGGTGGGCCGATCAATGGCTCCAAAGGGAATTTCGTAGCTGGCCCGGGGGGCCTCCCCCGCCCAGGGAAAGGCGGCCTTGACCAACACCTGACTTTCCTGCCAGTCCACCTGAGTGTGAATCACCAGTAGGGGGGAGTCCACCGCCAGGCTATAGTCCTGCAGGATGGTGGACCGGCGGAAGCGGCGCACCACCCGCAGGGTTTGGCGGCAGGGGCCGTACTCCCGCCACTGGATCTGCTCCAGGTGAAAGTCCTCCAGGGGATGGGCCTGATAGTCGGGAGCAATATTCCAGGCATCCCAATACTGCCCCTGATCGGCAAAGGCCTGGAGCTGGTTCCCCGGCGCCCTGAGCACCGCCTGCCCCCGGCGACGATCCACTAGATTGGCGATGTTGCCCGTCTGGCCATCGATGGTGACCTGCAGGTGGTCATTGGCTAAGCACCAGTCCGGCGGCACCACTGGGGCGGCGGAGGGGGACGCCGGCACCAGCCAGATTAGCCGGTATCCCAGAGGGGGCACAGCTGGGCAGTGGATCAGCAAGCGGGGGACTGTCTCCCCCGGCGGTTGACTGACCTGGGTGGGTAGGGGCTGCCCCTGGCCGTCCAACCCCTGCCAGGGGCGGTCAGGTCCGGCAGGTAGGGGTAGCTCCACCAGCTCCCGCCGGGGCCAATTCAGGCTGTTAAACAGCAGCACCGGTTGGGCCTCGGGGTGCGGCGACGGTGGCAGGGCACAGCTATTCGCGAGCTGATTCAGGGCGGTGTTCAAGACCTGTTGGGCCGTCCCCAGGGCGGCCCGCCAGTCCTGGTTGGCCTGCTCAAACACCTCCGGAATCGAGCATCCGGGCAAAATATCGTGAAACTGGTTAAACAACACCTGCTTCCAGGCCCCCTCCAGGTCTGCCTGGGGGTAGTCCGTCTGCAGGGTGATGGCGGCCAGGCTGGCCCACAGCTCCGCCTGGTAGAGGGCATCCTCACAGCGGCGGTTATAGTACTTCTGGTCGGCGTGGGTGGTGTAGCAGCCCCGGTGTAGCTCCAGGTAGAGCTCATCCTGCCACACCGGTAGGCTGGTGCTACCGGCCTGGGTGAGCTGCTCCAGCAGCGGTGGGGCCTGGCCAAACACCAACCTGGGAAAGAAGGGGGACTCGGCCCAGCGGCGAGCCTGGAGCAGCATCTGGCGACTGGGGCCACCGCCGTGATCCCCTACCCCAGGTAGCCACAGACAATCGACCTGGCCGGTATTAGCCTCCCAGGCGCAGGCATAGGCGGCCATAGCCAGGGGATCAATATCGGTGCCAATCGGCGGCAGGGTGAGGGCGGGGATCTGACTGCCATCCCGGCCTTGCCAGGTAAACAAATCGTGGGGAAAGGGGTTGGTGTCGTTCCAGCGTAGCTTTTGGGTGGCAAAGAAACGCACCCCGGCCTGGCCTAAGAGTTGGGGGAGTTGCCAGGAGAAGCCAAAGCTATCTGGTAACCAGGCCAGGGCACTGACGGCGCCAAACTTCTCCAGACAATAGCGCTGGCCGTAGAGCAGTTGGCGGGCGATCGCCTCCCCCCCTAGCAGGTTGAGGTCGGGTTCGACCCAGAGGCCGGCATCAATCCCCCACCGGCCCACCGCCACCTGCCCCTGGATGGCCTCAAACAGCTGGGGTCGATGGGCCTCCACCCAGGCCAGCAGGGCGGGGCTGGACTGGCTAAAGGTGAGCTCGGGAAACTCCTGCTGCAGGGCCAACACCGACTCAAAGGTGCGCTCCGCCGCCACCCAGGTGTCGGCCACCGGCCATAGCCAGGCCAGGTCCAGGTGGGCATGGCTGAGGCAGTGAATGGTGCGTTGCTTTAGCCAGGGGCTGAAGGTCAGCAGGGCCTGGCGTAGCTCCTGTAGGGCCTGATCAAAGCGGAGCCGGTCCCCCACTGCGGCCCAGGGTAGAGCCGCCAGTTGCTGGCGTAACGGGGGTAGTTGATCGGGGTGAAAGCGCCCCAGGTAGGTAGCCAGCACCGCCAGTTCATCCGCCACAAAGCCCGGTTCCGGGGGCTGCCCCGCCGGGGCGACGAACTCCAGTCGAGACTCCACCAGGGCGCCGACGTCATGGCCGGGGCTGATCAGCTTCAGGGAGACCGCTACAGTCTGCCCCGGCACCACCTGCTCCGTCAGGGGGAGGCGGGTCCAGCAGTCAAACAGGTCACCGCTGTGGACCAGGCGGCCCTCCACGTAGATCTCCGCCTGATCGGCCCACCAGCGCAGGCCCAGGTAGGCAGCTTGGCCCGCCAGGGGGTAGCCCTGGCGTTGGCTCGGCCAGGTGAAGACCTGATGCAGCCAGAGGCAGACCCGACCGGCGGGCCAGGCAATATGGTGGCGGGGGTTGAGGGGCGATCGCGGCCAGCCCTCCCAATCCTGCTGCCAGGGGGGATCAGTGGTGGCGGCATCGGTCTCGGGAGCTCGCCGCCAGTCCCCCTGTACCGACCCCTGGCTCAGCCCCCGCAGCCGACTCAGCATAGTGTCAATATCTGTATCAATAGGGGAGGGGGTCATGGCTCCGGTATGATCAAGGTATCCCTTAGTGTACGTAACCAGGGCGCCCCCAAGCCATGGCCTCCTCCTCGCGATCGCTGCGCAGTCAAACCCTGAATCGGTTGTTGGCCGCCTACCGTCGAGTTCGTCAGCGGCTCAGCACCGCCGGGCGCTGGAGCCGCACCACCCTGGTGTGGGCCACCCAGGTGGTAATTTATCCCCTCTATCTGGTCCTGCAAAGCGGCCGTCGCCTGGGGCAATGGTTCCCCAGCTCCGGTCTGAGGCAAACTCTCCGGACTGGCTGGCGCGGCCCTGTCCCAGCCCTGCCCAGGGATGCCCCGATCTTGGCCTGCCTGCTCTCCATCCCTGGCCCAGGGCAGGATGGCCTGGTTAGCCCTGGCCCTCTAGACCGTTCCCTCAGCCGGTTTGTCCACCGCTCTCGAGCTCGGTCGGCCCTGGTGCCCGCCAGTTGGATGGACCGGGTCTGGCCAACCCCCCTGCAGGGGGTGGCCTGTGACCTGGCCAGTAGTCAACTGGTGCTGGTCCTGGCGACTAATCAGGTGGTCAGCGACCTCACCGCCGATCAACGGCACCAGCTGGAGCAGGCTATCTGGCTATTGCTGGCGGAGTATGGCCACCATCAGCATCGCCCGTCCCTGGCGGCCTCCCCATCCCTACCGTCGCCGTCGATCAGGCCGGCGCTTAGGCCTCAGGGAGGCGGCCCCGCCCTGGCTTTGCCCAGCGATGGGCCGATCCTGGCCCTACAGCTCTCCCTCCCCAGCCTGGGGGAGGCGGCCCTGGTTAACCCCAGCCCTCTAGACCGGGGCTTCACCCGGTTTGTCCATCGCTCTGGGGTCCGGACGGCCCTGGTACCCGCCAGTTGGATGAACCAGGCCTGGCCCGCCCCACTCCAGGGGGTGGCCTGTGACCTGGCCAGTGGTCAACTGGTGCTGGTCGCTGCGACTAATCAGGTGGTCAGCGACCTCACCACCAACCAACGGCATCAGCTGGAGCAGGCTATCTGGCTATTGCTGGCGGAGTACGGCCACCATCAGCATCGCCCTACCCTGGCGACACCCCAATCCCTGCTGCGCCCCCCGATCCATCCGGGGCGCTGGCTAGGGGGGGCCCTCACCTGGATGCAGACCAGCCCCCTGGCCATCGTCACCAATTTATTCGGCGAAGCGGATCGGCTGTCCCCATTACCCCCGGCGGAGGCCCCAGGGTCTCCACCGACTGCTCCCCCCCTGGGATCTGGAGCGCCGGTACAACCCATGCCTCCAGGTCCGGCTGCCCCAGTGACATCCCTGAAACAGCCAGGGCTGAGCTGGCCCACCGCCCTACCGGAGGCCACCGCCCTGGAGGCCGAGGCGACGCTGCTGCACTACGTCGACCATCCCCTGATGATTCTGCTGCGCCTGCTAGATAGCCTGCTCCATGGCTTGGAAACCTGGCTGCGATCGCTGTGGGCCTGGCTACGCCTGCGGTTTTAACCGATCCATGGCCACGGTCAGTCACCTGGGGTGAAGCGAACATTTGGCGATATGATAAGACCAGATTACCAGCCTTGGGGCCAGGGCCTCTTGCCTGAGCCGATTCCTGGCTGGCCTTACCCGCCGATTGGAGATGGAACGATGCTGACCCTGAAAGTTGTGGTTTACCTGGTGGTGGCCTTTTTCGTAGGCCTGTTTATTTTTGGTTTTCTGAACGGTGACCCCTCCCGTAACCCGGGCCGCCAGGATATGGAATAGATCTGGGCCAGGGTGATCTTGACTTTAGCCAGACCCCCTGGAACCAGCTGTATCCTCTAAAGCCCCATCTCGAGAGGGGTTTTAGCTTGTTTCCAGTCCGTCGTTTGGGGCTGGGGCCACACCACCTGGCTACCGCTCTACCAAGCCCGCTGGTCGGGCTTTGTTTTTGTGTTAATTCTGATACCCGGCGGGGAGCCCCAGCTGACCAGCCAACCTTGACTGATCAGCCAATTGCTGGCTTGATCAGCGTGAACTATTGTCGAGGTGCCCCTAGAGCATGCCCCTGCCGTTTATTGTGGCTGACATCCCCGATCTGGCCATTCCCCCAGCCCCCCCCAGTTTGGTGATGCCATCCCCAGGCGTGGCTCCGCTCTGGGTCAATGGTGGCGTTAACCCAGTGGGCCAGCCCTTTGCCCCGTCAGCAGGGTCTGGCTCCTTCCCCATCCCCTTGCCCGCCCCTAGCCCGTCAGACTGGGTCGATGGATCGGCGGGGACCAGGGGTTCCGATGGCGGGGGTGGTTCGGTCAGTTCCAGGGCCGCCGATCTGGTGTTAACCGCCGACCACCAGGAATACGAGGTGGAGCGCCAGATCATCAGCGCTCGAGGTAATGTCCTGGCTCAACTGGGAAGTAGTCAACTGGCCAGCGATCGCCTCTGGGTTAACCTCAACCAGCGCCAACTGCGGGCCGAGGGCAACGTGATTGCGAATCGCAACCAGCAGGCGATCGCCGGCGATCGCCTTACCTATAACCTGCTGCAGGGGGCCGGAACCCTCACCAATGCCCAGGGCCAGCTAGCCCTGGAGACCCTGGGCACCGACTTCAGCAACCTACTGCAGGACTCGGATCGCCCCCCATCTGCCCTCAACGATCCGCGCCAGGGGGTGGGTTCTCTCTCCCAGATCACCAATACCGGGGACCTGGCCTTCAGTACCCTCGCCAGCCAGCCGGGGACGGCACCCAGCGCTGGGCAGGTGCGGTTCCATGCCGGTCGTCTGGCCTTCGATGCCGATGGTTGGTACGGTGACGATCTGAGGGTGACCAACGACCCCCTCAGCCCTCCTGAACTAGAGTTGCGGGGCAATCATCTGCGGATCACCTCCCTCAACCCCGAGGAGGATGAGGTGTGTATCGAGGGCCCCCGGGTGGTCTTTGATCAGGGGCTCACCATCCCCCTACTGCGAAATTGCTATGTGCTACGGCGGGGCCGCCTGCCCCGGGATGCCTTTAACCCCCTGCCCACCAGCATTGGCTACGATGGCCGCGATCGCGATGGCCTATTTATCGGCCGGGAGTTTCAAGTCCTTCAGGAGGGCTCCTGGCGGCTCAGCCTATCCCCCCAACTTTACCTATCTCGCTGGCTGCAGGGGGACAGTCTCAATCTGTTTGAGCCCGCCAACTTCGGGCTGGTGGGTCGCCTCAACGGCCAGGTCAGCCCCCGCACCAGTTTTACCGGGGTGTTTAGCTTACCTGGCCTAGACCTGAGTAACGTTACGGAACGGTTACGGGCGAGCCTGCGACTGCAGCAGTGGGTGGGGGATCACCGGTTAACCATGGAGTACACCTATCGGGATCGCCTGTTCAACGGCTCCCTGGGGTTTCAGGATGTGCAAAGCAGTCTTGGCGTCCTGCTGCAATCTCCCCTGATTACCCTGGGGGATAGCCAGATCAACCTCAGCTACCAGGCCGCTGGCCAGTACGTCACCGCCAACACCGATCAACCGGATCTACTAGAGGATGGCTCGACCCTGGGGCTGACCAGCCTGTTCCGTTTGCAGGGGGCGGTGGACCTCAACCGCAGTTTTACCCTCTGGCAGGGTACACCCCAGACCCCTGACAGCACCGAGGCCAGGGGTTACGTTGCTCGCCCCCTGGTGCCATCCCTCTCCCTGCTGGTGGGGTTACGGGGGATTGCTACCTACTACAGCAGCAACGACTTGCAGGAGTCTCTGGAGGGGCGGGTGGGCCTAAATGGCCAATTTGGTCGCCTGACCAGAAATGTCTTTGATTACACCCAGTTTAACCTGGGTTTCTCCAGCAGCTTTGTGGGGGATAGTCGATCGCCCTTTCTGTTTGACCGGGCGGTGGACCAAAATGTATTGTCCGGGGGGATTTTGCAGCAGATCTATGGCCCTATCTTGGTGGGCTTCCAAACCTCCTTTAATGTGGATACGGGCCAGAAAATCGACACCAGTCTGATTTTCGAGTACCGGCGCCGCACCTACAGTATCTCAGTGCGCTACAGCCCGATTCAGGAGACTGGGTTGGTGGAGTTTCGCCTTAGTAATTTTAACTGGGCTCCCCCATAACCTGCCGGTGGGATAGCTTGATACAGTTACAACCTTTGGGACTTGCTACGCTTGAGGTAAGTTTCGAGGGGGTGGCAAAGCCATTGCTGCCCTCCGTATCCCTGACCTGTTGCCATCCCACCGCCATGAACCTCACCTCCAAGGGAGAACCGGATAGTCCCAAGGCCGCCACCCTCGCTGCTGCTAAGCCCCCTAGCACCAAGGTGGCTAAGCATAAAAAGGGCAAGGGCAAGGCCCAGAAAAAAGCCTCCCAGACCAGCGAAAGGCCGGTTTTCTACTATATTTCCGAAGGTGAGGGCAGCTCTAAGCTCCCCCGCAATTTTTACGAAGGGGAGCTGGCCCGGCTCCAGATAGAACTGGTTAAAATGCAGTATTGGGTGAAGCACACCGGCACCCGGATTGTGATTCTCTTCGAAGGGCGGGATGCCGCTGGCAAGGGGGGCACCATTAAACGCATTACCGACCCCCTCAACCCTCGCGGCTGCCGGGTAGTGGCCCTGGGCACCCCCAGTGATCGGGAGAAAACCGAGTGGTACTTCCAGCGCTACGTCGCCCACCTGCCCGCCGCTGGGGAAATTGTCTGCTTCGATCGCAGCTGGTACAACCGGGCTGGGGTGGAGCGGGTGATGGGCTTCTGTACCGAGGCCCAGTATCAAGAGTTCCTGCAGACCTGTCCTGAGTTTGAGCGCATGCTGGTGCGATCGGGGATTGTGCTATTGAAGTATTGGTTTTCCGTTAGTGATGAGGAGCAGGAGCGGCGCTTCCAATCCCGCACCACCGACCCGGCCCGGCGTTGGAAACTCAGCCCCATGGATCTAGAATCCCGAGATCGCTGGGTGGAGTACTCCCAGGCGAAGGACCAGATGTTTGCCCACACCAATATCCCTGAAGCCCCCTGGTTTACCGTGGAGGCCAACGACAAGAAACGGGCCCGCTTGAATTGCATCAGCCATATCCTGGCCAAGATTCCCTACGTTGATATGACGCCTGAACCCCTGGAATTAACCCCCCGCAAGGAGCCCCCCTTCGACTACGTACGCCCCCCCCAAAACGAGCAATTTTTTGTGCCGCGGGTGTACTGAGCTAGCCTACCCGAAGAGAGATCGCTAGACTTACCGGACCGCACTGCCGTAAATCGATAAAACTGACCTATGGTAGTAATGCAATGTTTCGAGTAAACCTGGGGTCATGGGTAGATCACCACATTGGATCAGACTGGGAAGACGGCTAATTGCCCTACTCGCTGTAGTCATAGTCATTTGCGGGGGCTGTGCCCGGCCCACCCAACCTACAGCGCTGCTGACGGAGCCGTCGGTACAGCCCAACCGCCTAACTGGTGAAGTGGCGGAGGTGTCTCCCCCTGAGACCCTGGTCACCTTAAAACAGATTATTGACGCCTACACTCCCCAGGTGAGAATCCTCAGTCCTAGACCGGGGGAAATTCTAGAGGGCACCTCCGTGACGGTGCGGCTACAGGTGCGAGGCTTGTCCCTATTCAAGGACGCCACCTGGCAACTGGGTCCTCACCTGCATCTCTTCCTGGACGATCAACCCTACCAGGCCCTCTACGATCTATCTGAACCCATCGTCCTTAACGACCTATCCCCCGGCACCCACACCCTGCGGGTATTTGCCTCCCGACCCTGGCACGAAAGCTTTAAGAACCAGGGCGCCTTTGACCAACGCACCTTCCATGTCTTCGCCCAGACCCCCCAACGGGAGGTGAATGCCAGCGCGCCGTTGCTCACCTACAGTCGTCCCCAGGGCACCTACGGGGCGGAGCCGATCATGCTGGACTTCTACCTCACCAATGCCCCCCTCCACCTCAGTGCCCAGGCCGATGGCAATGATACCCTGACGGACTGGCGGGTGCGCTGCACCATTAACGGCCAAAGCTTTGTCTTTGACCAGTGGCAACCGATCTACCTGAAGGGGTTTAAACCCGGTCGCAACTGGTTACAACTGGAGCTGATCGATGCCCAAGGGCAAGCCATTGACAACCCCTTTAATAACACCGTCCGCACCATTGATTACCAACCCGGCGGTGAAGATACCCTGGCAAAACTAGTGCGGGGGGAACTGGGCCTGGAGCAGGTGCTGGGCATCGTTGACCCTACCTATACCCCTCCCCTGCCGGCTGAACCGGAGGCGGTTGAACCCGAGGACGTGGCCCCTGTAGTTGTTCTTCCCGAGACAACCGCAGCCGAGGAAGAAACTCCTGAGGTACTCTCGGGGGTAGAGCCCCAGACGGAAGCGGCTGAGAAACTGCTGGAGGGTGATGGCCAGGATATCGATGGAGCAGCCCTCCCCAACTCCTCCCCTGAAAACCCAGCACCCCTATCCCCGGCTGAGGCTTTGGATGCCGCCCCCCTGGAACCTGAGGGGGAATTAGCCCAGCCGGCGGCGGCGATGATCGACCCGGAGTCAGCGGTGGTGCCCTTGAGCCCCTCCCCAACCCTCCCAGAAATCAGGGAAGAACCCTTGCCGGAGTCCACTCCAGCCACCACGGCCCCAGAACCAGAGCTAGAGGCCACGACCGCTGAGCCGCCCCCTCTGCCTGGAGCCCTGGAGAGTGAATCTGCGCCTGAGTTAGCCCCCGAGTTGGCCCAGCCCGCCGTCCCAGGGTGGCGCCAGGGCTGGACAGGACGGCGAAGATCCTCCCAACCCCCTACCTATGCTGGCCCCAGAGACCACGGCCGCAATCAACCCAGGGTGGCCCCAGAGCAGCTTGACCCAGAAACCAGCCTGGCGCCGACCCTACCCAGTCCAGAGCTTGAGGTAGAGCCGACGCCAGAGGAAACTAGCCCAGGGGAGGTGGAAAGAACGCCCTCCCTGAAACCACCAGTGGTTAACCTGGAGCAACCTTATATCTAGGTCATATCTAGGCCCTAATCCTCCGCCTCGTCCTCCTCTTCAGTGGGATAGATAAAGCTGGTGGAGCGGCCGGTCAAGACCGATTTACCCAAGGAAAGGGCCTTCTTGGCCTGCAGGGCGGCGGTGCGCTTCCAGGTGGCGCGCCGTTGATCACGTTTTTGCTTGGAGGTTTTCTTCTTGGGGACGGCCATGGCTAGAATCCAGGATTTTTCACAACCTTACTAGCATAGGACAACTTCCCTAAACGTCGCAATAGCTTTCTTCCACCTGGGTGAGTTAATCCCATGGGGGTGATCTATCAAGATTTATAGCCTTAGCCAGAACCCTCAGGACAAAGTTGAACGGTCGAAGTTAGGACTGGGTTAGTGGTTTAGATCCCCTTGGTTTCCTTGCCGGTGGCCAGGGCTATGGAAAACATTAAGGGCTTTTATGCCTCTGTGCCAGAGAGCCCGGTTGGTTAGAATAGGGTAAGAAACTTGACCCCTGCGATCGGAATAGGCAATCCTATGGTTCAGGCACCCACACCACCCGTTGCAAGTCCATCCCTGACGCTAGAGGAGTTTCTGACTATGCCAGAAACGAAGCCTGCGAGTGAATTTGTTGATGGAGAGATTTGGCAAAAACCGATGCCCCAGGGAAAGCATAGTGCGGTGCAGAGCGAATTAGTACCAACGATTAACGGGAAACTGAGAGGTGACAAAATTGCGCGGGCATTTGCTGAGCTGCGTTGCACCTTTGGCAGCCGATCGATCGTACCGGATGTAAGTGTGTTTGTCTGGGATCGGATTGCCTGTGATCCATCGGGAGAGATTGCTAATGTGTTTCCGCTGGTGCCGGATTGGACTATCGAGATTCTCTCGCCCGATCAGAGCCAAACAAAGGTCGTGAAAAATATTGTTTATTGTCTCAAGCATGGGGGCTTACTGGGATGGCTGATTGATCCAGATGATCGCACGGTGTTTGTCTATTATCCCAGCGGTGAAATGGTGCTTCTGGATGAACCGGAGATGAAGTTACCGGTGCCACTGTTTGCCCAGGAGTTGCAGTTAACGGTGGGTGAGTTGTTTGGTTGGTTAGCTAAATGATGCAGGGCGATAGGCCATTGGTGTGACCAGCGGGGGCGGCTGATTTCCACCGATGCTGGGGCTAAACCGCCCATGGTTGACTCCCGCCTGCGGTACCATGGCAAAGAATCACCCGTTTTGTTGGTATAACCAGAGGATCTAGACCCGTCACCAGGGGAGACCGCCAAACCATGGTCAGTTACCGGCCCATCATCGTGGGCATCAACCAGTATGAAAAGCTACAACCACTGCTCTACGCCCAGTTTGACGCCCTGGAGCTGCGGGACTTTCTAATTAGTGAGGCGGGTCTGCCGCCCCAGCACTGTGCCCTACTGGCGGATGTGGCTCCCATGATCTACTCGGGGGCCGCCTTCCCCAGCCGCCGGGTGATTTGGGAGCGCCTGAAACAAACCTGTGACCAGGCCGGATCTGAGGACCTGGTGTGGTTTTTCTTCAGTGGCTGTGGGGTGCATTGGCAAGGCCAGGACTATATCCTGCCAATTGAGGCTGACCCTGAGCGGATCGGCGAGACCGGCCTCCCCCTGGATGGCCTCCTCCAGAAGCTGGCCGCCGGCCCCCATCGATCGCTGGTCACCCTTGATATGCACCGTCCCCAGGCTGGCCAGGGAATTAGCCAGCTGGGTCTGCAAACTCTAGAATTAGCCAAAAGCCTGAACCTGCCCCTGATTCTATCCTGCCAGCCCGACCAGTTTTCCCAGGAAAGTCTGGCGGTGCGCCATGGTTTTTTCACCGAAGCGCTGATCGAGGGGCTACGGTTTCAGGGCTGCCTGACCCTGTCCCAGATGGTGGCCTACCTGCAGCGCCGGGTGCCAGAGCTCTGTCAGCACCATTTTCGGCCCCTACAAAACCCCCTGGCGGTGGTGCCCGCCGACCAAAAGTTTCTGCTGTTGGTGCCCGCCGATCACCTGGGGGAACTGGCTCCCCCCAGCGATCGCCCCAGTTCTCTACCCTGGCCAGAAGCCGCCGTGCAGGAGCCGGTCCTGCCCCCTACCTCCCCTGAGCCCGCCCTGCCCCTGATCGCCCCCGCTCAGCCGCCGCCGCGATCGGGTTGGCCCAGCTGGGTCTGGGGGTTAGGGCTGGCCAGTGGGGTTTTGCTATTGGGGTTATTGGGGCTGTTTCTGGGTACCCAGAACTCTTTCGTTCAGCGTCTTTCCTCCCGTCCCCAGGCTCAGACAGGATCTACCCTGGCCCCGGCAGCGGACCCTGGTCCTGGCTCGAGTTCCGGCGCTATCCTGCTGACGGAGGCCCAGGGCCTGCTGGAACCCCTATCTGCCTCCTCTCTCAACGACGCCATCGAGATGGCCCGCCAGATCCCCCCCGATGACCCGATCTACGGCCAGGCCCAGGCCGCCATTGAGCGCTGGAGTTGGATGATTTTAGATGTGGCCCGAGCCCGGGCGGCCCAGGGTAATCGGGCCGCGGCGGTGGCGGCCCTGGATCTGGTGCCCGAAGACCAGCCCCAGGTCTATGGCCAGGCCCAGGCCACCTGGCAGCGCTGGCAACAGGAAGCCACTAACCAGCAACTCCTGCAGCAGGCCCAGACCCTACCCCAGCCCGAGCAAGCTACTACCTACGGGGATGCTATCCGATTGCTGCAACAAATTCCCCCCGACTATCCGGAGTTTGCCCAGGCCCAGGATCAGATTAACCAGTGGAGTGGGGATATCCTGGCCATTGCCCGGGTGCGGGCGGCCCAGGGTCAACTACCTGGGGCGATCGCCGCCGCTGAGCTGATTCCCCCAGACACCCAAGCCTACCCGGCGGCCCAGCAGGAACTGGCCACCTGGCGGGCCCAGCCCGGAGCAACCCCCTAACTAGGCGATCAGGGCCAGGGCCCCCTGCAGGCGGGATACATCCACCTGGCGCTGTCGTAAAATCCACCAGGACTCGATCAGGTCGGGCCCCTGTAGGGTGCCCATCAGGGCGGCCCGCAGGGATTTCATCACCAGCCCCTTTTTCACCCTTTGATGCTGCACCACCTCCTCCACCAGGGCCTTAAGGGCGGCGGTGGTGTCGGGGGCCGGGGGGCTGGTCAGGCCGGCGAGGATGGCCTCCAGCACTGGCCCCACCCCAGCCTGCTGCAGTTGGGCCTGGGCATCGGCCTGGTAGTCCAGCTGTGACGTGAGCAACAGCTGGCTTTGGGCCAGGGCATCGGTGAGGCGGGTGAGGCTGGGGCCCACCAGGGCCATCAGGTCGAGCAACCAGGGGCGATCGGCCTCCCCGTAGGGACCGTAGCCCGCCCCCTGCAGTTGGGGCTGTACCCATTCCAGCAGGGCGGCGGGCTCCAGGTCGTGCAGGTACTGGCCGTTGAGCCAGTCCAGCTTATCCCAATCAAAGCGGGCACCAGCCTTGTTGACCCGGTCAAAGCTAAATAAATCGGCGGCCTCCACCAGGCTAAACCGCTCCCGGCCATCGGGGGCCGACCAGCCCAGCAAGGTCATGTAGTTGGCTAGGGCGGGGGCCACAAACCCCATGGCCTCAAAGTCGGAAATGGAGGTCACCCCATCCCGCTTGGAGAGTTTCTGGCCGCTCTGGTTCAAGATCAGGGGGGTGTGGGCAAAGCTGGGCACCGTCGCCCCCAGGGCCTCATAGAGCAGGATTTGCTTGGCGGTGTTGGCGATGTGGTCTTCCCCCCGAATCACGTGGGTGATGGCCATGTCAATGTCGTCTACCACCACCGCCAGGTTATAGAGGGGTTGGCCAATCTCCCCAGCGGTGGCGGCCCGGGCCACCACCATGTCGCCCCCCAGGTCCTGGGCTTGCCAGGTGACGGCCCCCCGCACCAGATCGGTCCAGGTGAGGCGGCGCTGATCGTCAATTTTGAAGCGGATCACCGCCGGCCGCCCCGCCGCATCAAAGGCAGCCCGTTGCTCTGGGGTGAGGTGGCGATGGCCATTGTTGTAGCGGGGGGCGAGGCCCTGGTCCTTCATGGCCTGGCGCATCACCTCCAGTTCTTCGGGGGTATCGTAGGCGCGGTAGGCTAAACCCTGGTCTAGCAGGGCTTGGATGGCCTGGCGGTAGAGATCCAGTCGCTGGGATTGGAAAACCGGCCCCTCATCCCAATCCAGGCCGAGCCACCGCAGCCCGGTGAGGATATTCTCGGTAAATTCCGGTTGGGAGCGATCGTGGTCGGTATCCTCGATACGCAGAATAAACTGACCGCCATGGTGGCGGGCAAACAGCCAGTTAAAAACTGCCGTGCGGGCGGTACCAATATGGAGATTGCCGGTGGGGCTGGGGGCGATGCGAACACGAACGGTCATGGGGTGGCAGCCTTGCGGAACACGTCCCTATTCTAGACCAAGGCCTACCCCGGGGCATCGCCGTGGCAGAATGATAGGACCGAAACCGGTGGCAGACAGCCCCCAGGGAGAACCGATGGATTGTTTGGAGGGGTTTTTAAACCTCAATAAGCCGGCGGGGGTCACCTCCCACGACTGTGTGGCTCGCCTGCGGCGCTGGCTTGGGGTAAAAAAGGTGGGCCACGGTGGCACCCTGGACCCGATGGCCACTGGGGTACTGCCCATGGCGGTGGGGCGGGCTACCCGCCTGCTGCCCTACCTGCCCACCGCTAAGACCTACGGGGCGGTGATTCGCTTTGGCCTCACCACCAGCACCGATGATCTGGAGGGGGTGGTGCTGACTGAGGTGGGGGCGGCGTGCCTCACCCTGGCGGCGGTTGAGGCACGACTGCCGGAGTTTCTGGGGGTGATTGAGCAGGTGCCGCCAGCCTATAGTGCTCTCCAGGTGGGGGGGCAACGGCTCTACGCTCTGGCCCGGCGGGGCCAGGTGGTCACCCCGGCGGCGCGATCGGTAACCATCCATCGATTGCAGGTCACCGGTTGGCAACCGGGCCCCCACCCCGACCTGTACCTCACCATTGACTGTGGCCCCGGCACCTACATTCGCTCCCTGGCCCGGGACCTGGGCCAAGGCCTGGGCCCCGGGGCCGCCCTGGCGGCCCTGCAGCGTACCCACAGCGGTGGCTTTGATCTAGCGGATAGCTTGCCTTTAGCGGCGGTTCAGGATCGGCTGGCGGACCTGCCCCTGATTCCCCCTGCCACCGCCCTGCAACACCTGCCCGCCATCCCCCTGGACCCTGAGTTGGCCCACCGCTGGCAGCTGGGCCAGAAAATCCCCTCTCCCCAGCCCCAACCCCTGGGGGTGCCCCACCGGGTGATAGCCGCTATTGACCAGACCTTGCTGGGGGTAGGGGAAAACCAAGACCGGGAGGGGGTGATTATCCTTAAGGCCAAAATGGTGCTAGAGCCGGGCGGGCTATCACCGTGATGCAGGAACAAAAGATAGATGCTTCTGAGTCGAAAGCTATAGCCGTAGCCGCCTGCAAAAGCGTACCCACGCTAGTGGCTTAAGGAATTCAGGAGTTAGGAATTAACTATTGGCAGGGCCTTTAAATGCTGACCCCTAGTGCCTCATTTCCCTGCCTAAATCACTTTATTCCCGCCCGACAGGGATTATGACGGGATAATCGTCCTTTTGTAACACTCACCTGACACCGCTACCAAATACACAAACCCATTCGCCAGCTAGATGCTCTAGTTTGGACTAACTGTTATCCAGCGTTGCTCAACTGGATAGCATGAAAAACTTGCTCAACCCCTCATCGGGGTTGAACCAAAGGGATTGGCTGTAAATATCCTCGAACCTAAGCTGCCGTTGGATTCGAGTGACTAGGGGATACTACAGATTTTTTGCGTTTCGAGGCTCGTTTTTTGACCGTCGGATAGCGAGGACGCGGAGACGGACGGTCGC
>JBEIGU010000093.1:0-16281 GCA_040381765.1 Leptolyngbya sp.
CTAACCCAATCAGCGACAAACTGCCCCCCAGCCCCCAATTCCGGGGGAGCCGAACCCTTCAAAATCCACCAGAATTGGGGGATTTTGGGGACGCAAAGGACTCAAACGAAGTCAGACCCGACTTATGTGTACACCGTAGCTTGCCAAGGGGGGGTACAGCGTCAAACTCCTACAGCCAGGCGCTGGGGGGTGGGATTCAGCAATGGCGTGTCTCACTCTATCGAAAACCGCTATAACGTTTGATGATTTTAGCTTTTTGGTATCTTAATGCGACTTAACAAGTTGACAGATTTTCATAAAACCTTAGTTTCTAACCATAGACTTTGGCGGCCAAAAATAAAAAACTCCTCCACTACTACCTCTCGCCAGTCAGCTTTCCGCATACTGCGCCTGGGCTTTGGGGTTAGCATACTAATCATTGCTGGAGTGACGTTGTGGCGAAATAAATATAACGTTATCAGCGATCAAGGCTATGTCAATGCCCCAATTATTACAGTGCGAGCGCCAATCAAAGGTAATTTAATTTCCCGCAATCTAAAGCCAGGAACGTTTCTATCACAAGGAACCATCATTGGTTCGATTGAAAATTCCGGCGATCCGGCTTTAGAAGTACAACAACAATCCTTGGCATCGCAAATTCTATTGGCTCAGGTTGAATTAACTTCGATCAAAACTAAGCTGAGGGATCGCCGGGTAATCAAGCGTCAAATACAACATTATTTAGAGACACAGACTTCCCTGCAATCTAACTACAACGATCAACAGGTTAAACGCTACCAGGGTGAGTTGAAGGACGCAGAGCATGAGGCTGAGTTTGCCCTCCTGGAGGCGCAGCGCTATCAAGAACTGGTGGTGAAGGGGGGGATTTCCCAAGATGCTGCTGATCGATTGCAAACTAATGCCCTGAGAGCCCAGCAGGTGGTTGCCAGTAAACGGGCTCTCCAGCAACAGGCGGTAGCCCAATTAGAAGCTAGTCAGCAGGGGTTGCAACTGGAGGGGTCTAGAACCTTTAGTGATCCCTTTATCCGTTCCCAGGCCCTGGATGAGGAAATTGCCGATCTAGAACAGCAAGAATATTTTATTCAAGCCAAGATTCAGCAAAGTCTACAGGAACTCAAGCGGGTCAATGATCAGTTGCAACTACAGAAAAGAGCCATCTTAAAAACCACCCAGTCCGGCGTGGTCTGGTCTGGAGAAAACCGGTTCATCTCCGGTGGTTATGTCAGTACTGGGGATACGGTGATCACCTTAATTGACTGTCAGCGGCTGTGGATCGATACCTTTCTATCAGAGCATCAAGCGGAGAAGCTGACCATCGGTATGGTGGCTAAGGTTCGATTACTCAGCGACCCAAAACATAGACTCCTATCTGGGCGAATTCAAACTATTCGGTCCGGCGTTGGTCGGGTGGTCACCGGTGACCAGGTGGCCGTACCTCCCCCCGAGTTAATTCGTCGCAACCTGGCTGTCCGGATTGTTTTGGATACCTCAGAAGAGTTTACCCCCGATGAGTTTTGTGGGGTTGGTCGTAGTGTAGCCGTGACCTTTAGAAATGACTAAATTACGCGGGTCAACTGGGTTGAAAGGAGTCCTATTAGGGGTCGCGATCGCCCTCCTCTGGTTTTGGCAATTCCCTGCCGGTAGAACCCTGAATATTCCGGCCATCCTACTTTCCATCTGGTATCGTGTCCAGGCTAGTTTTGTGGTCGGTGATAGTAACTGGCTAGTTTTGCTACTGCCAACTATTCTGATCGGGGCCGCCCTATTTTCCTTTAAGGAAGTTTTCCCTACCCCTACCTGGTTCTCCCGCGCCCTGGTGTCGGCTCTTTTGATCGCCCTGGGAACGCGCTACCAACTGTGGCGATTCTTTAGCACCTTGAACCTGAGTGATCCGATCAGCGGATTCTTAAGCAGCCTCCTGTTTTTGATGGAGTTCATCACCTTTATTAACTCTGTAGGTTACCTCTTACAAACCATTCCCTCCACCAACCGCAGTGCGGAGGCCACCGAAGCCTCGGTGGCGGTAGTGAGGGGTCAATACCTACCCTGGGTGGATGTGCTCATTCCCACCTACAACGAACCGGCAGAAATCCTAGAACGGACCATCATCGGCTGCCAGGCCATGGATTACCCCCATAAACGGATTTACTTGCTCGATGATCTGCGCCGCCCCGCCATTCGCCAGCTAGCCGCCGATCTGGGTTGCATCTATATAGACCGACCCGATAACCAGCATGCTAAGGCCGGCAACCTCAACCATGCCCTACCCCTGATCCGGGGGGAACTGATTGCTATTTTTGATGCCGACTTTATTCCTACCCGTAATTTTTTGACCCGCACCGTGGGCTTTTTCCAAGATAGGAATGTCGCCCTGCTACAGACACCGCAAAATTTTTATAACGAAGATCCCATCGGCACCAACCTTGGGCTTCAAGATATTCTCACCAACGAGCAGGCCCTGTTCTTTCACCACATTCAGCCCAGTCGGGATGCGACTAACTCGGTGGTCTGTTGTGGCACCTGCTTTGTGATTCGCCGGCAGGCCCTAGATGAGATTGGTGGTATTCCTACGGAAAGCATTACGGAGGACTTTTTCACCTCCCTCAATCTGCAAGCCCGGGGCTATCGGATTAAGTACCTGAACGAAGGGCTGTCGGCGGGCATGGCCCCTGAAAGTATTGGGGCCTACATTACCCAGCGGCTGCGCTGGGGGCAGGGCACCATTCAAACCCTGTTCTGCTCGATGAATGTGTTTACCCTGCCAGGGTTAAGCTGGTTACAGCGGGCTTCCCATGCCTTGGGCATTCTCTATTGGTTTCTCTGTTTCTCCCGCATTGTGTTTTTAGTGATGCCCCTGGCCTATCTGTGGTTTGATCTGGCACCGCTGCGGGCCACCGTTGACCAGGTACTGGTTTTCTTTGCCCCCTACTATGTTTGCAATATCCTGGTGCTGTCGTGGTTAACGGCGGGTCGGCGCTCTGCCCTTTGGTCAGATGTGTACGAAACTATCCTTTGTTTTCCCCTGGCCTTAACGGTTTTACGCACCCTCCGGCACCCCTTTGGCCGGGGCTTTTCCGTCACCCCCAAGGGCATTACCGGTCACCAAATTCAAGTTAATTGGGCGCTGATTTCCCCCCTGCTGGTCTTACTGATCCTCTCAATCCTTGGCTTGGGGATGCGGCTAGTCAATGCTCCATGGAGTACGGGTAACCCCGACAGTTTGATCATTAATATGGTTTGGACCGGCTATAACCTGGTGTTGTTGCAGATCTGTATGTTGGTTGCGGTTGATGTGCCCCAGCGCCAACATCCCCGCTTTCAACATTCCATTCCCTGTGAAATTTGGGTTGAGGAAGGTTGGCTTCCCGGGCAGATTGTTAATTTATCAGAAGGGGGGCTGGCCGCTACTTTTCCTAACCTACCCAACCCATTGCCCCAATCCAGTCGAATTCTATGTCAGATTCCTAGCCTGGGTCTGACCCTGGAGGTCAGGGTAAGGCATCAAGGCACCCTACCCAGTGGGGAAAGACGGTTAGCGATGCAGTTTGCTGATCTGCCCTTGGCGGCTAAGCGGGTGCTGATCGAATTTCTCTACACCCAACCGGGCATGTGGCGGGAGCAACAGGTGCTAGAACACACTACAGTTTGGGCCCTTGTGCGATCGGTTTTCCGTTGGTATTCCCTGGCGGTAACCCGTTAAGGCATCCAAGAGCCCAAAGTTGCTGAAAAAGATAAACGTTATCACTCAATCTCAGTAGGTCACAAACATGCTCTTTTGTCATGATCCAGCCCTCACCCTAAATCCCTCTCCCAATTTGGGAGAGGGACTTTGAAGCACCTCCGGCTCCCCTTCTCCCAGTTTTGGGAGAAGGGGCTGGGGGATGAGGGCCAGGGGACTTTGGGATCTACTCAATCTAGCTAATCATTTGTCAACCTACAGAATGCAGGCAATAGACCTTCGACGGTTTGCCGGAAGGCAATCAGGGCATAGGTTTCCTGTAGGGGATGCAGAGCTTCAAACAGCTGATCAGAAACCTCAGCGGTCACTACTGTTTTCACTTCAATATTGGTGTTGTAACCGGCAATATCCCCCATACGGCGACCATGGCTGCCCGCCCCCTTAGCCGGAACCAGAGTATAGCCAGACACCTCTAACTGGGTCAACAGATTGATTAACCGATCTTGCAGTACCGCTTCGCCAATGATGGTCACCAACGTTCCTTGAGATAAGGTTGCTTGAGATGATGATGAGGACATAGCCCCTCCAATTATTAATTGCTGAATGTTAGGGGTTGAATCGTAGCCTAGGCCCGCGAGAACGTCGCCGCGTTAGTAGGTTCCTGGGGTCGTTGTCGATCTAGCGCCGTCACTCGGGGCGGAGGAAGGCCAGAACGACTAGCTGGTACCAGGTTTCACCAGCCACCCGATCCTAAGCGTTTTGGCCAAAACTGTATTTTGCCCAGGTCTGGATTGGTTTAAACCCCTATGACCTATATAACTCCATCATAGCGTTTTGGATCTTTCTTCTTCCTTTTGTCAACATTCGTTTCAGCTTTGGGTTTTTTAGACTCTCGATTGGCTTTTTTCTCTTTAGACATGGTGTTCCTATTGGGGGTGTTAAGTATAGTTTTAGACCCGAATCAGGGGGTGGAGGTCAGCCAGAGGGACTACCTAGCCTTCGCCTTGGCTGATCCACGCTGTCCTCAGTCTTCTGACCAGAGTTGTCATGTTCTCAAAAACTCATTCCAGACTGCTAAGATCGGTGCAGGTAATAGCATAATTTCAGTTGACGTTAACAGGGATGGGGCTGACCTGAAAAGGGGGCTGACCTATGCAGGACTATACAATCGAACGTTCCGTCGAGGTAGACATCGCTTGTTCGGTGGAGGAGGTTTACAACCTCTGGGAGAATTTGGAAAATATGTCGCGTTGGATCCCCCTTGTCAAGGAAGTTAAAGTTTTACCTGGTGCTGAACAGTTATCCCGCTGGCAATTCGGGATGGGGGCACCCCTACTGACTGAGTGGACTTCGCGCATTACCCAACGTATTCCCATGCAGTTGATTGCTTGGGAGTCAGTTTCTGGTTTGCCAAACCATGGCTCCGCCCAGTTCATCCCCACTGATCAAGGATGCCGTTTGCGCCTTCAACTTGCCTTCAACTTGCCAGGGGGGATTGTGGGTAAGCTAATTAAGGCTGTGGGAGTAGAACGCTGGTTAGAAGCGAATCTGCTAGAGACCTTGAAACGGTTTAAAGCCCTGATCGAAAAAGAGGTGCTTCGCAAATTAGTCGAATAACTAGGTTAGTCCCCAGGGTTATCTAATATTGGACTACTACAGGTAATTGTCAACTATTTGCTTGGCGATGAAGGGAGAAGTCATTGCTGAAAGCAACCCACCATAGTCTAACTTGAATTTCACTTCACTGCCAATTTGGTAATCATAGTTATTACTGTCAAGAATAATGTGATCGCTGCTGGATCCAAGTATTTCTAGATCCTGATCAGGTATCAATCCAGAGACTAGAACGTCCTGTCGTCCTAAGGCGATAACAACTCTACGGCGAATACCACGATCCTGGAAGATGATCACTTTTCCGAAAGCATTTTGGCAAACTTCTCCCCATGGCAAAGAAGGTTTCTCCTTTGACTCAATTACCTCAGCGATCAAATTAAAAGCGCTAAGATTTAAACCTGGAACAGCTTTTCGGTTGATCGTTTCACAGCCTAGAAGAATTAGTTCACCCAGGCGCAGATTATTGATTCTGCCTAGCTTTTGTCCCGACTCAGACCACTCATAGTTGGCTGAGTTTCCACCCGAAACTATTTCCAAGTTAATCTGAAACTCTTTTTCAATGGCATCAGCTAATTTAGATAGATTGGACATATTTTTATTGTCTGGTCTAATTCCACCATAACAGGCTAGGTTACAGCCGATTCCAATGATTTTGATATGGGGCAGGTCAAGCACTGCTTTAATAAATTGGGAAAGATCACAAGGAAGTACTCCCTCCCGTAAATCACCCAATTCAACCATAATAATGATCTGGTGTAGGGTGTCATGCATCTTTGCATAATGGGATAGCTGTTTGATCGTTTCAAGCTCCGTATTGAGGCTAATGTCCACATTCCTAACCACCATTTCTGCCTGACTCAGGGCCGTGCGTAGAAGCACAAATTGAGTTGTAATTCCTGCACTTTTCATCCGTTGGATATTTTCAATGCGAGAGTCAGCAATAAAGCTTACTCCACCTTCAATCATTGCCTTAGCGATATCAGGATTTCCTAGGGTTGCTTTAGAGACACCCATCAGAGAAATTCCTTTAGGCCCATAATGCTCAGATAGCAGCTGAGCATTATGGCGTATTTCAGAAAGGGCAATTTCTATTCTTGGCATCAATGTTTGCACCTAAATATGCCCAGTTTTGTATGCCTGTCTAATAGACGTAGCTAAATTCCCTTTGTTCTAAACACCTATGGTTAATTTTTCGATTCAGATTTGGAAAGCGATCGCCCAAAGTTTGAACAAGTTTTTGACACCCGTAGCTCAATACATCTGTGGTTGGCAGATGAAAATAATTTTCATAGTCCTTGATGATTCTGGGAATTTCTTCCTCTGTCAGGTTTTCGTGGTTTAAGGCGATCGCAATTACTGGAGATTGGGAAATAGCTTCAATTAGCTGAATCTCAAACTCAACAGTAGGCATTACTAAACCAGGGAAGTCACAACGAAACAGTCGACCATGGGGATGTTGAAGAATAATTGCATCAGGGACACTTCCTTTCAAAATGCCAATAGAACTCATAAAAGCAGGATGACTGGCGGCGCTTTGACCCTCGATTAAAATAATGTCAGGATCTTCACGTTCAAAAGCCTGAACAACAGCATTTTCTAACTCACCAATCGCAAATTGGGACGTCAGGGCATCCATAGAGATGCCATACTTAGCCCCTTGCATCAAACTCGTTTGTCCTGTCGCCACCATCACCGATTTCAACCCTAAATCGTTTAGAGCCTTGTTGAGTTCTACTCCAGTAGTCATTTTGCCACAGGCGCAATCGGTACCCAAGATAGCAATCACCGGAACATCTACCTTAGAGATTAGGCCAGTAAAAACATGGGAATCTTCTAATTTTGGAGGTTTTCTGATGTCTTTAATTTGCACATTACACTCGGCGGCCCTATGGGCAAACTCCTCATCCTCAGAGAAGAATTGATGTAGACCATTAATTATATTCATGCCTTTTTCCATTGCTTGTAGAACTAGAGATCTTTCTTCCGCAGGTATGTAGGCATCCAGGGGTGCTTTTCCATAGATGTAGCAACTTGGAACCTCCAAGAGATCACTCAACGCTTCATCTAAAGTTGCGAAAATAGGAATATTATTTCTTTTTCCCCCCAAGACTTCTCCCGCATCTTGACCAGCCAGTAAACTATCAATAACTCCGACAAGAGTATAGATTTCAGAGTGTCTAACCAGTCCTGTAGCCGTTTTTCCATCTGCCAATCCAAATTGTTTATCACAGTAAACTAGAGCTGTTTCTTTGAGGGTTGTCATTTAATTAATTCCGTGAACTTGGATTTGAAAGTATTAAGATGCATAGGAAACCTATGCCAAAAGCATAAATCCTTCTATGCAGCCAGACCAAAGTTAAATCTTGGAATAGTTTCTTGACGAACGTGGATTATACGTTACGAGAAGAAAACTATTACACTCTAATAGAGAAAATGACGATTAACGCCATACTTGCCAGTAAAAATGTTTAGCAAAAACTTCAAGAAAAGCAGCTATTCCCTACGCTTGCAAAATTGCTAGGCTATCGAGTTTTAGTTTTGAGGAGTGTGGGATGGAAACGCTTACACTTTGCGCGCCAAAGAAACTCTGAAAAACTTAGATCCTTGAACTCTTCAGGAAAAGTCTCAGGTTTTAAGTGGGTTTTACCTTAAATTTAATCTACTTTGATTGTAACACATATTACTGTTTTGTATTGAGTCATTTAAAAATCGCCTGGCTGCCAACAGCGGGATCGGATAAAAAGCATGATTTCCAGGAACGCTTGGGTGATTCAAAAAGGCCCCGTCTGGTCTGGGACTCGGCGTTCTTTCAAGGCCACCAATCACCCCGGGTAGGCAGCCAGCCCTTAACGGAGAGAAGCTGATCGGCTATGTCAAGCCACATTTACCCCCTTCCGTAGGGCCCAGGGCGGCGCGGCACGCCCCGGTCCGGGGGAAACCGCCATCCCGCCAGATTCAGCAACCCCGTAGGATGGGCAAAGCGCAGCGTGCCCATCGCAATGATCCTGATGGGCACGGGCCTAGCCCTTTGCCCATCCTACCCCGCTATTCACAGCGACTTCATCGGCAAAAAGCGCCATAACGATGTGGGTGTCCAGCCAGAACCTACCACTCATCCATATCTACCCGCTCACAATCCTGCGCGATCGCGTCGCCCATCAACTCCGACGCTTCAGCCAGATGGCTAGAGTAGGGCTAGGGTTTGATTGCATATGCGCTATCATATTAGTATGGCTATCAGAATCGTTATCGACACCAGCGTTTTTATCAGCGCCCTAATTGGTCCGGCCGGTCCCAGTCGAGAACTGATCCGACGCTGCCTTATGGGTGACTACCAACCCCTCATGGGCAATGCCCTATTTTGTGAATACGAGTCTGTTATCACTAGAGACTCCCTACTTACCCAATGTCCTCTTACCCAGCCTGAAATATTAGCCCTATTCCAGGCCTTCACAAGCGTTAGCAAATGGGTCTCCATTTATTATGCGTGGCGTCCTAACCTAAAAGACGAAGCCGATAATCATCTCATTGAACTGGCTGTGGCTGGCAACGCTGAAGTTATAGTCACCAATAACCTCAAAGATCTACGAAATTCCGAGTTGCTATTTCCTAATTTGATGATCCTGAAACCAGAAGATGTCCTGAGGAGGTAATTACCATGGCAACCCTAACGATTCGCCTGCCAGACGATAAACACGATCGCCTAAAAGAACTCGCTCAAAGCCGGGGAATTAGTGTCAATAAGCTCATCGAAGAGCTATCTACCATTGCCCTGGTTGAATTTGATACCTTTACCCGCTTTAAAGCCATGGCGGCCAGGGGAAATCCCCAGGCTGGTTTAAGCCTCCTGGAAAAACTAGATGCCCTGACCAAGCCAGAGACTGATGGCCTAAAATAGGTCCATGATCACCCTTGCTATCCCCCAACCGATCGGTGAAAAGCGCGTCACCCTCCACGGGCTAACCTGGCAAACCTACCAACAGATTCTCCAGGCCCTGCCCCCCAGCCGCGCCACCCGGTTGACCTACGATCGCGGCGTTCTGGAAATCACCATGCCCCTGGAAGACCATGAATTTTCCCTGCGGTTAATCGAACTGTTTATCCGAATTCTGGTCTTTGAGATGGGTATGAAAATCAGAACCCTGGGGTCAACCACCATCGGCCGGGAGGACCTGGACCGCGCCACAGAACCCGATTGCGCCTACTACATTGACCATCAGCCCCAGGTCGCTGGTCGCCAGATTGACTTCGCCACCGACCCGCCCCCCGACCTGGTGGTAGAGGTGGATATCACCTCCACCGATCTGGATAAAAACCGTCTCTACGCCGCCCTGGGGGTACCGGAACTGTGGCGATACAACGGGCGACAGTGGCGGATTTTTCGGTGGCAGGATGGCGACTACCAGGAGTGCGATCGCAGTCCTACCTTTCCCTGGGTAGAAAAGGACTGCCTATACCAGTTCCTGGCCCAGGCCCGCCAGGATGAAATTGCCGCAGAACGCACCTGGCGAACCATCGTCCAGGCCTACTCAGGCAGCCCGGAGAGATCACTCCAGTAAGGTCGGAGGTCTAGGATCCAGCCCTTCAGTGGGGATCGTGATCAGCCGCTGGAGGAGAAGCGACGGAAGTTAGGAGCTGAAAAATCCGTCCTGACTTAATGACCTATTCCTATTGGGTCAAGAACGCTATGGATTTATCGCCAGGTTTGATAACCTAGGAACAATTTTATACCCCTACCTATTGACCTATGGGCAGACAGGGTTCCTTAAAGCGGCTCAGAAAAAGGCTGGTGAAATTAAGCTGGCAGAGTCTAGCCCTAGCGCTGGTGGCACTATTATTCCTCCACTCGATTGCCTTAGGGATAGCATCCACCCCACCTGCGGCTAGCTCCCACTATTCAGCCAGCGGCCCCCTTCGGGTGCCTGAACCGGTCTCCGTTCCTGGGTCGGTGACACCAGAGCCAGAGTCCGGGTCTAGAGGGGTGATTGTAGAGGTCGTCGTATTGGGGGTAGAAGGAGATCTTTTAGATCTAGCCTATAGCACCGTGACTGACACTGGTATTTTAGGCCACCGTCTGACTGACACCAGACTTAACGCCGCTATCGATGCTCTTTATACTACGGGATGGTTTGTTGAGGTCAGGGCTGATGTAGGGTCCGTCCTCACCAATAGGGTATCTGGCCCTGCGCTTCACCCAAGTGAAATCCGCTATAGCAAGATTTAGGTGAGTTGATAGAGTACTAGCCGGTTGGAAGGACCGAAATTCCGGGGATGTTGATTCCGTTGTCGACAACCTAAACTCATCAGGATCCGTGAACCAGGATTGCTAAATCTTCGTTAAATTCCTGGAATAGTTACACCATATACAGCATGATCTTTAGTATTAGACAGTAACACCATACAAAACTCTCGAAGAGGAACGGTGTATGACCATTAATCTCTACGTATTTGGCGATAGTCTCTCTGACACTGGCAATTTCTTTAGGGCCACCGGTGGCCTGATTCCTCCGGCTATTTTAGGGTACAGAGAAGGACGGTTCTCCAATGGCAGCGTTGCCGTGGAGCAGTTAGCCAGTGGTCTGGGCAGCAACTATAGGCTAGAACAATCCAATAACTTCGCCTTCGGTGGAGCAACGACAGGGCAGGGCAATGCCTTTGAAGACGATCTGAGGACCGATCTGCCGGGCTTGCTCGATCAGATCGAAGCCTTCCGTCGTGGGGTCGGCACCAGTGCCGATGTCAACGGTCTATATGTGGTTTGGGCCGGTCCCAATGACTTCCTGGATACCCTGGGTGGCTCGCCCCTACCCTCCCCTACCGGTGACAGAGTCTTTGGTGACCCGGCGGTGCTAGTGCGCCAGGGGGCAGCGAATATCAGGCAGGCCATTACAACATTGCAGGAATTGGGCGCCAGCCATCTGGTGGTCCCCAATATGCCCAACCTGGGCTTATTACCCGGCACCCGAGCCTTTTCCCCAGAGGCGACCGCCATCAGTCGAGCCTTTAACGCGGCAGTTGACCTGGAGCTGAGTAATCTTGCCTTGGGCGTCACCCGGGTGGATATTTATACCGTTGGAGAAGCGGTTGCCGCTAACCCTGGCCAATTTGGGTTTACGAACGTTACAGACCCGCTACTGCCATTGCAATTAGGGCCAAATCCTCCCGACCCCAACGGATTCTTTTTCTGGGATACCTTACATCCCACCACCAGGGGGCACGGCAGTTTTGCCAACCTGATGCAGCAAACCCTGCAGGGCACAGTTCCCCAACCCCTCTTCAATGCCATTACGGGAACTGTGGGCAATGATTTCCGCTTAGGTACCTCTGGCAATGACGATATCAGAGGCCTGGCGGGTAATGATTTCCTCACTGGAGGATCGGGCAATGACCGCATCCAGGGTGAACTGGGTAACGACCTACTGCTGGGAGAGCTGGGAGACGATATTCTCAGCGGTGGCGACGGTGATGACCTGCTGGATGGTGGAGCGGGAGACGATATCGTCTTCGGCGGTAATGGCAACGATTGCATTCTAGGACAGGCTGGCAACGATGTCCTGGTTGGAGATGCCGGCAACGATCTAATCATCGGCGGCCTGGGAGATGACTATCTCCTGGGTGCTGAAGGCGACGACAGACTCTGGGGTAATCTCGGAGAGGATATCCTCAACGGCGGCGGCGGTGACGACCTACTGGAGGGCGGCGCCGGCAACGACCGGTTGAATGGTGGGGCGGGGAAGGATCTGATCGTCACTGGGCCGGGTAATGATATCGTTGTCTTTCAACCCGGTGGCGGCCACGATGGGGTTTTTGATTTTCAGCCAGGAGCCGACAGGATTGATCTGAAGAGCTTCTTCAAAGATATCCCCAACTTTGGGTTTGGCGATTTCCAGAGTCGTGTAGCCTTCTGTGGCTCAACCCTTGACTTTGGCAATGGAGATACCCTGAGCCTGTATCACATCACCGCCTCAACGCTGACCGCGTCAGATTTCATCTTCGCTTAGAAGTTGTTTGAAAAGGGATCTCCCAGGTATAGTTCGCCGCCAGGGGGCCGCCAAAATACTGAATTTTGTGGTAATTATCCTACTCTACAGGTATGATTTGAGGCTCTCTTTGACTTTTCAAACAATCTCTTAGGGCGGTTCAAACCGCTGCTATCCAGGCAAAGTCGGCCTTCGCCGACTGACCCATAACCCGCGTAGGCGGATTTTGCCTGTCTAGGCGCGGCTTCTAGCCGCCAGCGTTGAGAGTTTTGTCAGTCAACCAACATGGCCCCTATGAATGACCCGATCGCCGATCTGGGGAGTGTCATAAAAGCCCATGCAAAATATTCCATTGATGGCGCTTACTTCGGCGGCGAGTTACCCTTGCATAGCAATGCATCAGAAACTGATATCCGAGAATATGTCACCCGCCGTAAGATTAGTGGCACCACCGGCTCGGAGGCGGGGCGATAAGCCCGAAATACCTTGGTCGGTCTCAGGCAAACCTGTTGCAAAATTAGATCAAAATACTGGTTTATCTGTACTGACTGGCGTTTTTGCTAAATCGCCGAAAGCTTTGAAATTCAACGGAGAGGGAGGGATTCGAACCCTCGTTGAGTTTGACCTCAAAACAGATTTCGAGTAGGCGTTAGTAGGCTCTATATCCATTGCTGTGTAAGGGTTCTGGTTTTTGGCCTTGCAAAACTGATCCAAAACTGATCCACCCATTAAAAGCAGTCTGCTGTGCTAGACAGAATGGTAAATCTGGTCAACATGGTCAACAAATATATACCCATGGGTATGTAACCCTTTATTTTCAATGCTTTTACCCCTGTTGACCAGTGGTCAACATTTGCTCAACAAATACTCAACATGCTCAACACACCTACAGGGCAAGGGTTTTAGCTATGCCTTTAATTTTTAGGCATGGTTTTCGGCGTTGTGATGGGTTGATGATCGGGGGATTACTCGTTGATCACAAGCCTGATCGAACTGAAGCTATTGCTCTGTAAGCTTTCTGGCTGTCTCTACTTGTATAAAAGGTAAGAGGATGTAGGCATTGATGGGTAAGGCTTTGAGGGTGTCCCAACCTGGTGTATCTACCTCTTGGGTAAGGGCAGGCGGATATAGGGGAGGGGGACTTGCTTTCTCGTTCCTATGGCTTCTCCCAGGCTGAGGGGGCTGGGTAGCCCTGGTAGGTGTAGTAAAAGCGCGGGCTGAGGGGGCATGGCGGAACTGGGTGCCATTGTGGTGGCTTAGGGGATGGGGGACTGGGGTAATTGAATGGGGAGATGTTTCTGTGGTGTCCTGCTGGCCGAGGCTATGGCTGAAGGGGGCTTGGTCTTACTAGTTCTTATGGTGAGACGGAGGAACGGTGGATTGGGGGTTTCAGGGTTGTCTCATGATGTCTCACTGGTGGTGGTGTGATGTTGGGGCTGCTTGTTTGGGTGAAGTGAGGTTTTGCCGTTCTTGTTTTGTATAAAATAGGAACAGTTGGGTAGGGCTAGTGATGGCGAAAAGTAATCGGTCGGGTCAGGCGGCTGTTTTTTCTCCGGGTGAGTTAATTGAGCTTTGGTCGGAGCTGGAGCAGCCTTATCGGGTGATTAGTCAGGTTTGTTACTACACGGCGGCTCGGTGTGGTGAGGTGGTGAGTCTGGAGCGGGCTGATGTGCAGGGAGATCGCATTGTTTACCGGGCGGCGAAGACTAAGACGAGGACTACCCGTGAGGCGATGGTGACTCAGCAGCTACGGGAGGCGATCTCTGCGGCGGGGTTGCCTGGCAGTGGGTATCTGTTTCCTGGTGGGGGCGGCTCGGGTCATATTACGGTTAGGGCGGTTGATAAGCATGTTCGGCGGGCGGCGGGGTTGATTGGGGTGGAGGGTGCGAGTACCCATAGTTTTCGGCGGTCTATGGCTACCCATCTGCATTTGAATGGGGTTTCCTTGAGGGCTATCCAGCGGGTAACGGGTCATGCTTCCCTGGCGGCCCTGGAGCGGTATTTGGATGTATCCGGTTTGGAGGCGGCGGGTGCTCAGCAGGCGGTGTTGGATCGGTTGTTTGTTTGAGGGGTTTCTCGGGTGGCGGGGGAAGGCGTGGGGAGTTTAGTCGGGGATAGTTATTGCCAGGGATGAGGGTTGCTGAATGGCCTCAGAGTCTTTATCTGGCAGGGATTTTGTGGGTATCGTGGGAGCGCTTCAGGTGCTCCACTTGAGCTTCAGTGTCTCTATGGGGTTTAATGGAGATAGTCTTCTTGCTGGGTCGGGAAACGATTTAGTTAGAAATATTAGTTGCATCTACTTAAACTTCGCTATTTAGGATGGCTCTCTGTTGGAGAGAGCTGAAGCTACATTGAAACTTTTATGGTTTGCAATGTGACAGCGGCATAGCTGAGGGCTACCCCACACCCCTGGTGTGGGATGGTTTAACTCGGGTTAGGGTGACAGCCTGGTCTTGGCTGGTGATGGTTCAACATCTGGCACCAGAAAAGATAGTCATAATGCAGATATTTTTCTGCACTTTTTTGCGGGAACAATTAAGTGTTGGCAGGTAAAAAGTGAGGAATGAATGAGTATTAACCGAGAGGAAGAAAATAGCAATAGACCTCTTACAGAAGCAGAGCTACGGGCTTTAACGGAAGGAGGTGGCGAAGTACAAGAGCAAAAGCCTAGACGCAACTTCAAGGGTGGAATGGTTGCACCTGACCCTAGAATTAAGAGTTACCTATACTACGGGGGTGTTAGTGCTCCGACAGAGGATGTTTTAGCTTTATTAGCAGAACGAGGTATTACACCTAAAGAACGTGAGCCTTTGATTGTAGAAGAGCAAGGCTTAGCTGATTATAGTAGGTATGCTCCAGCAGTAGAAGAGGTTGTTGTTAGCAATAAGCCAGGAAGGCGACTAGACTCCTCGATCTTTATCGATAACTCTAGCGATGCTCAAGTACAGGAAATACCTGACAAAGAAAATATCGGACAGAGAATTTTTATAAGGGAAGAAGAGAGTAAAACTTTTTCGGGTGGAGATAATGATACTTCTGTAGAAGGTGAACCTGGAGTAATTGAACATAATGGGTTATATAGCCTGAGTCGTTCTGGTGGACAGGGAGATTACGTTTATAGAACTGAAGAGTCAAGTAAGAAGATGAGAAGTCTTATTGACTACTGGAATAAACTTCCTGCTAAAACAGGGGATGAAGAAATTTCCTTTGATAAGCAGTCTAAAGAGGAAGAGTCTACTAGATTCAAGACTGAAAAAAGTACAGTTATCGCTCTAGCGGATTATATAGACGCTGAAAATTTATTTTTAGGGTGGTGTACTCATTGCAGTGATTTTATAGAAAAGTATGACCTATACGGGGGAATGACCGGATCAGAGGCTAATTACAGAACTGAGGAGGAATGCCCTGTATGCCGTAACAATACGTTGTATGGAGCTACGATAAGTGTTCAATTAGACCTTATATCTGTTCCTGGTCTTTTGGAATTGGAGATAGAAGAAGATAGATTTGATGTCTTTGGACTGGAGGATTCAGATTACCAAGACCTCAACTCTTTTGAATCAGAGGATTCAGAGTATTAGGAGAAATAACAGGAATAGTTTTATACGCTTGAAAAACAGAGGCTATGATTATTATCTTACGGATAGTAGGGAAGCATATAGATCGTATATGACACCTTAAGGTGTGAAATCAAACCTGTCTTTTTATCGCACTAACAATGGTTATAGATAGGATATGAACAATTCAACTGATGATTATGAGGATGGTAAAATAGCCTGCTTAATGATGATGGATATTAGCAAGCCAGACTGGGTCCTTAAAACATTATTTGGCTGCAAGCATAATGCTCCTGGTATGTCTATGTTTGCAAGGGATGAGAATTATTGGTATATCAAAATTGTAGAATGGGATGAAGAGTGGGGAGAAAATGAATTTAAGATACGCAGTGAAGATTTTTATAAAGGTGCTTTAGAAGCATATAGCTTAATTACAGATATTCCACATGAA
>JBEIGU010000094.1:0-16276 GCA_040381765.1 Leptolyngbya sp.
TAAATGAGTTCTGAACATCTGCATTTAGCGTATTAAAGTATGAAGAGAACGCATTGAATCCTTGGCCAGCGGCTTCAACTCCAAACTTTACGTCTCCAGCGAACTTAGTGAATCCACTAAATACAAGGTCGCCAAGTGTAACAAAGGTCGGCCCAATAGTCTCTTTGATCTGTTGTCCAAGTTGATTTCTTGCATCGTCAAGTCCAGCGCCTATACCTGCGCCGACGGCAGCACCAAGCGGAGCCGCAATTCCTAGCGTAAGGGCTCCACTTATTGTTGCACCAAGGGCACCACCTATTGAAGCTCCCCAGCCACGATTACGCCTTGGCTTAACCGCCTTGAAGACCTCTCCTTCAATAACAACGCCAAGCCTATTACCGTCAAAAAGATCCGAGAAGTATCCATCAATCTCTTTTCGTTCTCGTGTTCCAGGGGTGTCTTTCCCAAGTCCCTCTGCCGCCTTTCCTAAAAGGCCTCCAAGCATGTTACCAATGGCTGCTCCGGTCGCTGGGTCTCCAAAGTACGCTCCAATCCCTGCGCCAACAGCAGTACCGATAGTAGCTCCAAGTGCTTGAGCATCCTCTCGGCTAATGCCGTCAATCGCCATTTGAAGTGCGGTAGTTATGGATTGCTGAGTCGCTGCGGCGAACTCCTGTTCGCCAGTGATGTCAATTCCTCCAATGTCAAATCCAAAGAACCCACCGCCTGTTTTCTTGGCGCCTTCAAAGTCTTTTCCAAAGATAAAGTCTCTAATATTTGGGAACTGATCCTGAACATCTTGAAGGTTTTTATTATAATCAGCGGCAGCTTGTCGCAGCTCATCAGTCGATGGTATTTGGTCAAGCGGAACGCCTTGAGCCTTTAACTCTTCAAGAGATCCAGCAGATTTGGCCAGAGCCTGAAGGTCAACCCCTGCGGCAAGAGCCTCCTCGCCGAGAAGTTCTAGCTGCGCAATAAACTCCTTGGTCCCTGGAATCGCTTTTTTGTATAGGTCTGCAAGTTTTTTCTCAAACTGAGGAGGAATTGCCGAGTTTGTTTGCCTTGCAACGGCTCGAACGAACTGACCAATTTGCTCCTGCTGCCTATCTAAATTCCTTTGAAAATCTTTTGAATCTTTATTTCTAGATCTACCTACTTCTTGAAATGCCTTAGTGCCATCGGCCGCATACTTTTTTAGGGCCTTAGAAAGACTTTCTGTTTGCTCTTTAGTGAAGCCAATAGCCTTGGCCTCTTCGGTCATTTTTACAGTGAGCTCTTGTTGTCGCTTTTGTAGCTTTGCCGACTCCTCTTCGGTAGTAGCTTGAGTTTTGGATAATGCTATAAGCTCATCTCGATACTTGACGATATTTTGGGTTTGAATATCTTTACCAAGCGTATCGAGTGTTTTGTTGAATGAATCGTTAAACTGCTCCGTGGTAAGTTTACCTTGCAGTAAATCTAACTGCAGTTGCTTGACCTTAGCTCCAGCGCTCTGAAGCGCTTCTTCTGACAGTCCGGGGATCTCAAACCTACCAGCACTTGCAAGTATGTCCTGTCTTAGTGATTGTCTGAGCTGCTCAAAAGCTTCTTGGCCCTGACGTATTTCCGATATATCGACTTTAATTTTTATCGGATTGCCAGCTTCATCTCGAACTTCTGAGATGATAAAGCCAAGCTCCTTAATCTTAGCTTCGGCTTCTTTTATATCCTGCGTTGCGGCCCTAATAATATTCGCACGGATATTTGTATATGTTTCACCAAGAGAGGTTCCAAATAAACGAATCTCTTCTGCGTTCTTCGCAATTATATTTTTGCTACTATCAATAGCCTTAGTGAGGTCCTCTATTTGCTTCTCTGGTGACGCTCGAATAAATATATCGAGAAAGCTAACAGCAATGGATTTAAGTTGATTGTTGAATATCGCTGCTGTATTAGTGGCTTCTACAAACCCAGCGCTTAGTTTTGCAACTTGTCTACCATAGAGCTCACTAGTAGCCGCAGAGCTCTGAATTATCTTTGCCTGATCTTGATATGCCTTAGAAAGCTCGAAGCTCTGATTGAATCCTTCTAAGAACCTAGTATTTACGTTCTGCTGAGCTACACCAACCTTAGTCGATGCTATTCCTACGGTATCAAGAACATCTGGCAGCTCTGCTGCTCGCTCCTTAATTTTCTTAAGAGACTCCGCAAAGAATGCTGCCTTTTTTTCCCCGTCGGTTAGATCAGTGGCCAGCTTGTTGTTCGCTGCTGCGAAGTTTTTGTAGGCCTCCTCGGCGCTGACGATGATACCAAGGTTATCGAGGTAAAGACGGGACTGACGACCAAGTCCGAGCGAGAGAGACTCGAGGCCAAATGCCGCATCGATTCCCATTGCTCGACCGAGCTTAATGGCGGCTGCAGCAGCCTCATTAAATACCTCGGTAGGTACACCAAGAAGAACGGCCTGGTTGGCTCTTTGATAGAGATCCGTATCGCTAATTAAGCCTTGAGTAGCTTGCCTTAGCGTCTCAATGGATCTTACCGGAGACTCTCCTATCGATCTTTGAAGCGTTTCGAAGCCTGTTTTAAGACCTTCAAGACGACCTGCATCCTGAGAAAGCTCAGTGATCTTATCGTTTAACTTTCCAATCGCCCCAACTGCAGCGATAGCTCCAGCTATTAACCCGCCACCTGCGCCAAGGTTCTTGAAATTGTTTATGAAGGCCCCGAAGCCTATGTTGACATTGCCAAACTGAAAGGACAGTGCGGCGATGCTGTTCTTAAGGCCATCAATGAGCTTGCCTGAGCCATCAGTGTCTACAAGGCCACCGACCTTGGTCTTCTTGATCTTAGCAGTTGCTTGATTGATCTCAGCTATCGTCTTTAGCGTGTCTGTTCTCTTAGTTGATTCCTGCGCTGCAACCTCTCGAGCAGCCGCCTCAGCCGCTCTAACCTCAAGTTGCTTAAGCTTAATTGCGTTATCGGCCTCTCGCTGATCGGCCTTTATCTTTTCCTGAGCTGCTTTTTCAGCTGCCGCAATTTCCTGCTGCGCTGCGTTCTGAGCCTCTTTCGCAGCCGACTGGTACTTATAGCGAGTCTTGGCAACCTCGGGGTCGATTTGAGCCAGTTTCTCCGCATGACGCCTTCTGTCGGCAGCGGCCTCATTGGCCAGCGCCTGAAGCTGAATCTTCTCCTTGGATTGAATATCCGCAATAAGAACAGCGTTTGCTTGCTTGGAGAGATTCTCTATTCTTTTGAACTGATCTTGAAAGCCCTTGAGGCTAGTTTCTACCGCCTGTTTAAGCTCTTCGGCAGATTGGATGGCGCTCTCGGTATCGAGGGCTACGGTAATTTTGATATCATTTTCGTTGCCGAACCCTGCCATTACTTTATTTTCGTCCTGTTACTTTTCTTGGCGCTCCACTCCCTATATTCCGCTAAAACACCTCTCATCTCCAAGATGGTTTCTGCGCTTTCGTCAGCAAGGCCGCTTTCTTGCAGCAATTTTTCCTGAAAAGAGCCATAACCTGGCGTCATAGAGAGGATCTCTATCTGCAGAAATGCGTCAGCAAGGCGATTGAGACGCTTGTTGCCAGCTATGTCCACGATGGGGCATAGGTTCGAGAGACACGCTGGCTTCTTATTATTCTTTGAGTAAAGGACGTGACAGTTAGCGCAGTTGAGTCCAGGCTCATAAAGCCTGTATCTCAATAGCCTGACTAATTCACCGTTACGTCGTTTTTTGAGTCCGCCTCACCCTTAAGGCCTTCAACGATTGCCTTCGACCAGCCCTGGACAAGCTGAAAGAAGAACTTTGCCGAGAATTTCTTGTTTTTGAGGTCTTCAACGGTAACGGCCGTTCCATCCTTATATTCAAACCCCCTAAGCTCCTTGAGCTTAGGAAGGAGGATGTCTGCTTGCTCTTCTAAACTTTTGTTAGACATCTCAATCATAATCGCCCAGTCACGGAGAGTAGGTTCGTCAAAAACGGCAACGCCATCGCCAACTTTTACCGTAAGGTCACTGTCAATAATCATAGTTTAAGCCCTTGAATTGATATGTGGGTACGAGCCGAATATATAGAAAGGGCGGTATAGCTCAAGAGAACTATACCGCCCCTTTACCTTTCGGCCCCCTAACAACTACGCAAGAAGCGAAGTCGTAAGAGTGTTTACGATCTCAAAGTACGGGTAGGTGCTACCAGTCATTCCAGTCGGAGCTGTAGCTGCCTTAAGCAGACGGAACTCCATGGAGAGAGTGTTAGTGCCTTGGTCCGTAAGAGCGTACTGTGGCTCAGTTACGAGAATCATACGAGGAAGGTAGATGGAGAAGGACTTCGCAGTCCCAGTTCCAATCGTTGTTCCCTCGATCTGAATCAGAGCTTTCCGAGTTGTCTCGGCGCTCCAGATTGTGTAGTACGCATGGTCAGCGAGCTCTTTAACGTCAATGCTTAATGTTCCCTCAAAGAGATCAGTTGAGATAGGAGCGGAGTTACCTGCGCTACCTTTAATCTCAGGAATAATCTCTTGCGGACGGCTGAGAGCCAAGTTAAAGCCAGTGATGTTGTATTGATCCCCTGCTCCAACAGCACCACCGCTTTGATTGTTCGTGCGGAACTTATCCACAAGGTCAACAGCCACAAGCTCAGGAGTGCCCTCTGTAAAAGTGCAGTTCGCAAGCGTTGCATTGGTGTTCGTGCTTGAGGAAAGCTCTACGGTATTAGCCAAAAGCTCTGCGGTGAAGTCCAGGTACCCTGGAACGCCAGTTGTGGCGATACCAATCGACTGAACAGCACAAGTTGGAAACTCAGTCGTATTAGCCGATGTGGACTCGTACGCAAGAGTTACATATTTAGAGTTAAGCGTCGTGTTGAATAAAAGCGTGTGCCTATAGTCACCCTGGCCTGTAGTTACCTCTGTTGGTGCCGCAGACGTTCCCATGAACTGAGCCAAAAGGATGTCGCAGTTATTGCGATATCCAAGGTCAGCAGTCAAAGATACTGTCGGAATTACCGAACCGCGAGTGGCTGACGAAAGCATGTATGCTCCCGAACCAACTTGCCTCGAGGTAAGTTCTGATACGTTAAAGCTCGGCGAGATTTCACCAGCGAAGCTGTTGCCAGCCCCGCAAGCCACTGCCGTACCCCAGGTTGACGCAATCTTCACGCCAGCCTTCGTTTGTGCGCCTGAAATGCTTACTGCTCCCATAAAATCTTAAATCTCCAATAACTAAACAGTTTTTATACCAACGTATGTAAAGCCACCTCTCCAGCATGACTTGTTGTCGATGGTAACTACTGAAATATCCTGAGGGACTCCACCATTATAAAAATCTACGGTGTTGTCCCAGTTCCCTGTCAGTTGTGTCCTAACAAGATCATCCACTGTCTCAAGCCGATCTACCAGCGTGTTGTAAGTGTTAGAGGAACTCTCCTCCTGTTGAAGATAATACTGCACACGGACCTGAAAAGTGTACCTAGTATTTCCCATAATCTGGGGCTCATGCTGACGTGTAACTAGGCACAAAAAGAAGTTAATAGTTGGGTATTTCCCAGGAGCTCCGTAGTAAAGCTCCGCCATGTTAAATGCGCTATCAACGCTCACGTCATACATGAAAATCTTAGGAGTCATGGCCGTTACGGTTTTATGACCCCAGACCTTATCTTCCCAGGCTGTGCGAACTTCTGAGGACGATGGCATTAACTACCTCGCTATAATAATGGTAGCCGTGCCCCTTCCAGTCTCAATAATCCCGCCTTCCATCTGCTGGTATTCGAACTTAAGGCTGTCCAAATTGCTTTGGAACCCGGCCTTGTACTCTTGGTACTTGATAGAGAACTTATCGCTTGGTTCCTGAATCTGACCAAGCATGACCATGGCCAAAGCCTTGTAGATCACGCAGAGGTCGAGGCGGTCGGCACGGGTGATTTTTGCCCACTCATAGCCCTTAACCCTGAGCTCGCCTTTAATCTCCTCAATGGCCTGGGAAATAAATGCCTTGCGCTGAACGTCTGACGAGTATGCGTCAATCTGTGGGAAGTAGGCCCGGAGGTCCTCTTCTCCCACCGATACCACTCGGTCATGGCCGACAACCCTTTCAAGCTGGAGAGGCTTAATTGCAGTTTGAGTCTGTCCGGAGGTTTGAAGAATGAAGTTTATTGCAATCCAGTAGACTCGAACCGGAATATTGCTATCTGGATGTGGGTCAGGGATTGCTGGGATTGTGAAGCTCCAGGCCTTCTTCTGAGAGCTCCAAGTCCAAGAGCTGATTGTCTGGAGGCTGTTAGCGCCCGAGGCCGCATCAGAGCGATTAGGGACGCTCTCATCAAAAACGTGAATAGCTGGCGTTTGCGCCTGAACAGCCGCAGGGATATTAGCCGTGTCGTTGTCGAGCAGCGGATAAAACCAGTAGGTTATGTTCTGACCAAACGGATAGCCCATTATATCTTACCTTCTTTCCTATCACGCTCAGCATTCTTAACCATATCCTTGCGGAAGGAGTCATGGCTGCGGTCGCCCTCGCCACGTTGCTGGGCAATGTTTCTAGCGGTCGCAGATGCCCTCTCAATACTATCACGCACCTGACGCTCAGACATCTTCTCTTTCTGTAAGTCTACGTTGTATTTCATGGGTATTCCTTATCTAATAGTTCAGGATGAGCATAACAGCACACATCCTCTATATGCTTGGGCAACAAGCCCTTGGTGATAATCTGCTCGATATGGCCGCAAACAAAGGGCCTTTCAGCGCCTTTGCGATTCTTCCAAGTTCCGACCTGCACTAGCTGCTCCTCCAACAACGGAGAGCTATATCTAACTGCATAGATACTACATGATCCGTCGATAGCCTGTCTTGGGCACCTAACAGGCTCTTCGCCTACAGGGTATAGAGTGCAGCATTTTCCGCCGCATACCTCCATGCAGTATCGGTCCTTGCTATTCATCCTTCTTCTGCACTTCTGACTTATGGGCAATCTCTACGGCCTTCTTCCTGGCCTCCTCGTGAGTTACCTCATGGCCTCCGTTACGCATCTTTAGGACCTCTTTGGCGGTAGGCACAAGGCGCTCGATAGCGTCACGAGTACGCTCCTCTGGGGTCATCTGAGTGCGCCAACGCTGAACCTCGGCGTTGGACTCCCACTTCTCCTTAAGCTCCTCCTTCTTCTGCTCTTTTTGCTGAGCATAATGCTGCTGAAGGGCCTGGAAGGTAGGAAGGGACTCTACAGTCCGCATGATGCCCTTCTTAGGCGGTGGACGTGAACCGAGGTTCTCTCTCTTAATAAATACGGCCATAAACTATACGTTCTCCTTTTTGAGGACGGACTGCTTAACTTCAAGCTTCTTCCGCTCCTCGTCGAGCTTCTTCCTGAGAACGCTAATTTCGCTCTCGTAGTTTGAGGCTCGCTCATCCCAGTTTATCTCACTGGCCATCTTTTGTTTTACAAACTTTTCGAGGTTATCCCATGGATTGATTCCAGCGCCCTGGGAATAGTGGTGCGCTTTGGCTGCCCGTGCTGGGTTCTTATCGTTAAACTTCGGGAAGTTACCGTAGTCTAGGATTCGAAACCCCTTCTGAAGATATATATCAACATGGTGATAAATCTCTGGGCGGCTCTCGGCATTGAGGGTCATGAGGCCCGTGCCCTGGCGCTTCTCGCCGTCATTTGAGATGTGCCATTCCTTTGTCTCGAAAAGGATAAAGGCGTGTACAGGGCGCTTCCATCCAGTGAGGTATGTAAGCGTTTCTTCCTTCGGCTGAACGATAGTCTTATACACTTCTTTCTTCATTAAGTGCTCTCGATTGCAATAAAAAAGGGGGGCAACCCGGAGCCATACAAGCCTCCGAGCCGCCCCCCTCAACCTACATTAAATTAGGTATCGCTCAAGAGCTTAACGCCGCAGAGGTCATTCCACTCAAGTACGTCGTAGAAGTAGTACGTAGCATACTCAGTGTAGAAACCCTCAGCGCCCTTCTCCTTAACCCATGTAACAGGCGCTGGAGCAAAGAAGCCAGCGAATGCCCACATTGGGTGGAAGATAGCCTGAACAGTGTCGCCGCCAGAGGTAGCGTGTCCAGAAGTAGCGTGGAAGTCGATCGAGCCAAGGAGAGAACCTACGTAGCAGTTAGCTTGTGGGGTTCCGCCAAGTACGTCGAGGTAACTCTCGTTGCTCCAAACTGCAGCACCGGACTGTACGATTTCCTTCTTGATGTTGTAGTGACCACGGTGGGAAAGAACTGCCTTAAGCGGAACTTCCTTGTTTGGGCACTCAGAGTTGAAGATGTTGAACTGGCCAAGCATTACATCGTCAATCGTAAGGATGCTTGCCGAAGTTACCGAAGTCGAAAGACCCGAGAACAACGAGAGAGCATCGTTATCAACGTAACGAGCAATAGCAGCACCGTGCTCAGCCGCAATGCGGTCAGCTGTGATGCTTCCGAACTGTCCTTGCTCAACAGATACGCCAGAAACTACAGCGCACTTAGCAATGGTTGCAGATACAGAAGAGTCAGTGAGCTCGCCGTCTGCGTTTGGAGCAAGAGCAGTAGCCTCAGCAAGAGCAGCTGCAGTCAGGTGTCCACGCCTCTGGAGCTTAGCTGTCATTGTGCCAGCAGGAAGCCCTTCAGTGTGCATAACTGCCATCATGCAGTTTGCTTTTACAAGCGCTGGGGAAATTCCAGCTGCGAGAACGTCAGTGACGTTAACGCTATTTCCAAATTCGGTAATGTTGCTTACAGCACCCATACTTTATTCCTTTAAAAAAACTAAAATTCTTACGACGCCTTCGTCAAAGCGACGAAGAAGTAGCTAGTACCATTACTAACTACGAGCTTAACCGTAGTATCAGCATTGTTGTCATCCTGAATGAAGACCTTTCCAGACTGACTAGCCGCACTGCCAAAGGCAGAAATAAGCTCAGCTGCTGTTGGGGTCGTAACATTCGAGATATCAACTTTGGTAGCGACACCATTGGTGAATCTCACGCCATTGACATCTTTAAATTGTGTTGTCATAGGTTGAAGTCCTTCCTAATTACTTACCTGCAGATATGGTTCGCAAAATCTTTTGAACCGCAGCGGGGTTTTCCTTCTTCAGGCGCTCCAAGGTCTCTCTAGCATTTGGCATAGCTTGCAATTCGGCCCAGGTCTCAGGAACTTTATTGCTCCCACGAGGCGCTGAGCGTTGCCCTGGAGTAGCGTCCTTCACACCACTAATACCAGATGCCTTAGCGAGACTTGGATACTTCTCCACGAGCAGTTCGCCGTACTCTTTTGGAGTCATGGGGCGAGTGCCTTTGTAGAGAATATCTCCGCTATCGTCTTTAACAACGATAGAACCATCTTCGTCTAAATCGCATGACTCTTCTACCTCTCTTTTAATCCATCGGATGGCGTCCTGATTGAACAGTCCAGAGATTTCAGACATCACTTTGTCAGTTACGGCCAAACTCTTATTCACCCGAGATAGGGCATCTAACTGCTCTTTAAGAGTCTGTCTTTCGGTCTCGACCTCGTTGCGATACTTGTCGAACTTACGCTGAAAGAGCTCCTCCATCTTCTGAGGGTCCTTCTCTGCGGCCTCACGCTCCTTCTCCTCAAGCTTTTGGCGAAGAGAGCGATACTCCTCAGGGTCGATATCCTTATATACGGAGACAACCCGATTGTACTCCTTCTCCTTTGAAGCCAGGAGGCCCTGAAGCCGCTGGATCTTCTCTTGCATCTTCTGAGACTCATCCGCCACTGGTTGTTGGTCTTGAGATTGATTGGAGTTGTTATTCTCTTCGCTCATTTTACGTTCCGTAGTTTAGATACGATAGCTTCTCGCTGTGACTGAGAAAGACCAAAGAACTTACGAGGCTCAAACTTGTTTTTGCCAAGCTGCCCAGTCTGATGCCCTTTGGCCTTCTGTGACTGCTTTTGATCGCCAAAAAAGATGGTAGCGAGAAACTTAAACCCCTCTTTTCTAAAGGCAACCTTCATCGCATTGAACATATCGCCACTGTAGGTTAGGTCAACGTAGGCAGTTTGAAAGCCCTCGGCCCTTCTTGTATCCTTCCAGTTTTTGCCTTTCCACTTCTCGTTATCGGAGTAGGCCTTGAAATTCTTTCCGGCTACGTCGATTCCACTCTTGCTTCGAGTAATAATAGCTTCCTTTTCAGTCTCAACGGCGCTTTTAAACTCTGGCTCCATCTTCTCCAATCGTGCCTTGACGGCCCGTTCAATAACTCCAAGGTTCTCAATCTTTATGGTCATAGTCCCCTACCCCGCTCGGGCCACTGGAATAAGCACGTGTCGGCACCCATAGCCTCCGCAGTAGAGGTTGGCTGGAATGCCCTGCCCGTTATCCCAAGTATACACGGTCTGAATCGGGAAGATTTTATTAACCCGCTCGGCGCAGAATGGACGGTTCCGGGCGTCTTTTGGGCCAGCGTAGAGGACAAACCCAAGGCCCTGATTCATGGCGACCATGCGGCCATAGGTGGCGGTCGCAGTCTTTAAATCCCCATCCAATGCTTTGAATATTCGAGTCGCTGGAACGTCGGCAAGCTCAAAGTCCGAGATGCGCTCTCCAGTAATCACCGAGTCGGCAAGCCCTTGGCGCACTTCGTTGGCATAGGCTCTCGCCATAATAGTTACGTTCTGCTCCCGAGAGTTGGTGAAGACTCCCATATTAGGAACCCTTCGGTCGGCCATCTCCTCGTCGTCATTGGCCACGCTGTACCACTGCTCCATCAAGCTGTACTGAAGGTCGAAGATGTCCTCTAAGCTTTGGATGTGCTCCATGACGTCATCAGTGAGCACTAGGGATTCTAGGCCTCCAAGAAGACGGATGACTCTGGACTGCCTTATGGATCTATCGGAGGGAAGGGAAGAGAGCTCCTCAAGAATCTTCCTCTGCATGAGAAGGCGAAGGGTACTGACAAACCCCTCAACCTCTCGGTCTATGCGACGATTCCCCCTCTGAACCAGCAGGAGGAGCTCTTCCAACTCATCTTCCGTCACTGTCTCTTACCCTTGGCTCTGGGAGCGGTACGTTAACTTCCTGCCCTGGTGTCCCTTGAGCCGTAAGGCCACGAGGAAGCGACGTTTGGTTGAAGGATGGGATAGGGGCAATCTGATCGATGTCCTGGACAATCTGAGAGAGTTCATCTTCAGTGTAGCCCATGGTTGCTGCAACCTTCTTAAGGTGTGCCTTGCGCCATGAATCCACGTTGCGAATCTCGTCACGATACGCCAAGAACATCTGGATCTGCTGATTCACATCGTCGGCAGTAATGTCCCTCGACAATGTTACACGCCCTTGGAAATTCTGAATTCCCTTGAAGCGAGCGTAGTGCCCAAGTGCGTCATTAAGGGCACTCTCGAGCTCTCCTACCGCATGGATGAGAAGAGCGATAAGCTCTGTGGACATCTCTCTAAGCGTTGCGGCACCTGGAGCCTCGTTCGACGTGGAGGAGACGCCTCGGGTACGGTTGAAAGCGACTCTGTAGAGCTGGTCCACGGAGGTGTTGATGGCTCCTAAGAGTGCTTCAGTCGAGGCTGGCTCAATAACATACGGCTTGGCCTCTTGAGGAAGTACCGAGACCGCATACTCAGAGATGCTGATGAGATGCTTGTCCTGAAGGTCGCCAGAAACGAAGACTCTCTGGAAAGCCTGAGTGTTGAGCTGGTTGTAGTAAGCCGACATGAGATTGTAGATGACGAGCTGAAGCTCAGAAACATCCTTAACCCATGAGACATTGTTCTCCGTAATCGCTACCGGAATCTCTGTGAAGCCATCGAGAGGAATGTCGACTGAAACGGGCTCCCACTCTTCGGTCTCTTCGTTCTCACGGTAGATAGAGACAAATACACCGCCGTCTTTACGCTCGATGATCTTACAGTATTCAACCTCTTCTGGCTCTTCCATGAAGGAGGAACGGGGAGCGATCACTTCATACTCATAACGGATGCCGTTATACTTCTTGTCATCGCCAATCTCCCAGTCCTTGAGCTCCAGTGGGTCGATCATCTCCATGTAAGGACGGAAGCCGCTCAATGCCTCTTCTACTCGGCTCCTTGCGGTATTCTCTGGGGCGTCCACGAGGATGGCTGCTTTGCCATCTCGGAAGAACGAAACAGCGATGTCGTTCATGAGGAAGTTCTGAAGGCTTGTGCCCTTCCCATCGATGTTATGGACATCCTGCCCCAGCATCGAAGCCGTTTCTTCATCCAAGCGGATGGGCTTCGACAATGCCATCGATATCCACGTGGAGATGACTGGCTCGAAGAGGTTGAAGTAACGGGACCTCAATGCTCGAATGCGACGAATCTTCTGGCCGACGGTCTCAGATACTCCAGACATGGGGTCGGTCGACGCTGCCTGATTCGAGAACTCGAGCTCGTGCGGCCACAAATACTTTTGGCCAATGAGCTGTTGTCGGTCGCCTTCATAAAGAACCCGGTAGGTCTCTAAGGCTTCTTCGCTCTCTTCGTACTCTGGATGGTCGTAGAATTTAATGCCCATGCTATAAACTTGCTCCTAGTGGTCTTGTGTAATCATACAAGCCATCGATCTTAATTCCTTTAGAGAGCTGGAACAGGCAGTATGTGCAAGCGTCAGCATAGTGCGTCCAGTCTTCATCTCTTGGTTTCTCTATCTCAAACGTCCCTTCTTTCAACGAGCTTTTCACGAAGGACTGAATGAGTCTTCTGCAGTTTACACTCACGAGGAACTTTTCGTAAGCCATCAACGCCGCCACTCTCTCCAGTCGGTGTTTGATCTGTGGGTTCTTCCTATCCGCCAGTATCGAGACGTTGTAGAAGCCCAGGCTTTGAAGGTAATGCTGGATGGAGGTGTAGTCCGAACCCGCCGTGTGAATGTTCCTGGCAAACCCAGAGGAGTCTCCGAATACTCTAATCGGTGTAGAACCATACTCGGAGGGAGGAAACATGGCTGCGAACTCGGCGATGGCATCCATGAGTCCTCGGGATTCTCCGCTACTTTCCCCTAACGCCACAATCTGATGGGTCCTAGGTGATGCCCAGCTCTTCTGGACCCGGAACTCCTGCATGGCCACCCAAGCCAAGGGAGCCACGTTGAAGTCGAAGGAGAGAAGGATAGGAGCCTCGGGGGTGGCCTCAAAGCCAGCGGTGACGTTCCTAGATTCGACAAACTCCCAGTACGCCGAGCCCTTGGTGAACTTGGTGAATATGCCCTTCTCGTAGCTCAAGGCCTTGGCGGGGTCGTAGGCGTAGACGTCCCGAATCTTTGTCTTCGCATACACCTCCGGGGAGGGCATGAGGTGCTTATTCATGGTGGTCTCTACGATGAAGCGCCGGAAGTTACGCTCCTGGTCCACTCTACTCCAGGTGCCGCCAGGTCCCGGAATGTCGGCAAGGTCTGCGTACCAGTTAAGCCCCTCGGGCGTTCCCTCCCCCATGCCCTGCCTAACCACGGCCCTCGGACACCTTAGACGTGTCTGGCACTTTTCGAACACTTCACGCCGCTGGAGTCCGGGCTCTGTAATCCACCATGTCGCTATGTTCGAGCCGACGAATAGTTCGGGCCGGTCTCCTGACAAAAAGTGCATCTCATGTGGATAGCCTTTGAGTATCAGCTTCCAGAAGGGCGTTCGAGTCAAAGAGTAATGGGTCCTCTCCCGAAGGCCGTAGACGTCATAAAGGACCTGGACGATTGCCGGGATTATTATCTGCTCGACCTTAGTGTACGTGGGGGCTACGCCCCAACTGAAGCGGCTCTGGGAGTTCAAGAGCCACCTATCGATGAACCAGTGGGCCGCCCCCGTGGTCTTCCCTGAGCCCAGGCCTCCAGTAATCCAGAAGATGCGCTCGGGGCTGAGGTCGTCGATGGCGTCATAGACCCACCAGGGGGCCACTACCTGTCGCTGTTCGATGGGCCCCTGGGGGGTCTTTATGATCTTTTTGGTCTCTTCGGCCATGAGTGCGGATGTAGCACCAGGGGCGGCGAGGTGGAAGAGCCGGGGGGATTGTCGTTGATAGGTCAACGGAATCCCTTTTTTGTTTTTTTCGGCGGGGGCGGGAGGGCCGTCGACCTCAAAAAGAACCCGACCTTCCGCGGAACCCTGTGAAATCATTATATATTTACTAGAACCTGCCTGGAACCTGCCTAGAACCTGCCTGGAACCTGCCTGGAACCTGCCTGGAACCTGCCTGGAACCTGCCTGGTGCCCTCTTCTACCTGGTGCCCTCTTCTACCTGGTGCCCTCTTCTACCTGGTGCCCTCTTCTACCTGGTGCCCTCTTCTACCTGGTGCCCTCTTCTACCTGGTGCCCTCTTCTGCCTGGTGCCCTCTTCTGCCTGGTGCCTGTTACTTTACGAGAATTAGAATTCTAATAAACTAACAGAGAAAGTGTAGGGATATCAGGGGGTTAGGCCGTTGGGGGCGCGTGTTTCGTGAGTAAATAGGAGGGTGTGAGGGCGTAACCCCTTAGAATCGTTAGGGAATTGAGGGAGTGCGATTCGGGCGGATTAGAAAGGCGGGGTAGGGCGGTCGGTGTGAGGGGGGTTGATGCCCATTATATCACGTGGTTTTAAAGATTCTACCCTAGGCATTCCAGGGGGTTACAAGAAAAGATGCGCGGCCCCTGAATAATCCGTTTAATCGGTTGACACAATGGGGGGCGATCGATACTCTAATAATCAAGGGGCCGAGAAATATCGGGCCCCGGTAACATGTAACCATAGGGGGGTAAAATGGCTGATACTCTGCAAGATACTTTAGACAAGCTCGATCGTGCGTTAGAGCGTAGCAGAAAGCAAGACCAGATTGATCGAGAGATCGCGGTCCTGTCGATTCGTGGCCTAGGATGTCAGTTGCGGGGCGATGTCGAGGGCCTAAAAGATATCGTGGTCAAGTTGGAGATCCTACAAGATGAATTGAATTCGATCCGGGGGGTATCATGCTAAAGGATATTCTTTTAGGTATCACGATTCTAGGGGCTCCGCTTGCAATCTTTGCTTGTGGTATCGCCTTTCTTGTCACCCAATCGATCGCCCCGGTAGCACTAGCGGGGGCGATCATGCTTTTAACGTGTAAAATATATGAGGCCGTATCATGAGAAAGAAAGAGGGATTCTATCTGGCGGTGTTCCTTGACCATAGGGAAGATCAAGATCCCATTTACATATGGATCGGGGCCGATACTACTGAAGGGGCAATAGTCGAGGCCCGTGACATTCTAGAAAGCATGACTGGGTTTAATGATTACTTTCTAGGGAAGTATAGGGGCGGATACTTAGATCAAGCGGTTCGAGTGTAGTGTTTTTAATCGTGTAACCAAGTGAGGCACAAAATGAGCGTAATATATAAAGACCATCCTATCCGATCGGACTATCGATCAATGTCAACCAAGGCCCTCAAGGCCTTATGGGCGGACCTGCTAGGGAAGGCCCCGATCGATCGGTACCTTCTCAGCGAATCAGTAAAGGTGATCAAGGGTGAGAAGGTAGGATATCTCACCGGAGTCCAGTACATGACCGCCAACGTGAAGATCGGGAAAGATCACACCTGCGCAGGTGAGAAGAAAGCAAAGTGCGGCGAGTGGTGTTTAGTGATGTCGGGCCATATGGCGGGGAAAGGGGCGATCGAGGCCCGGGCCGATCGTTTGGTTCTTCTGACTCGCAACCCTTCCCTTTATTTCGAGTTACTTTCCCGTGAACTCAAGGCGCTTCAGAGAAGGGCCGATCGGAAGGGGTTTAAACCTGCGGGCCGTTTGAACGGTACCACCGATCTAGACTGGACCCGGATCACGTTCGAGGGGCGGACCATCTTCGAGCATTTCCCGGTAATCACCTGGTACGATTACACCAAGGTCCCCACGATCGCGGAGAATTATTCCCGGGCGGGAGTGTCGATAACTTTCTCTTTCTACAAAAAGGCCGCGATCGATACGTTGATCGGCCTCTTAGATCGGGGCGTGAATATCGCGATCGCGTACCGTGACCGCTTGCCGATCGCGCAGGTCCTAGGGGGCCGCATGGTTGATGTCATCAATGGGGATGAGCACGATCTACGATTCTTAGATCGTAGGGGCGTGATCGTGGGGCTCAAATATAAGAATCAGACGATGCACGATCGGGCCCGTGAGGTGAATCAGTCCACCGATCAATCCGGTTTTATCGTGTCGAGTGACTACGCAATCCAATAACGGAAGGGGGCGATATGGAGAGACCCGGGCCGCTCCTACCCTGGAGAGACCCGGGCCGCTCCTACCCTGGAGAGACCCGGGCCGCTCCTACCCTGGAGAGACCCGGGCCGCTCCTACCCTGGAGAGACCCGGGCCGCTCCTACCCTGGAGA
>JBEIGU010000095.1:0-16271 GCA_040381765.1 Leptolyngbya sp.
CGCACGACTTCCAGCAACCTCTCGATCTCGGAAAGCAGCTCTGATGGCGACATGGATTTCAGGGCTTCAGGTAATAGATTCATTCCTTTGTTAGACCAGATCTTTGCTCTCTTGACAACCCCCTTCCCAGTTCCACATCCACCGGCTTACCAGCGGTTATGGAGAAGTTACTTGAAGAACAACTCAAAGTTCATTTTTACAACTTTAAATGGGTTATTTCCATTGTTTCACTCTATAAATGATTTCCACGCTGAAGGAGTTGTTGAGGGCAATGCCACATACGACAGCAAGAATTTTGACTTAATGACATTCAGGGATCATAACATTACAAAAGTTGTGGATGATAATGGGACAGAAAAAGTACTCGAATGCAACGAAAGGTATTATGTGCCATCTGAAATAACATGGTTGCTGAAAACGCTTGGGTTTACAAAAGTTGAAATTTTCGGAGCCAAACTCGGTGCCTTATCCCGTGAAGATAAACTGACAACCGAAGACTTTGAAATGTTAGTAATTGCTGAACGATAGAAAATGAAGAAAACACATAACAACCGCATCAACTCGGACTGGCAATTCCGCTGCGCTCCATTGCCAGCCGGTTATGCGGAGCGTTAACGCCACCACCACCAGAGCCCCCACCTGGGCTTGGGCTAGTTGGGCCTGGATCTGGGCATCCTCCAACTGGGCCACCACCGCTCCCGACTCCACCCGATCCCCCTCTGCCACACTCATCTGAACCACTCGGCCCCCCCACCTTAGCGGCCAGATCGGTCTCATAGCCTTCAATCCGACCACTGAGGCGAATCTCATCGGTGGCAGGGCGGGGATGGCCGTAGTATCGCCCCACCCCCACCGCGATCGCCCTAATGTCCGATTTGGGCGAGTTAGACTGACGCTGTAGCCAATTTCAGAATTATGAGAGGCACTTACGAGAATAGATAAAAACGTGACAAGGCGAATCTGTTGATAAGGCAAATCGACGAGATGTAAAACCGGATGGAACAGAAATGCCAGGAGATTGAGGGTGAGCAGGAGGGCGGCGAGCAATTAAAAATGCAAAACGAGATGTTTAAGCCTGGTGAATGAAAAGAGCGATCATTTCTGAATTCAAATAGCATAGAATCAGATCTATTGGAGGTGTGCCATGACCCCACAACTTGTAGCTGCGATCGCTGCCATCCAAACGCTTTCACCCACAGAGCGCCAACAACTGCTGCAAATTCTCACCCAAAGCGGTTCAGCCTCAAATTCTCAACCCGACCTCAGTGCCCTCAGTATCCAGTTTTGGCAAGGCATCTCACTTCAGCAGCTACGCGCCACCCAAACCCCCACCACCGTTTATAGCCTCAAAGATCTCGTCGCTGACTTTTGGCCCGCAGAAGACTCAATTAATGATTTCTTGTTCTTTCTGCGACAACAGCGCCAAGCAGTAAGCTAGCCAAACGCCCATGAGTCTTCTCCTAATTGATACGGACATCGCCTCCTTCATCTTCAAAGGCAGCGAATATGCCGACCCTTATCTACCAATCTTGAATGGTCAGGAATTGGCACTGTCATTTATGACCGTCGCCGAGTTGTTTCAGTGGGCAATCTTTCGCCACTGGGGCGATCGTCGCCTCGCACAGCTAGATCAATACCTGTCGAATTACCTGATTATCCCGGTCGATCAACCCCTTTGTCGTCAGTGGGCACAGGTTCGCAGTGATCGCCAAAGTTTGGGGCGACCGATTTCCCATCAGGACGCTTGGATCGCAGCAACAGCTCTACGCCACGATTTACCGCTAATCACTCACAATATCAAAGACTTCCTTGAAATTCCCAATCTACGGCTCATCACCCCTTCACCCTAGCACCTTGCCTGTTGCGGAGCCAGCTAACAAATCGTTGCAGCAGCGAGATAAAAGCTATCGTTAGGAATCGTGGGTTACCAGCCGCTGCTGAACTTAGTCGTTAACGCCACCACCACCAGAGCCCCCACCTGGGCTTGGGCTAGTTGGGCCTGGATCTGGGCATCCTCCAACTGGGCTACCACCTCTCCCGACTCCACCCGATCCCCTTCCGCCACACTCATCTGAACCACTCGGCCCCCCACCTTAGCGGCCAGATCGGTCTCATAGCCTTCAATCCGACCACTGAGGCGAATCTCATCGGTGGCAGGGCGGGGATGGCCGTAGTATCGCCCCACCCCCACCGCGATCGCCAGCAATAGCAGGGGAGCGAAAAATTTCCATGGCCTGCCCGATGGCCGGGGTTGGGGCCCGGCAGGATCGGTGGCGGGGGTCAGCAGGGAAGTCATAGACCAGCAGCAGGAAGGATAGACCTGTACCACTATAGGTCGGGATCCGTCGGGATGGGCACTAGCCAAGCAAACTGTTACGAATCAGGCCGTGGGCTCCACCGCTGGACTAAAATCCGGCAGATAAAGCCGATCCTCACTGGCATCATACTCAAACAACTCCGCATAACGCCCCCAATCCACCGTGGTGGCAAACTGGCGCTCGGCCTCCGGATGGGGAAAATGCTCGTCCCACACATCTAAAAAGAAATCCGCTCGCATAGAACCGCTACGCTTTTCCCACAGGGTTTGGACAATACTGCTCAAGACCGCCACATGGGCCAGGGCTTGCTGGCGAAATAGATCCTTACTCCGCAGAATGGTGGTGGTGGCAAAGTCCTGCCCGATTTCCGTCAATTGCACATCCCCCTGGGAAACGGTGGCAAACCCCAAAAGAACGGCCGCATCCAAAATCGGTAGTAGATCGTCTACCTCCAGTTGCAGCCGATCCGCCAGTCGCGGTAGGTCATCGGTTCCTTCCGGTTGATCCACCAGCAGCTCTAACAAGCCACTGATACCTCCCACCCGAGCATGGGGTAAGGCCTTAGCATAGGGGGATACCATGGCCGAGACCTCTTCCGTTGCAGTTTTGACCGACACTTCCCCAGTTACTTCGATTTCAGGATTGGTCATCACGGTGTAGACGTAATCCACCAGAGAAGCAAAACGGGGGTGGGTGCGATCGTGGGGACGGGGCAGATCAATCACCAGTTCACCGCGAATACGCCCGGGATTAGATCCTAAAATCACCACCCGATCGGCGAGAAATACCGCTTCCTCAATATTGTGGGTAACGATCAAAATGCTTTTGGATGGAAAGGTTTTAGCATTCCAGAGGTCATCAATTTCACCCCGCAGGTTTTCAGAGGTGAGCACATCCAGGGCACTAAAGGGTTCGTCCATGAATAAAACCTGGGGCTCTAACACAAAGGCCCGGGCAAAGCCCACTCGCTGCTTCATCCCCCCCGACAGTTCCTTAGGGTAGGCACTCTCAAACCCATCTAAGCCCACAATATCGATCGCCTGCAAGGCCCGTTGTCGGCGTTCCTCCCGTTTGACTCCCCGGGCCTCCAACCCCAATTCCACATTTTCCTGAACCGTCAACCAGGGTAACAGGGCAAAACTTTGAAACACCATCGCCACATTGTTATTAGCTCCCCGCAGGGGCTGACCGTTGCTGTAGACCTGACCCTCGCTGGGGGGAATCAACCCGGCCATGATCCTTAGCAGGGTGCTCTTGCCGCTACCACTGCGCCCCAGGAGGGCAATCACTTCACCGGATTTCACCGTTAAACTGACATCTTTGAGCACGGTAAACTCTCCCTTACCGTCCGGTAGGAGGAATCGCTTACAGACCTGTTCAACGACAATTAAGCGTCCAGAATTGAATGGGTTCGGGTTGACCAGGGCCACAGCGTAATTCCCCCTTAGGGACGATCGGTAGATAGCTGCTAAGGAGTCTAGCCCAAGCTATATTTTGATTCAGCTAATTGATAGAGTTTTCGCCATAACACTCGATTCAATCCGACCACAAATAGGCTCATCATGCCGATGCCCAGGGTAATGCGGGGCCAATCTCCAGCAAAGGTGGCTTGGGCAATGTAGGAGCCTAAGCCGGTGGCGGTCAGGGTAGAGGTTCCCCAGGAAACAATTTCTGAGACAATGCTGGCATTCCAGGCGCCACCGCTGGCGGTGACACCCCCGGTCACCCAGGCAGAGAAAATACCTGGGATAATCAGCTTCTTCCATCGCTGCCAGCCCCTTAGGCCCATGTCATCGGCCATTTCCCGTAAATCCGTAGGAATGTTTTGGGCCCCGGCAATGGAGTTGAAGAGGATATACCACTGTGCCCCCAAGGCCATCAACAGGATGCTACCCCATTCAAGACTCAGGTGACTCCATAGGAAAAACAGGGTAGCAAAGGGGAAAATAATGTTAGCGGGAAAGGAGGCGAGGAACTGCACCACGGGTTGCAGAGTGCGGGCCAATTGAGGATTAAACCCGATCGCCACCCCAACAGGGGTCCAAATCACGGTGGCCAATAGCAGCAGTAGGGTAACCCGTAGCAGGGTGAGTATCCCCAAGCCAAAGGTTTTAAAGACCTCACCAAAGCCCACGGTGGTGATAATCCAGTGCAGTACCGTGGCGATCAGGGCACCAATAATCAGTAGCAAGATCAGAGTGTAGAAGCGATCGTACTGGGGCGATAGGGTGGTCTCAACCCTCAGGCTAGACCGGGATCGGCTGAGTTTGGAGAGAAGACGGTTCAGGGCTTCCGTGGCGGGGGTGAGGAAATTACCCAGCATTCGAGGGATTCTGGCGGTTTGCAATAGGTTGTAGACCCAGCATTCTGGGGCTGCTGCCGAGGCACTTTGTTCCATCCGAAACTTGTCTGACCAGGCAATGAGGGGACGCCAAAACAGTTGATCCACCAGTAAGATAACGATCGCAATGGTCAAGAAGGCCCAACCCAAAGCTACTAGATTTTCATCGGCGATCGCGGCGGCAACGTAGGAACCAATCCCCGGCAGGGTGTATGACTGGTTCAGTACACTGATGGCTTCACTGGCCACCACAAAAAACCAACCACCGCCAAAACTCATCATGGCATTCCATAGCAGACCAATCACTGCCGTGGGCACCTCTAGGGTAGTAAACCGCTGCCACCGTGACAGTTGGTAAAGGGTTGCCACTTCCTGCAGTTCCATAGGAACAGTACGCAGGGATTGATAGAAGGAAAAGGTCATATTCCAGACCTGGCTGGTAAAAATGGCAAAAATAGAAGCCGCCTCTAACCCCAGCAAACTACCCGGAAACAGGGCAATGAATCCGGTCACCGTAATGGAAAGAAACCCCAATACAGGGACTGATTGCAGAATATCCAACAGGGGAATCATCACCCGTTCTGCCCACCGATTATTGGCCGCCATATAGCCATAGACCAGGGTAAACAGGGTGGAGAAAAACAGGGCGATAAACATGCGCAGGGTTGAACGTCCCGCGTAGTAGGGTAAATTACGCGGGTCAAGATCAATCTGGGGCACTACCTGAGGCGGTGCAAAGCTGACCAGGGCGCCAGCCCCCAGACGAGCCACCAAGGCTAACAGCAAAAAAGTGCCCAGCAGAAGCGCCAGATCCGCCATACCAAAAGGGAAGCGGCGCAGCGCCTCAGGGGAAGGAAAGGTTTTCAAGACACTCTATCCTGGATGAGGGACTGACGGACGGACAGTTTAGAATCCAGATTAAACCAGACACCTAAGGTCGGATCTGGACCGGCATCACCAGGTAGGTGATTTTAGTTTCTCCCAGGGGTATCAACACCGCTGGGCTGGTGCCGGTATTACATTGCATTTGCACCGACTGGGTGTCAAAGGCCTTCAACCCGTCCAAGAGATAACGCACATTAAAGGCAATGTCCAGGTCATCGCCACTGATTTGGGCCGGTAGGTCTTCTCTGCCACTGCCCACCTCCTGGGCTTCCACCGACAAAGAGAGGGTCTGATCCACCGCGTTTAGGGAGAGCTTGATAATGTCATTTTTCTGACTGGCCAGTACCCCAATCCGCTCCAGACTCTCCATCAGGGGGCGACGATCCACCGTTACCTGGCGAGCAAACTGCTTGGGCAACAGTTGGCGGTATTGGGGATACTGCCCCTCTAGCAAGCGGGTGGTCAAGCGTTGCCGCCCCAGATCAAACAGCACCTGGGTGTCGTCCAGACGCACCTGCACCGGATCGGTGGCGTTGTAGGCCTGAATCATGCGTTCCAATTCCCGCAGGGCCTTAGCGGGCAGGGTAACATCCATGGCCAGGGCAGCCCCCGATTCATCTTCGGTTTGTACCACCGCCAGCCGGTGGCCATCGGTGGCGGCAAATTCCAGGCTATCGCCATCGGCCAGCAGGTGTACCCCGGTCAGCACCTGCTTGCTTTCGTCACTACTGGTGGCAAATAGGGAGGCCTTCAGCCCCGCCAGCAGGGACTCCGCCGGTAGGGCGATCGCCTCCCCCGACTCGATCGTCGGTAGGGACGGATAGTCCTCAGCACTCAAGCCCCTCACTTCATAGTGACCGGAGGAACTAATCAGGGTAATAGCGGTATTGTCAGGGTTAGCCTCCACGGTAATATCCCCGCTGGTGAGACGGGAGACAATATCACTGAAGAGTTTAGCCGGCAGGGTCAGGGCCCCTCCCTGCTCCACCTGGGCCGCAAAACTAGATTCAATTCCCAGGACCTCATCAAAGCCAATTAGGGTGATGGACTGGGTGGCCACATCAGCGGTTAGCAGGACATTGGCCAGGATCGGTCGATTAGGGCGAGAGGGCACAGCCCGATTGACGGAGGATAGCTGACTATTCAGCTCACCTTGAGCACAGATAAACTTCATGGCGAAGGGCAATGGAGAAAAGCTCTAATCCTGGAGGCCAATCCTAACACTGTTCCTTAAGGGTATCAATTGGGGTTTTACCTAGGTCTGGATCGATCTGATCGAAAAAAATTTAAAGATATAGTCATAGTAGTAGGCTTTGGGGAATCTGTGGAAAACTCCTGGAAAGGCTATTGTCAGAGGTTAAGGCTCTCCCTAGGCTTGGGGAAAGTCCGTGGATAAAGCGTCTGAGTTTCCACAACCGTGGACACCAGGCCGGAATACTCCCCAACCATGACCCCAATTTCCCCATTCTACCCCCGGTTTTCCACCGAAAATTCATGGTTTTCCCCAGGATTTGATCGGTAAAAAATTTATTTTTCTTTACCTGTCGGGCTCCGAGAGCTATCCTGATCAAGCCCTCTTTCCCTGATTACTCCCATGAAGGTTGCCACCTGGAATGTCAACTCGATTCGCTCCCGCTTGGATCATGTGATCCAGTGGTTGCGGGCTAATCCGGTGGAGGTGCTGTGTTTGCAGGAAACGAAGGTGGTGGACGATGGTTTTCCCAAACAGCCCTTTGAGACTCTGGGTTACAGCGTTCAGGTCTATGGTCAGAAGACCTACAACGGGGTGGCGTTGATCAGTCGCACTCCCCTGGAGGCGGTGCAGTGTGGCTTCACTCCGGTGTTGGGGGCCGCCAGGGTGGGGGATTTAGATGAACAGCGCCGGGTGATTGCTGGGCGCTGTGGAGAGGTATACGTGGTGAATCTCTACGTTCCCAACGGTAATTCCCTGGGCAGCGAGAAGTACGACTATAAGCTAACCTGGCTGGATTGTCTGAAGGATTATTTGGCGGCCCTGCTGCCCCAGTATCCCCTGATCAATATCTGTGGCGATTTTAATATCGCCCTGGAGGACCGGGATATCTACAATGCCGCTGATAAGGCCACCCACATTATGGCCTCTGGGCCGGAGCGGCAGGCCTTGAAAACGGTGCTATCGGTTGGCTTCAGAGATGGTTTTCGTAAATTTAACCAGGCCGGCGGTCACTTTACCTGGTGGGACTACCGCGCCGCCTCCTTCCGGCGCAACCTGGGCTGGCGCATCGATCACCATTACCTCTCCCCCCAGCTTTACGATCGCGCCACCGCCTGTACCATCGACCTCGACCCCCGCGGTTGGGATAAGCCCAGCGACCATACCCCGGTGATTATGGAGTATGGCGAGTAGCCTGGGCCTTCTCGCCAAAGCCATGGGAACGGGGTAAGATAGGCAAGTTGGGCACCCTAATCTGCCAAGCCGCCTTGCTTGTCTGGTGGCGATGGTTTTGCCTGGAAACCAGACACTCCTGACCAGGCAGGATAAGGCGAGTTGTAGATCCGGATGAATGGCCATACTACATATCAATTGGTTCCCCCAGGAACAGCGGTTTTTACTGTGGGGAGAAGCCTGGAAACCCCTACCCCCTGAGGGGTTTTCCCCATGGCAGGAGGTGTATCTCCATCCCTATAGTCTGGCCCAGGAGGATCTGGCCGCTGTACTCGGTAGTTTTCAACACCAGCTTCAGGGACGGGGGGGAGACAGCGCCCTCTTCCCCCCAGTCCTGGTGCTATCCAGCCAATCCTCCAGTCAGCGGGGAGCCAGGACTGTAGCCAGTCAGTCGGGGGGGCGATCGCAGCCCAGGGATCGGAGATCGTCTGGGCGGCGTCCCCAGACGGCGATTGATCCAACCTGGGGACGGGCTCTGGTGCAGTTACCCAGCCGCCTCCAGGGGGATGCCCTCCAGCCCCTCCACTCCGCTACCCCCCTGCTGGAGCCGGCAGATGGGGATGGACTGGCCACGGTGGTTTATCACCCCTGGCAATTGTCAGGCTGGTGGCTAGCCCCCAGTCACGTGTTTCCCCTGCTGATGGCCCTGCCTCTGGGGCAACAGCCCGCCATCGCTGACTCGATTGGGGCCGACCTGCGTTTTTGGGGCCATAGCTACCGCTGGGGGTTGAACCTGCTGGCCCGGGGTAAGTTTTTGCCCTGCCTGGAGCTCACCAGTCAGACCCTGGCGGCGGGCTGGCGCCCCCTGATTGACAGCGCCGTTGATCAGCAACGCCTGCGGCACTTTGCCCTGGCCATGCCCCTGCTGTGCCGTAGCTATGGCCCTCTGGGCAAAGCTCCTCCCAGCCTCAGTTGCAGTACCGCCCTGATCGACCCCCAGGGGGTGTTGATTTCCTTTTTGACTGCCCTGGTGGAGTACCAGGTGAGCAAAACCGCCCAGACCCATCCCCTTAGCAATCTGACTCCCTTGACCCAGGATTTGCCCCTGCAACCCTGGTTGCAGGCCCTCAGCCAGGGCCATCGACCCCTGCAGGCTAGTTTGGTGGCGGCAGCGCGGTTGCAGGAGGCCCTCACCACCTGGACAGCACCCCTGCAACGCCTGGCGGAGGATCCGGCGGTACAGTTCCGGTTACGACTGGTGCTGCAACCCCCCCTTCAGCCGGATCAACCCTGGACCCTGGCCTACTCCCTGCAGTCTGTTGCCAACCCGGATTGGCGGCCTACGGCGGAGTGGATCTGGCAACACCCGGTGGCGGAGGTGCGACATCAGGGGGCGATTTTACTCGCTCCCCAGGAAACCTTCCTGGCCGCCCTGGGTCGGGCGGCACGGCTCTACGAACCGCTGCGGGCTAGTCTGCACCAGGCCCACCCCATCGCCTGTAGTCTTGACCCGATTCAGGCCTATCAGTTTATCAAGGCCTCCGCCTGGCAACTCCAGGATAATGGGGTGGCGGTGGAACTGCCGCCGGGGCTGGCCACCGCCACCGGCCAGGAGGGACAAAGCCGCCTCGGCTTAAGGGTGCGGGCGGAGGCACCCCAAACCCAGGCCCGCCAGCGCCTGGGGCTGAAGAGCTTATTAAATTTCCAGTGGGAGTTATGCCTGGCGGGGGAAACCCTGACTGCTCGGGACTTTGAAGCCTTGATTAACCAGGGCTCTCCCCTGGTGCAGATCAATGGCCGTTGGGTAGAACTCCAACCCCAGGAGGTGAAGGCGGCCCAGCGTTTTCTGCAGGGCCAGAAAACCCCTACCTCCCTCTCCGTGGAAGATGCCCTGCGCATGAGCACCGGTGATACCCAGGTGATTGAAAAACTCCCGGTGGTCAGCTTTGAAGCCTCTGGGGTGTTGCAGCAGTTGATTGATACCCTCACCCGTGGGAACCAAACCCTGGCGGTGATGGCTGAGCCGCCGGGGTTCAAGGGTCAGTTACGGCCCTACCAGGGCCGGGGAGTGTCCTGGTTAGCCTTTCTCGATCAGTGGGGTCTGGGGGCTTGCCTGGCGGATGACATGGGCCTGGGCAAAACCATTCAATTGATTGCCTTTCTGCTGCACCTGCAGCACCAGGGCTGGCTGCAGGCCCCCAGTTTGCTGGTCTGCCCCACCTCGGTGATGGGCAACTGGGAGAAGGAGATGCGGCGCTTTGCCCCAGGGCTGAAAACCCTGGTGTACCACGGTGATAGACGGCCTCGAGGTAAGGATCTAGCCCGGGCGATCGCTGGACAGGCCCTGGTAATTACCAGCTACACCCTGGTTTATCGGGACCTGGCCTCCCTGCAGGGGGTGTCCTGGCAGTGCTTGGTGTTGGATGAGGCTCAAAATATTAAAAATGCCGAGGCTAAGCAATCCAGGGCGGTGCGGCAGATCGAGGCCCAGTTTCGCATCGCCCTCACCGGTACCCCGGTGGAGAACCGGCTGACGGAACTGTGGTCCATTATGGATTTTCTCAATCCTGGTTACCTGGGGCCGAAAAACTTTTTCCAACGGCGGTTTGCCACCCCGATCGAGCGCTACGGCGATACCGCCTCTTTAAAAACCCTCAAATCCCTGGTGCAGCCGTTTATTTTGCGGCGCCTCAAGACCGATCGCAGCATCATCCAAGACCTGCCGGAAAAGCAGGAAATGACGGTGTTTTGTGGCTTATCGGCGGAGCAGGCCCGCCTCTATCAGCAGGCGGTGGAGGTGGCCCTGGCTAGTCTGGAGGAGGCTAGCGGGCTACAGCGCCGTGGCCAAATCCTGGCCCTGTTGACCCGTCTGAAGCAGATCTGTAACCATCCGGCCCTGTTTTTGCAGGAGTCTAGCCTGGGGTTGAAGGGGCGATCGGCCAAGTTGCAGCGCCTGGATGAGATGGCGGAGGAATTGGTGGCGGAGGGCGATCGGGCCCTGATTTTCACGCAATTTGCCGAGTGGGGGAAATTGCTGCAGCGCCACCTGGCCTCCCACCTGGGCTACGAAGCCCTCTTCCTCTACGGGGGGTCCACTAAGGCCCAGCGGGAAGCCATGGTGGACCGGTTCCAAAACGACCCCGCCGCCCCCCGCCTGTTTATTTTGTCCCTCAAGGCCGGTGGGGTGGGGTTAAACCTCACCCGGGCCAGCCATGTGTTTCACTTCGATCGCTGGTGGAACCCAGCGGTGGAAAATCAGGCCACCGACCGGGCCTTTCGCATTGGCCAAACCCGTAACGTCCAGGTGCACAAATTTGTCTGTAGCGGCACCCTGGAGGAGCGTATCCACGACATGATTGAAAGCAAGAAAAGTCTTTCTGAGCAGGTGGTCAGTGACGGTGAAGCCTGGTTAACAGAGCTCGACACCGATCAGTTGCGCAGCTTACTGTTGCTGGATCGGCAGGCGATCATTGATGAAGAGGATTAAGTGATCCGGACAAGGACCGGACCGGGAAAACTTGCTCATCAAAGGAAAAAAACCAATGTTACTATGCTTAACTGCCCTGGGGCTGTTGGCGCCCGGTTACCCTAGTGTCACAGCCTGGACCCTCAACCAGGGATCAAAGAGGGTAAGGTTTTTCCTGGCGGAGTAGCCATCGTCAGACTAGGGCGGCGACCAGCCAGAACCCGATCTAGCCTGTATTTTTTAGGTCTTGTAACGGTTAGGCTTTCTGTTATGACCCATAAAAGTGACCGATTTGCCCCGTCCTAAGTGTTCTGGCCCCAGCCATCAGATCAATATATTTCGATTGGAAGAACCCCATGATATTCCTGACCCGTGGTTTCAAATTAGCCGTGCTAGGATTGGTCACCACCGCCATCACCGCCGGACTGGGGGTGGCGCTGTCCCCCCAGATGAGTCAGGCCCAGACCGGCTTGACCATTTTTGGTGGGGTAGATCCTGCCTATCGTTTAGCCTACTTTATTGACTCCAACAGGCCCCGTAGTAATAATGCTCGCTACTACCTGCAGGTGAGCAGAAATCGGCTGCCCCGGGATGTGATTTCTTTGCAGATTGAATACCCGGAGAGTTTTATTGAGCAGCAGGGGAGCTTTAATCCTGATCGGATTGAGTTGCGCTTGGGGGAGTGGCGCGGTGGGGAGGTGATTCCGGTCAAGTCCGTTACCTGGCAGGAAGAGAATAGGCGGATTGAGATTATTCCTGAAGCTCCCATTGCCGCCAACACCAGCTTTGTTATCGTCATGCAGGATGTGCGTAATCCCCGCCGTTATGGCTACCATTACTTCAACCTGCGGATGATGTACCAGGGGGATGTGGTTGATCAGTACGTGGGTACCTGGCCCCTGGAGTTAGGGGCGGGCAACTAGGGCCAGGGGCGGTTAAGTACACCTTTTCAGTAGGGTTCCTGCTCCTGCCGGTCTCTCCAGGGATGGCGCACCATAGAGCTATAGGGGTTGAGCTGAGGGAAACCCTGGCTCTACCCCTATAGCCCTAGCCCCAACTAAGGGGGCGAAGGCGAGTCAGAACGCCAGCCCAGTATTCCCCTTGACTGATTAGCTGGGTCCTAAGGGTTTTGACTAAAGCAGTCATTCACAAAAGGTTGAGCCCTATGATCGTGCGTCGTTACTTTGATCCGGTTGCTGAAATTGCTGCCCTGCGGCGGCAGATTAACGAAGCTTTTGGTGATTTCATCCCTGAGGCGGCGGCCAAGCCTGACTGGGCCCCTCCCCTACGCCTGGTCGATCAGGGCGATCAGTTTGAGTTAACCGTCTACCTACCGGGTATCCAGCCCGCTGAGGTGGAGGTAGAGGTGACCCGAGACACGGTCACCATTGGGGGTAACCGTGCCGAATTGGATTCAAAAGCGGGCAGTAAACTGCTCTACGATGATATTCGCTACGGCGCCTACCATCGCCTGGTCAATCTACCGGAGGCGGTGCAAAATGAGCAGGTGACCGCCGACTTTAGCCAGGGGGTGCTCACCCTCATCCTTCCCAAGCTGGTGGACTCCCGCCATCGCGTGGTCAAGCTGAACCTGGTCGGTACCCCAGCGGTGGATGGCCCTGAGGCGGTCGACAGTGCCGCTGTAGTGGAGGAACCGACCCTGTCACAACATTGACATACAAATAACACGGGGTCGACATAGAGGGGTTCTAATCTAGACCTATAGTAAAAGCATGTTCTTGACTCCTCAACACCCCTGCGCCAGCGCTAGTTTCTAGCCCTGGCGTTTTTATTGCCCACCATCACCCGTTTTGATCGCACCCTTGCGCCAGTGCGCCTGGGGCATGGGGCCAGGAGGTGTCTAAGTATTTTCCCTGTTTATGGACTTTTGGTATGTATTCTTTTGACTTGGGCGAAGAAACTGGCGATGGGTCAGGGGTGAAGGGCTGTAAAGCAGCGATGAAAAGCCCTGTGACGATTTAGGCTAGTTGCTAACGAGTAAGCGTTAACAGCTAACGAGTAAGCGTTTTCAGTAAATGCTTACTGGTTTGTTACTAACGAGTAGGTGTTTGCTGCTAACGAGTAGGTGTTTGCTCCTAACGAGTAGGTGATTGATGCTAACGAGTAGAGGTTTGCTGCTACCTAGAAGTTGTTTGCTGCTAAAGAGAAGGTGTTTGCTGCTAACGAGTAGGAGATTGCTGCTAAAGGGTAGGTGTTTGCTGCTAACGGGTAGGTGTTTGCTGTTAACGGGTAAGTGTTTGCTGAGGAGTGCTCAGGATTCAGCGGTCAGGAGGTGCCAGAGCAGGGCTCAATGTCGGCGTTCTAGGGGGAATCCCGGGCGCAGTGAACCGGGCGGATCGGTCAATTCTAGGACCGGTCTGGCTGAGGGCTATAATGGGATGGCCCTCGGGCTGAGGGGGGTTGAGGTTCTACCTAGTCTATGGTGGCAAGCAAACAGGTCCGAAGGATGATCGCCCTGGTGGTGGGGTTGGTGGGCCTGGGGCTAGCCCACCGGGCCCAGGTTTGGCAACCCGCCTATGTGCGCCCCCTCTGGCCCCTTTACCCCCAAATCCCTGCCCAGGCCGATCTCTACGCCGCCCTGGCCCGGGTGGAGGGGGCCACTGTGTTGGGGAACCCGGCGGCCCAGCGTTACCCCGACTGTGGGGCCAGCTTTGCCCGCAACCCCTGGGACCTGATCGCCTGGCGAGATCGGCTTTATATCGGTTTGGGGGATAGCAGCAACGAGGGCCCCAGCGCCAATGCCGGGCCAGTGCCGCTGCTCACCTACGACCCGGCCCCCCAGCGGTTTGGCCAGGAGGCGCGGCTACCGGAGGAACAGGTGGATCGGTTTTACCGGTTGGATGGAGATCTGTGGATCCCCGGTGCTGACCCCCGCCAGAGCTGGCGCTGGGGCAATCTCTATCGTCGGCAGGGGGCCTGGTGGCAGTACCGCACCTTGCCCCAGACTATCCACACCTACCCCCTGGCAAGGTGGGGGGAGGCCCTGGTGGCGGGGGTTAGTATTACCGAGGCGGTGCCCGCTGGGGTAGGGCAGGCGGGCTACGGGTCGGCGGTGGCCCTGTCTGAAGATGGGGGCCGTCACTGGCGGCTAGTGCCCCTGGGGGGCTGGCGCATCGTTGCCCTGCTGACGGTGGCGGGGCAGCGGTTTGCGGTGGATGTCTTTCCAGGGCCGAAACTCCAGCGGTGGCTCAACCAGGAGCAACGCCAAGCCTTCCATGCCCCCCTCTACCAATACCTGGAGCCAGACCGCTTTGAGCGACGGCCCGATCTCAAGGCCGGGGTGATCTTTCCCCAGACCCCGGCGGCAAGCCAAGCCACCGGGATTATGGATCGGGCGGTGACCTGGGGCGATCGGGCCGCCTACATCGGTAGTTTCTATCCGCCGGGATCGACCTACCCGGTGCAGCGGGCCTACCTGGCCCATAGCCTGCGGCGGGGGGCGATCGCCGTTGAGCCGATTCCCCTACCGGCGGATGGCCTGGCCCTTGACCTGCGGCTGGAGGGGGATCGCCTGGAGGTGTTGTGGGCCCAGCCCCTAACCAACTATCGCTGGCGCAGCCAGGTCTGGACCAGCCAGGACGGTCACCACTGGCGGAGGCTGGTGAGCTTTACCGCCGTTGCCCCGGCCCGCTCCTTTGAGCGCCTGGGCGATCGTCGCTACTTTGGCCTGGGTAGCTTTACCTACCCCAATCCCCAGGCTTGTCGCCCCATGGACCAGGTAAGCGGCACCCTGGTGATTACCCCAGCAACCCCCCCTGGATCATCTGGGGAGTAGCGGTGCCCCAGCCCGTGTTGCCCTCCAGCAAAACCGGGCCCCTGGGGGTAATCACCCAGTCCCAGGCGATCGCCCACAGGTCTGGAAACTCGGCCTGGGCCTGGTGACTGGCCCAGACCAGGGCGGGCCAGTGGGGCAGGTCAAAGGGTTGGGGTAACTGCAGCTCTAGGCTAGCCAGGGCCTCTTGGGCGGCTTCGGGCAATCGCTCCGGGTGGGGCCAGGGCAACACCCGACCGCGGGCAGGGTCTAGGGGTAGGAGGGAATAGAGAATTTGATGATGACGCTCGGCCCGGTGGGTGGGCACCTCCAGGACAGCGGATAGACAACGGATCTGCCCCTGCCCCCAGGCGGTAATGTACCGCACCGTAATCGCCCGCCCGGCCATGGCCAGGGGCTCCAGGGCGGCATGGTTGACCAGGCAGGGCTGAATCAGGGCGTCGTCGTCCTGGCAGAGCTTTTGCCAGGCGGCTTCCACCGCCGCCCCATCCGCCAGATTTTTGCCCTCAAACCCCTGGCCACGCAGCCCGGCGGCCCCGGGGCCCGAGGCCTGCTGCCAGACCGTAAAGGCCCCCCGCCCCTGGTTGCCTGAGCGGGTTTTACAAAACAGCCGCGCCCCCGGCTCCAGGTAGGTAATCAGGGGGGCGGCCTGCCCCCGAGGAATCACATGGGGGGTTGGCACCAGGGCAATACCCAGGGGGGTAAGCTGGGCCGCCAGCCTGAGCTTATCCTGCAAGGTGGCCAGGGAAGCGGGTTTTAAACCCAGGGGTCGACTGCGCCAGCGGTGGTAGGCGGGCAACTCCTGGGTAAAGATGTAGTCCAGGGCCCGCTCAGGGTGGTGGTGGAGGTTAAATTGATAGATTTCCCTGGGGGGTATGCACCAGCCCAGGGTCAGCCCCCCCACTCGCCAGAGTTGCTGGCCCAGGCCCTCCCCTGCTGCTACCTGCGCCCCCCGTCGCCCCCTACGGTGTACACACAAGTGATCAAATCTAACCCAATCAGCGACAAACCGCCCCCCAGCCCCCAATTCCGGGGGAACCGAACCCTTCAAAATCCACCAGAATTGGTGGATTTTGGGGACGCAAAGGACTCAAACGAAGTCA
>JBEIGU010000096.1:0-16073 GCA_040381765.1 Leptolyngbya sp.
GGGTGTTGTACAGGGTTTGGCGAAATTGCTGAAGTTGGTTGAAAATCATAGGGTCAATCGAATTTCTACTTCATTGACCTTACGGCAGTCAGTGCCACTCATTGACTGCCTTCCTTTACAGAATTAGTCCAAACTCAAGTAGATGGGTAGTTTTGGCCAGAACGCTTAGGAACGTGGATCTTTTAAGCTGTAATTCTTGTAGGTCATGCATCTTGCCTGGCCATTGTCAGCCGGGACAGCTATCCCACGTTATTTAGTTCGCGATCCTAAGCAGATTTCCATGCCCTCCTGGGCTACAACCGTGCCAGGTAGGGCCGCTGTGGCCTGGCTTGCCACCTGATCCATAAAGTCATCGGTATGGGAGGGGTCGTGGTGGAAAATAACGAGTTGTTTAGCCTTAGCGGCCTGGGCCACCTTCACGGCCTCTTGCCAGGTAGAATGGCCCCAACCGACCTTGCTGGTTTGGGGATGGTGGTATTCCTGATCGGTGTAGGTGGCGTCATAAATCATCAGGTCAGCGTCTTGGGCCAAGTTGAGCACATTTTCATCCAGGCGATCGGGAAGGTGCTCAGTATCGGTAATATAAGCCACGCTTCTACCCCGCCAACCTACGCGGTAACCGACCGCCTCTCCAGGGTGGTTAAGGGGCAGGTTTTGAACGGTAATCTCCCCCAGGTGGAGGGTAGCGCCAATGTCAAGGTCGCAAAACTTAAGGCTAGCCCCCATCACCCGTAGGGGAACCGGAAAATTAGGGTGTAACATCTGATCGTTGAGGCGTTGCTCGATGGTAGACCCGTTTGGGGAAAGGGCTCCGTAGATATGGAAGCAATTACCAGGTACAAAGGCTGGGGTAAAAAAGGGAAACCCTTGAATATGGTCCCAATGGGAGTGACTGAAAAAGATAGCCGCTTCAAGGGGCATCTGATCCATCAAGGAAAGACCCAGTTGGCGAATGCCTGTGCCGCCATCAAAAATTAGGCGTTGACCCCCTATTAACATTTCCACGCAAGAAGTATTACCGCCATAGCGCACTGTCTGTGGCCCAGGAGAAGGAATACTACCGCGAACGCCCCAAAACCGAACTAAGAACCGTTGGGTGAGCTCGACCATGAATATGTACGCTGTATACGCATCGTAGTGAAGGAACTAGATGGTAGGCGTCAACCCTGATTGCCGATCATCGGCTTATTTATTTTAAGAGATCGCACCACTACCGTTGGTGATCTCAGTCCTGGGGAGGATCGGGTAGGGACCATTGGCTCAGGTTAGACAGGTGGGTAACCGCCGTCAGGTTGTACTGTAGGGGCGTAATTGAAATATAGCCCTGGTGAATCGCCTGAACATCGGTGGGAATAGCGGTCAGGGTTTGCCTGAGCTGATCGGGCCACCGCTGGTGGGCATTGGGGTCCTCCATATCCTCCACCACCTCCCCCGCCAACCAATAGTAGGTTTTACCCCGGGGATCCAGCCGTTTTTCAAATTGATCAAAATAGCGCCGCACCCCCTGCTGGGTGAGCTTAACCCCCTTAATATCGGCGCTAGCCAAGGGCGGCACATTGATATTCAGTAATAGAGCCTGGGGTAGGGGAAACCAATCTTGACTGGCCAATAGGGAGCGAATAAACCGGGCGGCAGGTTCAAAGCGACGCTGGGTAAAGCTGGTGAGACTAACCGCCAGGGCTGGAATACCTTCAATGGCGCCCTCCATAGCCGCAGAAACCGTGCCGGAATAGAGCACATCCGTACCTAGGTTGGCCCCGTGGTTAATGCCGGACACCACCACGTCGGGGGAGCCGTCCATTAAAGCTCCCAGGGCCAACTTGACACAGTCGGAGGGGGTACCCGAACAACTCCAGGCCCGAATTTCTGGTGGAAAAACCTCCTCGATCGCCTCCGCCCGAATCGGTTTGTGCATGGTCAACCCATGGCCCGTGGCCGATCGCTCCCGATCAGGGCAGACCACCGTCACCTGATGCCCCGCAGCAGCCAGGGTGGTGGCCAGGGTGCGCATTCCCTGGGCAAAAATGCCATCGTCGTTACTAATTAAAATCTTCTTCATGGCTGGCGTCCTACCGCACTAAACCCCTACCGCATTAAAATAGGTTAAGCTGCATGACCGTCTTTTTACTCGACACCCCCATGCCAGCCCGTTTCCTACCATACACCTATCCCTTCCATCCCGGATGACCAGCGTACCCCCATCCTTAGAAACCGACCTCACCGTTCTGCAGCAAGCCGCCCAGCAGGCGATCGCGGATGCTAGCAGTCTAGAGACCCTGGAGCAACTGCGGATCAACTACCTGGGTAAGAAGGGCAAGTTGTCCCAAATTCTAGGGGCCATGGGTAAGCTTGCCGCCGCTGATCGCCCCCGGCTTGGCGCCCTGGCTAACCAGGTGAAGGAGACCATCCAATCCCAACTGGAGCAGTCTAAGGTCGCCCTGATGGCCAGCCAGATCGAAGCCCAGCTACAGGCAGAGGAACTGGATGTCACCATGCCGGGGGTGTTTCAACCCCAGGGACGCATCCACCCCATCAATAGCATCATTGATCGGATTGTCGATATTTTCGTGGGGTTGGGCTATACCGTCGCCAGCGGCCCAGAGATAGAAACCGACTACTACAATTTTGAAGCCCTTAACTTTTTACCCGACCATCCCGCCCGCGATATGCAGGATACCCTCTACCTGCCCAACGGCGACCTGATGCGCACCCACACCTCCAATGTCCAGATTCGCTACATGCAAACCCACCAGCCGCCCCTACGAACCGTGGCCATTGGGCGTTGCTACCGACGGGATACGGTGGATGCTACCCATGCAGCGGTTTTCCATCAAATTGAGTTTTTTGCGGTTGACACCGACATTACCTTCACCGATCTACGGGGGACCATCAAGGTTTTTCTCGAAGCCCTCTACGGCGAAATTCCGGTGCGGTTTCGGCCCAGCTATTTCCCCTTCACCGAACCCTCCGCTGAGGTGGATGTGCAGTGGCAGGGCCAGTGGCTAGAGGTACTCGGCTGCGGCATGATCGACCCTAACGTCCTGCAGGCGGTAGGTTATGACCCGGAAGTCTACAGTGGCTTTGCCGCCGGTCTGGGGGTAGAGCGGCTCGCCATGGTACAGCACCAAATTGACGATATTCGTCGTCTCTACTCTAGTGACCTGCGGTTTTTACGACAGTTTTAATCACCTGCTACCCCTACAGCAACATTTTTCCTGGGCTGATCGCCACCGCCAGATCGAGCGTAAAATCAAGCGAGTAAAATCAATCCCTAAGTAGGTGACCCAAGGAGAATGCTGCAATGGCCATTATTGCCCTGAAAGCCTGGTACCTGGAAGCCTACGAACCCCTGCGCCAACTGGAGGAGCGGCCCTACGATCTGCGGCTGAGTAAAAACAGCCTACTTAAATCCGCCCTACGGGCGGACTTCCTCGAGGATAGCGAGCAGGTGCGCCAGAGCCCGTGGTTCCAGCGCTACCTGGATGGGGAGACCGTCGAGTTTTATATCGAGGGCAGTGGTGGCTATGCGATCGCCAACATCGACCTGATTAGCCACGAAATCTACTTCACCAAGCAGGAGGTGATGGCCCACTTGGACCCAACGATTTATTTCTGCTACCAAACCCACTACAGTCTGGCAGCGGAAATACTGCAGGCAGAACTGACCAAGGTTCTGGCTGATATTAATCGCAAGTCTCGGGTCAACCTTAGTCTAGAATTATCCCACCGCCTCAGTGATGGCCCCACCCGACTAAACAGCAGCCTCACCCGCAAAATCCGCAAGTCCCTTCTATTTGTCGCTGACGGCACCGCCATCAGCACTGTCTCTGGAGACCGTCAAACCATCATTCCCAGTCCCCAGGTTTGCGTGGAAATGGGCTACGCCCTACAGGCTAAAGCCCCCGAACAGATCCTCCTCGCCCAGATGGAACGGCCTGATATGCCAGGGCAATATCCCTTTGATCTGCCATCTGCCCATCGTCTTACCTTTACCACCGCCGCGAATCTGGCCAAGCAATTGCCGGATCTTATGGAAAGCAGTCTATCCCGGTTTAACCTCTGGATCTAGACAGGCAACGCTAGATCAGAAAAGGTCAAGGTCATGGAGATCAACGAAGTCTTAAGTAGATCTTAAACTACTGCATTAAAACCATGGTGACTCAAATGCCAGGGGACAGAGCACCTAGCTGAACAAGCAGGGCTGGGTGCATTTCCAGTCCTGCTTGTCAAGCAACTGTCAACGATTTAGCTATTCTTCGTCGTCGGACAGGAGCAGGTTGTCGGGATCAACATAATGGCAGACCGCTTCATCGACACAGATCAGAGCCCACCCAGAATCTTCAATGCTGATCAGGCTGTAGTCACCATCTTGAACAAAAAACCCCTTATGGTTTCGGGTGTCAGGCTTGATACCAACGGATTTTTCAGACATGGCTATGGTCTCCAGGAAAATGACGCAAAATAATAATGAAGAAAAGCTTATAACCTAATAACAAAATCTTATCACCCTCTTCATGAGAATTTTATTAAGTAATTTAATGGATTATTGCGAAAGAAGAAGAGAAATGACTGTCGGCAAGCAAGTCAGCTCTTAAAAAGCTGGATTCATAATGGCTTTGCAGAGTATAAGCCAGAGAATATAGGGCCTCATCTTGATAGGAATAAGTTTTATGAAGTCTCTAAAATGTGCCTGCCTACTCTCGACTTAAAGTATAAGTACTTATCTAAAATGCCGTTTTGTCAACTTGTCATTTATCAATTGTAAATATTTGCTTGCAAACCTTGTCTAATTTGAAACCTGGAGTTTCCCGCCCTTCAGGAAGCAAGCTTCGCCCTCTGGGGGAGGGGTCGGGGGTGAGGCGGCAGAACCACGGTTCTCACCATGGACTTGATTTAGACAAGAGTTAAGACATAGCTTGTCTAGAACACCGGTACGGAGTGCCCAATGTAGTTCGAGAGAACTAGTCTGATCTAACGAGCAATCCGGTGCTGCAGGCTTAGATTATGCAGAGAAAAATAACCCTGAACTGGTGGTATAGCCGGACAATCGAAGTGTCTTCTAGTCCCTAATTCTCAACTCTTTTCTCCCCAGGCAAAAGGGGAAAGTATGGTTTTTGACCTGGAAAAGGTTGATTTGGTGCTAGGCAAAACAAAGTCGGTTGTACTGAACAGGACTGTACCTGTACCCTGATCCAGGGCCAGAATATTCAGATTGAGGGGCCCCGCGGTGTAGATCTCCCTGGCGGTGACCGCCTGCAATTCCAGGGGGCGATCCGCTTGCTTAACTGCGTTGAGGAAACTCAGCAAGGTTTCGGTGCGATTGTCGGCTACCAGCACCTTATCATCCACCACACCATTTTGACGGGCTCTAAACTGGGCTGAAGCGATCAAGACGTTTAGACTCTCCACCAGATCCCGATCCTGGCTAGGCAGGCTGTCTAGGGCAATGGTAGCCAGAACCTCCGCTGGCGGATAAACCCGTTGATTCAGGGTAACGTCGAGAAACATCTGAATACAGGGTGTGGCTCCCTGGAGTACACAGGGCTCACCGGTGACATAGTTGGCTGCGGACAGGAGCCGCACCACATATTCCTGGCCACCAGCCAGGCGGTTAATCAGGCGTTCTACCTCCCGTCTAGATACGAGAATCACCTGCTGATCGACGGGACGGCCTGGAGCAATGGCTTGAATCGCTCGACGATTGGCCTCAACCATAAACTGGTTAACGATTGTCGTGGCCTCCTCTAGCCCCTCCACCTTGACCACCCCGTATAGCAATTCCTGGTTGCGACCGAGGGCAATATTGCCACGAAATAAACCCTGGTACTGGGTTTGTAGCTCTGCTACCCGTTCCTCCAGCAGCCCTTGCTGGGCCTCCAGATCAGCCAGTCGCTTCTCTCGATCTGCAACCTGGCGATCGCGCTCAGCGATGGTTTGATCCAACTGGCTGATGGCCTGGTCCCGACTAGCAATTTGGGCGGTAATGGTCACCTGTTGCTGTTGCAGGCGATCTCGCTCTGTCCGCAGCACCTGGGTGGCCTGACGGAGAGACTGGGCCTGTTGGGACACCGTCGATAGCTGTTGGCGGGTTTGAGCTAGTTGCTCCTGAATCTGGTTGCGCTGATCAACCGCCGCCCGTAGGGACTGGTTAACCTCCGCTAACCGAGCCAGGGCCCGCTGCCGCTCCTGACTAGCAGATAGGGAGTCGGCCTTAGCCTGGTCCTGATCCCTGAGCGCCTGGGTTAGTTGCCGCTGGGCACTGGCCAGATCATCTTGGATTTTACCCAGCTCAAACAGTCCTGTACGTAGCTGGCTACTGATGGCGAATAAAATTCCCAGGGTGGAGGCAGAGATCACGCTGCCGGTGACAATGCTGACCAGGGTAGCGGTCTGGCGGGGACGTAGCTTGAATAAACTGAGGCGAGCCTTGCCTACCCGCATCCCAATCCGGTCACCCAGGGTAGCAATCCCCCCCCCTAAGAGCAAAACCGCCAATATCAGGACGTAGCCAGAAACCATGCCGTCGCGATGCCATCCCCATGAATTGCTTCGCCTTCACTCTACTGTAAGACGTTGGAACTTGGGAAAATCCGGAACACTTTTAGGCCCCAGGACGTGTCTATGACCAATCACCCTAAGTCCTCGGGCTGGGCCACAATAGACGCACTGCTAAGAGAGCAAAGCCCACCGCTGCCGCCCCCTTGACCAGACGCTCTGGCAGGATCTGAGCTGTCCCTTCCCCTAGGACTACACCTAAAAAACTGGCTAGCAACAGGGCCAGGGCCGTGCCGAAAAACACGGCTTGGGGAGATTGGGACCTTCCTCCCAAGGCAATAGCCGCCAGTTGACTCTTGTCCCCCAGTTCAGAGACAAATACCGCCGCAAAGCTGAGGGCAAGCAGGTTCCAATCCATAGGTAGGGGATCTAAAAAGAGCGAAGCAAAACACAATCAGTCAGAGACTAAAGGCTGGCAATGTCCCAGAGCAAGCCCAGGGTAATCACCAGTAGGAGGATGCCCGCCGCCGTATCCAGGGTTTGGGGAGAGACCCGTCGGGCCAGCCACTGCCCTACCCAAACCCCCAACAGACTGGTGGTGACCAGGGCCGCCCCTGCCCCTAAAAACACCACCCAGGGGGAGTCGGACTCGGCACTGATCAGCAGGGTGGTGACCTGGGTCTTGTCACCCAACTCTGCCAAAAAAATGGTGATGAAGGTGGAAGCAAACACCCGCCAAAAACGGCTGGGGCCCTCAGCAAGGGAAGACTGTTCAGAATCAAGACTAGACACAATGCAACTCAGCGTAACAGACTCCATAGGCCCGTAACCGGGGCCCGTAACCCCAGTCCATCGACCCAGTTATACCTTACCGCCCCACCGCCTGGTTAAACCGGGCTAACTCCGGGCTATCCTCACCGTAGAGATCACCAATGTGCTCTTGACAGCACTCCGTGGCAAACTCGTCTAGATCCTCGGGTTCAATGCCAAACATCGCCTTAAAGGTGGTGGGGGTTACCCGGCAAAAGTCGGGACGTTGGTCATAGATAGTGCAAATCCGCTGCTGATTATCGTAGTGGATGCACCAGCCCTCTGGCCCGATTAAACTCAGGTACAGGGCTAACTGTTCAGGGGTTAGATAGTCTTCCAGATCCGGACGTTCCATGGGAGCCAGGTAGCAACAGGCTCCACAATACTTGACACATTGCCAGGTGATCGTAGATTCGAAGGGCAGATGCCTTCCCTTAGAATTTTGTAAAGTCATTTAAACTATACCTCCTGGAAACAGGTAGAATAAACCACGGATAACTTAGTCAGGTCTGTGTTGGGAGGTTCCATGAGCTTTTTAAGTAACATTAATTTTGAGCTAATTGCCCAGTTAATGATGTTGGCGATGATTGTCATTGCTGGTCCTACCATTGTGTTCCTGCTATTTTTAAGGGGTGGCGACCTATAAAAGCTTCACCCTGATTAGCTCACCTTGATGCAGGAGTTGCCAGTCTAACCCCTAACCCACCGAGTCCCCCCGTCGCTGTCCTAAAATAAATTCTGCGATCGAGAGGTCCACCGGAGTGGTGATCTTCAGGTTGGTTTCCTCTCCAGGCACGATATAGACCGGCAGCTGACACTTCTCCAGTAGGGCAGCATCGTCGGTGACGCTCCAGCCCTGATGCAAAGCTTCTTCGTGGCACTGCTTAAGCAGCTCAACGTTAAAGCCCTGGGGCGTTTGAGCTGCCCATAGGTGTGCTCGCTCTGGGGTGGTAGCGATTTTGCGATCGCTATCCACTACCTTAATCGTGTCCTTTACCGGCACAGCGGCAATCAATCCCTGATAGGTGGTTAGGGCTGCCGCACAGCGGTTAAACAGGTCAGCGGTGGCCAGACAACGGGCTCCATCATGAATTAATACCTGACTAGCGGTGGTAGGCAGGGCCTGGAGACCGTGGTAAACCGACTGCTGCCGACTGCCACCACCAGTAATCAACTTGACCGGTTTACTCAAGCCGAGGGTCGTTACCAGGTGGCTAAGGTCAGGCTGATCCTGAGGCTGACAAATCAGCCCGATCCAACCCACGGCTGCCGCTGCCTCCGCCGCCAGCAGGGTCCAGGCGATAATCGGTTGCCCTAATAAAGGCAGGAGCAGTTTATTGCGATCGCTACCCATGCGCCGCCCTGAACCGGCCGCTGGAATTAAAAAATGGACTGATGCCATGGTTTACTCCCTGGGCCCTGACCTTACCCTTATAACTTCTGACAATTGTGGGAAAACCTGGAACGCTAGCCTGTGATACAGGGATGAACAGACCTCGGTGTGAGAACTCGGCGAAGACCCCTGGCACCCCTCAAGTGAAACCGGTTGCTTCAGAACCCCACCAAACTTCAGCTTTTTAATGTCTCACAACACGAGATCAGTTTATCAGTCATGAGACAAGAATTGACCCACGCACACTATCTTTAGAGTTCTGGCCAAGGCTATAATTTGCCCCGATGACTAGATATTGCCAAAATTTGAGTTAGGTTCCACTACAATAGCTTGCGAAAAAGCAAGGACGGTAATTATGCGGGTACTGGCTCTGGTTCCGGGGGGAGTTGAACGCCAACTGGAGTTTCTCCCTGTGCTTCATTTGATTAAGGAGGGGTTGAAGGCAGCAGAGGTTGCTGTGGTAGTGGATCCTCAGGTTAAACCTGCCTATGGGTTGATACCGGTAGCGACTGAGGTAATCCCTTACAACTTCTATGCGGCCAACAGCCCGGCGGACTGGGCTAACCTGCTGGGAATTCTGAGAGATCGGGAATACGAAGCGGTAATCACCCTCGCCGAGTCCTGGTCCCTGGGTTTGTTGCTGTGGCTCAGCGGTATTCCCACCCGGATTGGCTACCCGGGCGGTGGTAACGGTCTCTTTCTCACCGCCATCGTGCCCCACCAGCCCGATCATCCCTACCAGGGTCTTCTAGATGCTCTGCACCTCTCTGGTCCCCTGTCATCCCCTAATCTCAGCCTCACCCAGGCCGATCTGACCGCCGCCGAAGGCCTTCGTCAGGCGGCTGGCCTCCGCCAGGGCTACGTCGCTGTCTACCCTGGTCCCACCGCGAACGGTGACGCTTACCCCACCGCCAGTTGGGTGACGATTCTCAAGGATTTTCAACAGCGCCAACCGGATTTACCCCTGGCGTTGTTACAAACACCAGAGGCTAGGGCAGAAATTACCGCTATCCAACAATCCCTCCCTAACCTGACCGTGGTCACCCCCGACGGGCTAGGCCAACTGGCGGCCCTGATCGCTGGTGCTAACCTATTGGTGGCGGTGAATAGCTATCCGCTGCTGCTAGCCCAGGCTCTCCAGGTCTACGCGGTAGGTTTAAGTAGCGACATCCGCTCCGCTGCCCTGTCCAGCAGCGATCGCCTGATCCTGCTGACCGCTAGCCCCAACCGCTTGGCGGAGATCAGCCCCACTGCCGTACTGGCAAAGATTTGGAGTGAATAGACCGGCTTAACCCTGGCAGCCAAGGCTGATCTTAGAGGGTTTTAGAGTTCCCTTATAACCTGGCCCTAGACTAAATCTTGATAGCCAGATCCCTGATTAGGCAGTAGCTTTGGTATATAACCTATACGACGGAGGCTTCCATCCCATGGATAAAATTAAGCAGCAGGCTAACATTGTTAGGCAACTTCTCTTCGCTGGCGACACCGCCCAGATCTATCAGCAAACCGTGACCCGCACCTGGGATATTTTGCGAGAAACATCCCAGTTAATCTGGCTAGTGATCTGTTTAACCTTTGTTGGGGGTGAATGGTTTTACCGCCGCTCCGTAGCACTAGGCCGGGATGCCCGCACCTGGTATAACGGTCTGACTACTCAGGCCACTATACCAGGGGAAAGTCAGTCGATGGAAACCACCGGTCAGGCTTTGCTGGATACGGTTCAGTCCGGTGCTCACTACCTTTTAAGCCAGGCCCGTAAGCAACTCGGTCTACAGGAACCCCCTGCTCCCCCGGCCACTCCAGGGGCTCCACCAGCCCCTAAACCCCTGGTTGATCCCCTAGCCCCCTCAACCTCAGCAGATACCTCAACCCTCTCCCCTGAATCGACTCCTAAGGATTTGCTCTAGGCCCTGGACTGAGACCCAGGCAAGCCTAGCTAAAGGCTTTAATGGTGGCGATATCCAGGCAAAACGATCCCGGCTTGAAGTGGGGATTGAGTTGTTTATCGTACTCAAACTTGCTCAACATCAATTGGCAGGAGCAGATAGTAGCGGGGTTAAGAGCTGGAGCCTGGGGTTGACGTTTCGCCCGAAAGACAGGAGTGAGTTGACTAAAGGAGATGGAGACGGATAGCCATTCTCCGGGGGTAGTGTCGAAGGAGTACCCGTAGGCGATGGCATCCCATCCGGGGCTATCCCGTAGAAAGAACTTATAGCGTTGGCCATCTCCCCGTAGCTCAAGAACCAGGCCCTGGAATTTAGACAGGTTGACGGGAAGGTCAAAATTGCGGGTGCGGATGGAGGCAAAGCCCCCCGAGTTATCAGTAGAGACCACTCCGCTAAACCGTGCCATCCCCTCGGTCAGGACCAACTGACTCTGGCTGACCCCCCCCATCACCACATCATCTAGGGGAGCCCAACAAGCAACCTGATCGTCGGAGGGTTGGCTGAAATCAAACAAATTAGGGCCTTCACCGGGAAGGAAGCGGACAGGTCCAGGCAGGCTAGAACCGCTGATCATTTGTTGTAACCCTCTTACCACAGGATTGAAATAACCACAGGCCTCAAAGAAAGCCAGGGTTTCGAGAAACCGACCCGGGTCCCAGGTGGATTTGCGATCGACCATACTATTATCCCTGTCCCTAGGCGAGACGGCTACCTTGCATGATGAATCGATCCTAGCGCAGGAATATCGGCACCGGATAACAGCGCCAGGCAGGAATTTGATTGGGCCAGGGATCGGAACCTATTGGTGCGTCCCGGTTTACGTTGATACCCCTGGTGCTAGTCCAATAGAAGAGGTCGGTTATCAGTGATTAGGATCACTAGATCGGTCCCAATAGATCACTTCCGTCCAGGCTGATCGGGGGCATGATATCTATGTTGATTGCTTCTGCAACATTTCTTTATACTGAATTTCCTATATTAAGCCGCCCCCTCTGCCCTTGGCAGGGGGGTTATGCTTTATGGGACTGGAGCCGGTCATGCAAGCGCTATGCTAAAAGGGTCGCGTTTTTCCGGCCCATGGCGCCCCCTGACCTGCTTCCCGAAAATCCCTTGCTACAAATCGGTGAACTGAGTCGTCGTAGTGATTTACCGATTAAGACCCTCCGTTACTACGAAGAAATTGGCTTAATTGAAGCGGTCAACCGGACCCAGGGAGGCTTTCGCCTGTTTTCCCCCAGTTGTTTAGATCGCCTCTCGTTTATTAAAGAAGCGAAAGCCATTGGCCTGAGTCTGGCGGAGATCGGTCAGATCCTAGCAATCTACGATCGCGGCCAGCCCCCCTGTCCCCTGGTGGAGAAAACCTTAACGGATAAACTAAGGGAGATTGACCAACGGATCGCTAGCCTAATTCACCTCAGGCATAGGTTAGAAACCCTGCTCCATTCAAGAGATCAGCACTCCCCCCAGGCAAGGGCCATCATCTGTCCGATTATCCAGCAGGACCTCAACTAAACTGGCAGCACCGCCTGTCGCTGAGCCGCCAACAGTTGTCGAATGCCCAGCTCTCCCATGTCCAGAATCTGGTCCATCTGGTGACGACTGAAACTCCCCTCCTCGGCAGTACCCTGCACCTCAATCAGGGCCAGGTGATCATTCATGACCAGGTTAAAGTCCAGGTCAGCCACCACATCTTCCTCGTAGTTCAGGTCTAAACAGACCTGGTTGCCCAGGAGCCCCACCGAGACCGCCGCCACCCCATGCACCAGCGGTGATACCTCTAAAACTCCCTGACTCACCCAGGTTGCTATGGCGTCCCTGAGAGCTACGTAACCCCCAGTAATTGAGGCAGTACGGGTGCCCGCATCAGCCTGCAGAACATCGGCATCCACCAGCAGGGTGCGTTCCCCCAGCCGATTAAAGTCGAGGGTGGACCGCAAGCTACGACCAATTAACCGCTGAATCTCCTGGGTACGCCCCGATAGTTTACCCAGCTCTCGGGCCTGGCGTTGACGCGTTGCCGCGGGCAGCATCCGGTACTCAGCGGTCAACCAGCCGCGACCAGAGCCCTGTAAAAACTTAGGCACTCCCTCCTCCAGGCAGACGGTACACAGCACCTGGGTGTCACCACAGCGAGTCAGCACCGAACCGGCGGCAAACTTAGTGAACTGTCGCTCAAAGGTAATCGGCCGTAACTGATCGGGTTGACGACCGTCGGGGCGCTGCCAAGCCATAGGGTATCTCCAGATTGACCTCCTTAGGATACCGTAGGTCCCCCGGCCAGGCTTGGGCTAGTCAACTTTTTGGAGACCTGCCATGCCTCAGTCTCGGCATAAAGGCCGACCTCTCCTGTATGGGGATTTGCTGGGGAGAGAATGTTTGCTAAGCTTTACAGAGTAATCATAGTATAAATCAACTATGATTACATATAGAGTCTTATGCCCGATTTTTCCTGCTAAAGTACGCTATATTTAGCCAGGTCATCAGTTTATCTTTGCTAGCGTATCGCCCTAATGGTTTCTCAACTTCAGGTCGTCGGCCTCCATAGTTCCCCTAGCACCATCCTTCGCCACCCTCTTCTACAAACCATCGAAGGGATGGTGCAGGTATTTACTTCTCTCCACCGCAATTTCTTCACCGATGTGATGGTGCAGGCCCTGCGTCTAGCGGATCAGGGGAAGCCGGTTCTGGTGGTGCAGTTTCTCAAGGGGGGGATTGGTCAAGGCCCCGATCACCCCGTGCAACTGGGTCAAAACCTGGATTGGCTAAGGGCAGACATGCCCCACTGTATCCATGACTCCGCCATCGACAATAGTAGTCGCCAGGCGGTTCTAGACCTCTGGCGGCACACCCAAGCCTTGGTACAAAAGGGCCGTTATGGCCTGGTGGTGCTCGATGAAATCAGTCTTTCCCTCAATTACGGCCTGATCCCGGCCGACGAGGTGCTGGCCTTTATTGGCCAGCGCCCGCCCCAGGTGGATGTAATTTTGACCGGTCCAGAGATGCCTGAGGTGTTGCGGAGCCTGGCGGACCAGGTGACGGAGTTTCGTCGTAACTGCCTATCCTAACCCCCCACCCCTACCATGGCCATGACCCCCACCCTCCGCCGGCTAACGAACTTGACCTATCACCCGAAGTACAAGCCGGGACAGCTCACCTGCGGTCAGGGCCAAACGGCGGTGATTACTGGCTGGACGGTAAAGAAATCCGTCGTTAACCATCTGCAGCCAGAGGAGTTTGCTGTTGTTGGCCAACTCTATAGCCCTACCCGGGGGATTAACTTTTTGCTGCGTAACCTATTGGTCAACCCCCATGTTCGCTTTCTGGTGGTCCTCAACGCCACTCGGGAGGACCGCAATGCCGGTGCCCAGCAGTGCCTGATGGATTTCCTCCGCCATGGATTTGAGCGGGGCATCAGTGATACTGGCCAAGTCTGCTGGGTGATTCGCTCCGGGATCAAAGGCTATATCGATATCGAGGTGGATGCCCTAGCCCTGGAACAGTTACGCCAGTCCCTGGAATGGCAAGAGGTGCCCTCGGTGACGGCGGCGGTAGAGGCCGTCAAGCACTATGCCAGCCAGAACCCCCTACCCCCCTGGGGAGAGCCTCTGGAGTTTCCATTGCAGACCTATACCCCTGCTGTCATGCCCGGGGAACTCTACGGCCACCGGATTGAAGGCAAGACGGTGGCGGAAACCTGGATCAAAATTATCCACCGCATCAAAACCACCGGCACCCTACGTCCTACGGGCTACGATGGTCAATGGCAGGAGTTAATTGACCTGATGGCGGTGGTCACCGATGAACCGGAGGATTTTTATATCCCTGAACCCAACTACCTGCCCTGCGATCGCGGTTTTATTAACGAGTATCTCCCCCAAATCCTGGAGGATGCACCGGTGGTGGAGGGGGTGAAATATACCTACGGTCAACGGTTGCGGTCCTGGTTTGGCCGTGATCAGATTGACCAGGTGATTGAAAAACTGATTGGAGAAATTGACGCCGCCAGTGCGGTGATGTCCCTCTGGGATGTCAGGGATCACGAGATGGGCGGTAGCCCCTGCCTTAACCATGTTTGGCTACGGGTGACGGAGGGAAAACTCACCCTCACCGCCCTGTTTCGCAGCAATGATATGTTTTCCGCCTGGCCCGCCAATGCCTTTGGGCTGAGGGCCCTGCAGAGCCACATTCGAGACCAGATCCAGCAGCGATCTCCCTACCGCCTTACCCTGGGCCCCCTGATCACCATCAGTCAAAGTGCCCATATCTACGACGATTGTTGGGAAAATGCCGAAAAACTGATCACCAACCAGTACGCTAAGCTACTGAAGCACCGGGACTATAGCGATCCCGTCGGGAATTTTCTGGTGGAAATCGGGGAAGGCCAGGTGCTCAGGGTCAGTCGTACCACCCCTGGTAGTGGAGAAGTGATCCAGGAGTACCAGAATAAGGATCCACTACGGCTAATTCGACAAATTTGCCAGGACGTCCCCGCCATTCAACCTGACCATATCGGATACTTGGGGATAGAGTTGCAAAAAGCCAAGGCCGCCCTGGTCGGTGGGCAGCCCTACAGTCAAGACCAATAGCTCTTTGCCTAGCTCCACCATGGTTAATCATCAGGTTCGACCGACATGGCATGAATACTTCCTGATGTTGGCCAAGCTAGCCGCAACCCGCTCCACCTGCCTCTCCTTTCCGGTGGGGGCGGTGATCGTCCGGGACCGTCAGGTGCTGGCCACGGGCTATAATGGCCCACCTTCTAAATCAGCCCACTGTACAGAACTGGGCTACTGTTACGAAGGACTCAGCCAGTGCTCCGCCTCCAAGGTTCTCCCCTCCCGGGCAGTCCACGCTGAGGCCAACGCCATCGCCCAGGCTGCTAAAAATGGTATTCCTACGGCGGGAGCCAGTATCTATGTCACCCTGGAACCCTGCCTGTCCTGCTTGAAGTTAATTATCTCCGCTGGGATTGGCGAAGTTTTCTATGAAACCCCCTACGAAGGCGCCAGTTCCCAATACATTCGCGATCTATTCACCGCCGATGATCTGGTGGTGTTAAACCAGATCCCCCTGCGGGAGGAAACCGCTGCCTTGGCCGCATCCTTCATTCTCCATCCCCTCTCCGTTGAGGATAGGTTGCGGCGATTGCAGTCCTAGCTAGTCGCAAACACCCAGTGTATCCAGAGGCATCTATCTATGTTGACAAATATTAGGGCAATCGCATCTTAAAAGTTGAAGTGTACCCCTAGCCAGGAGGCAGGGGTGGTTGACAGGGGCAGAGGGGAGATAGTTTAAAGAAGACGTTTTTACCGCACATTCAGCAGGTTGGGAGGAACAGCCAATAATTTTTTAATCCCCTGAACCAGGGTTTTCAGCGATTCAGGGACTTTTGGCTGCGACAGAGACGTTGCCTGCTGAGCAAACTGGTA
>JBEIGU010000097.1:0-15815 GCA_040381765.1 Leptolyngbya sp.
AGCACAGAATACTGTCTTTTGTAGCCTCCTGTGGATCTAAGTCTAATTTTTTCTGAATTTGGGCATTTTCAAGCTCTTGATCCATATGGATTTGGATATGTCTGTTTTTGTCTATACCAAATTAGATGCGATTACCCTGAACCCCCTGACCAAGTATAGTAATGTGTCTTTTTCGGATATAAAATTGCCATGTTTCTCCGTCGTCAGTTCTTGGCTGTTGTGCTCACCTCCCTGGTCTTGGGGGGACTTAACCTCCCGGCAGCTGAAGCCTGTTCCCGGGTCACCTGGCTGGGGCCGGAGGGGGCGGTGGTCACCGGGCGATCGATGGACTGGCCCTACTCCTTCAACTCCCATATCTACCTGATCCCCCAGGGCATAGCCCAGGATGGGGCGGGGGGGGTCAACTCCCTGCGCTGGACCAGCCGCTACGGCGCCGTGGTGACGGCGGGCACCCTCAATCCCGATGGTGCCATTAATGGGGCCTTTGATGGCATCAACGAAAGGGGGTTGGCGGCCAATTTGCTCTACCTGGGGGAAACGGACTTCGGCCCCCTGCCCACCGACAAGACCCCCCGCCTTTCCTTCGCCGCCTGGACCACCTACCTGCTGACCAACTTCGGTAGTGTGGCGGAGGTTGTTTCCGCCCTTGAGACCAACCCCATCTATATCGTGCCGGTCAACTTTGGCCCGGGGGGGGTAGCCCATGCCAGCGTCCACATGGCCATATCCGATGCCTCCGGGGACTCCGCCATCTTCGAGTATCTAGGCGGTAAATTAGTGGTTCACCATGGCCGGGACTTTCAAGTCATGACCAATAGCCCCAGCTACGATCAGCAGCTAGCCCTCAACGCCTACTGGGCTCGTCAGGACCGCAGCCGCATCCTGCCGGGATCCCACCAGTCAGAGGACCGATTTGTGCGGGCCTCCTACTACCTGGAAAAGCTCCCCCAGACCACCGATAGACGACAGGCGGTGGCCGGGGTCTTCAGTGTGATGCGGAATATTTCCGTACCCTGGGGGCAGGCAGATCCGAACCATCCTAACCTGGCCCCTACCTACTGGCGCACGGTGATTGATCAGAGCAATCGGGTCTACTACTTTGAGTCGGCCCTGAGCCCCAACATTGTTTGGGTAGACCTGAAAGCCCTTGATTTCTCGCCGGGGTCGGGAATCCGCCGGGTCAGGGTTGAGGGTAATGATGCCCTGATGGGTAACATCAACGTCAACTTTGAGCCCTCTGAACCGATCGCCTATCTGGCTCCCTAGGGTAGGGGTGGGCTATGATAGTATATTAAAGCGGCGAAGCTAGGCTATTATCCCTCTTAACCTGGCGACGGGTGATTCCTATCGGCGGATGTGGTGGAACTGGTAGACACGCACGTTTGAGGGGCGTGTGGCTTACGCCTTGCGAGTTCAAGTCTCGCCATCCGCATGGGTATTTTGACATGGTAGCCCCTGAGTCACTCCTGGAGCCCGATCAGACCCTGGCCTTGACGGTGGTTTCAGGCCAGCGTCAAAGGCTTGACCGCTGGCTGACCGATCGGGTTACCCAGCTCTCCCGCAGTCGGCTGCAAAAGCTGATCGACGGGGGCTACGTCAGTCGCAATGGGCAGGTTTGCACCAATAAAAACACCCCGGTGCAGGGGGGAGATCGCATCCACCTGACCATCCCGGCGGCCCAGCCCCTGGCCTTGACCGCCGAGCCCATGGCCCTGGCCATCCTTTACGAAGACGATCAGCTGATCATTCTAAATAAGCCGGCGGGGCTGGTGGTTCATCCGGCCCCAGGCAATGCCAGCGGTACCCTGGTGCACGGTCTGCTGGCTCACTGCGGCGATCAACTGCTGGGGATTGGCGGCGTCCAGCGGCCTGGCATTGTCCATCGCCTGGATCGCTACACCACCGGGGCCATGGTGGTGGCCAAAACCGAGCTGGCCCACCGTCATCTCCAGGCCCAGATCAGGGCGAAGACCGCCGGGCGAGAGTACGTTGGGGTGGTCTACGGCGCCCCCACCACCCCGGCGGGGAGGGTGGACCAGCCCCTGGGTCGGCACCCGGTGGATCGCAAAAAACAGGCGATTGTCTCCCTGGAGCGGGGGGGAAGATCGGCGGTGACCCACTGGCAGGTGGAGGAGCGCCTGGGGAACTTCTCCCGCCTGCGCTACCGCCTGGAAACGGGGCGGACCCACCAGATTCGGGTGCATAGCACTCACATGGGCCATCCCCTGGTGGGCGATCGCACCTACGGGCCTGGCCGGGATATCGGTGTCAACCTACCCGGCCAGGCCCTCCACGCCGAGCGCCTCACCCTCACCCACCCGGTGACCGGGGCGGCGATCGTGGCGGTGGCCCCCTGGCCCGACCCCCTGGTTACCCTGGTGCAGGTGCTGCGGGCTCGAGCCGGCCCGTCTTACGGTAATCTGCTAGAGCAGGGAGCCATAGCGGATGATTGACAGTGACCACTGAACCTCAAGCCATGGATCGGGATCGGCTAGCCACCCCCAGCCCCTATCCCCTGGCGGTGCTGGGGGCTGGGGCCTGGGGGCAGGCCCTGGCCCACCTGGCCCGCACCAATCAGCACCCGGTGCGGCTCTGGTCTCGCCGGGGGGATCTTACCCTGGCGGCCGCCGTGGCAGGGGCCGACCTGGTGATATCGGCGGTGCCGATGGCGGGGGTGCCGGAGCTGGTGGATCGATTAGGGGCCCTGGCCCTGCCCCCCTCCACCCTGCTGGTGACCGCCACCAAGGGGCTGGATGCCGCCACCACCCTGACGCCGTCCCAGATCTTTCGAGCCGCCTTTCCCCACCAGGCGGTGGTGGTGCTGTCGGGCCCCAACCTGTCGGTGGAAATCGAGCAGGGCTTACCAGCGGCCACGGTGGTGGCCTCTGACCAGCCCGCCGCCGCCGAGGCGGTGCAGCAGACCCTGGCCACGGAAACCTTTCGCATTTACCGCAGCGCTGACCCCCTGGGTGCCGAGTTGGGGGGCACCTTGAAAAATGTGATGGCGATCGCCGTCGGGGTCTGTGATGGTTTGCAGCTGGGGGCCAATGCCCGTTCCGCCCTGATCACCCGGGCCCTGCCGGAGCTGATCCGCATTGGTACCCACCTGGGGGGGCAGCCGGAAACCTTTCTGGGCCTGTCGGGCCTGGGGGACCTGCTGGCCACCTGCACCAGCCCCCTGAGCCGCAACTATCGGGTGGGCTACGGGCTGGCCCAGGGTAAGCCCCTGGGGCAAATTCTCAAGGAGCTGGGCAGCACCGCCGAGGGGGTGAATACGGCCCAGGTGGTGATGGCGATCGCTCGACGGGATCACCTGGGCCTGCCCATCTGCCAGCAGGTGGAGCAATTGCTCAGGGGAGCCATCAGCCCCGCCGCCGCAGTGGCCGCCCTGATGGAGCGACAGCTAAAGGCGGAGGACTATCGGCAGATTCTGCAGGCCCCATAGGCCCCCCTACCGGTTGGCCAGGGCTATAAATAAATTTAGCTCAATCCGTTGAGGCTCCTCTGGTTTAGATAAACTTTAGATAGCCTACCTATCCACGAGCCAGGGGAGTCCCTAATCCATGGCTACAAAACAGAAATTTCATAGCTTTGATCAGGTTCTATCCAGTACCCCAGTGCCGGTGCTGGTAGACTTTTACGCCACCTGGTGCGGCCCCTGCCAGATGATGGCGGAGATCCTCGGCCAGGTGAATGATCAGCTCAAGGGCCAGCTCAAGATCATTAAAATTGACACCGACAGGTACCCCCAGATCGCCTCCCAGCATGGGGTAGCTGCCCTCCCCACCCTGGTTTTATTCAAGGCGGGGCGACCGGTGGATCGGATTGAAGGGGTGCTACCTACGGACCAGTTGGTCAGCCGTCTCCGCCCCCACCTGGCCTAGGCCACCCCAGCCCAGGCCGGCAGAGACCCCGCCGCAGTGGCCAGGGCCTGCAATTGTTCCAGCGCATCAGCAAAGTTGGGGCGCTGGCGGGGCTGGGGCAGGGTGCATTGCCACCGCAGTCGGTGCAGATCCGCCACTCCCTGGGGGGATTGCCCCTGACCCTGGGGACAGCGGTTCAGCAGCTCCTCCAGCAGATAGCCAAAGGCCAGTACCTCCAGGCGCTCCAGTTGGGGGGTGGCGGTCCGGCCATAGAAGGAGGCGGCCCCAAAGTCACTTAGCCGCGCCGGCCCCTCCGGATGAACCAGGATGTTGTGGGCGTAGAGATCGCCGTGTAAAATCCCCTGCTGGTGCAGATGGGTGGCGGCGGCGGCCACCTGGGTGGCTATCTCTAGAACCTGATGCAGGCTAAATATCCTGTCTTCGGGGTAGGTGTCACGACTACAGCTGGCCAAACTAGGGGGATGCCCCAGGGCTCGGTAATCCTTGGGCAGTAGGGGCAACACCAGCCCGATTTTGGCTTCTGGGTGGTGGTTAATTTCCCCCAGGGGCCCAACCAGGTTGGGGTGTTGACCGGCGGCCAGGCACACCGCCATCTCATCCCGGGGGGAACCGTCACTGGTGATCTCCCCCTTAAATAGCTTCACCGCCACCGCCCTGGGGCCCTGGGGATGGTGCCAGGTACCCTGGTAAATTTGGCCCGAAGCCCCCTCCCCCAGGAGTTCCCCAAGTTGCAGCTGGTCCCAGGGGATCGGGGGTAGGGGCGATCGCGAATCCACCGCCCCACCCGGCTGCCCATGGCCAGGGTTACCGGCGTAGGCCAGCCAGGCCAGCCGCGGCAGGTCCATGAGCCAATCCGGCAACTCCGGCAACTGGTTAGTGGCCAACCGCAGCAAGGCCAGGTTCTGGCAATGGGCCAGGCTCTCCGGCAACCGGCGCAGCCCGTTCCCCGCCAGCATCAACTTCTCCAGCCTGGGCAGGGAGCCCAGGGCATCGGGCAAAGCCTCCAGGCAGTTATCGGTGAGGATCAACCAACGGGTCTGGGGGGGCAGGGCCTCGGCGGGCAGGTGGGCAATGCGGTTGCCCTTAAAGCCAATCATCGACAACCCCGAACAGCGCCCCACCACCTCGGGCACGGTTTCAAACTGGTTATAGCTGAGGAACAACACCCGTAGCCGCTGCAGCCTGGGCAAATCCTCCGGCAGCTGACTCAGCCGATTATGGCTGAGGTCCAACACCTCCAGGGAATCCGCTAGATCAAAGATTTCCTCCGGAAACCGGGTCAGGTCAGCCGCCAGGTTCAGCCGTTTAATACCAGCCAATTGACCACGGCGCAATTGATCCAGGGTATTGTGCATAACTCCAGGAGTACCAGTTTACATTCTTTAATTTGCCATGGTTGCCCAATCTCCCCCATAAAGCTTCCATGTAATTGCCCCCTCCAAAACAAATTTTCTCTCCCCTACTCCCCCTCTCTCCGTCCCTCCGTCCCCCGTCCCCCTGCCCAGGTCGCCAAAGAATAGAGCCCCAGGGCGGCCCAAATACAGCCAAAGGTCACCCCATGGGTGGTAGTAAAGGGTTCGCGAAAGACAAACACCCCCAGCCCCAGGGAAATGGAGGGGGCCAGGTACTGGAAAAACCCCAGGCTAGCCAGGCGCAGTCGTTTAGCCGCCTGGTTGAACCACAGCAGGGGCATGGAGGTGGCTACCCCCGCCCCCATGAATAGCAGAGTTATCCCAGGGGAACTCCCAAAGTGCCCCTGGCCCCGGCTGGCCAGGTAGCTGACCATGGCCAGGGTGAGGGGGGTGATCAGCCAGGTCTCCAGGGCTAACCCTAACAGGGGAGAAACTGGCACCAACTTACGCACCAACCCGTAGAGGGCAAAGGATATCGCCAGGCTGAGGGCAATCCAGGGCACCGTGCCCAGTTTCCAGATAAAGTAGCCCACCCCAAAGGTCGCCAGAGCCACGGCCAGTTGCTGCAGAGGGCTGAGTTTTTCCTTCAGCACCACCAACCCCAGCAAGACCGTCACCAGGGGGTTGATGTAGTAGCCCAGGCTGGCCTCCACCACCTGTCCCGTATTCACCCCGTAGATGTAGATGCCCCAGTTAACACTGAGTAAGCTGGCGGTCAGGAATAGCACCCGCACCGTGGGGTAGGATGTCACCAGGGCTAGTAAATCCCCCAGGCGCCGCTGTAGGATTAAAATCACCGTCAGGAATAGGGCAGACCAGATCATGCGGTGGCTAAGCACCTCAACGGCGCCGGCGGAGTCAAATAGCTTCCAGTAGAGGGGTAGTAAGCCCCAGGTGGTGTAGGCCAGCACCGCATAGAGGGGGCCCTGGCGACGATCGGTTTCAGAGGGGGGCGGGAAAACGGTCAAGGACTTCTCCAGATCACAGCGTCTCCCAGTATCCCAGTAATGTCGCTTCGGAGTGAAACCGCCCCCATGCCCACTGACCTGAGCCAGCCGTTAACGGCCCAAACCACCTGGGGCCAGCTGGGTCCGGCGGCGATCGCGGTGGCCCAGTTATTTCTAGAGGCCAGCCTCACCCCCGCCGATCGCCTCACCGGCTGGTCCCTGGAGGATCGAGACCCGGCCCGCATCGATCACTTGCTGCCCTTCTACGACTGGATCTACCACCACTATTTCCGGGTGCGCACCGATGGCTGGCACCACATTCCCGCCAGCGGTCGAGTCTTGCTGGTGGGCTCCCACAACGGTGGCCTGGCCGCCCCTGACACGGTGATGATGACCTACGACTGGCTACGGCGCTTTGGCAGTCAGCGCCTGGCCTACGCCCTGATGGACCCGCGCATGTGGCAGGTGTTTCCGGGGGTGGCCCGGATGGCGGCCTGGGTGGGCTGCATCCGGGCGGACTCGCGCCTGGCCATTCAGGCCCTACGGCGAGAGGCGGCGGTGCTGGTCTATCCGGGGGGGGTACGGGATGTGTTTCGGCCCCACCACCAACGCCGCCAGATCTGTTTTTTTGGCCAGCGGGGGTTTGTCAAACTGGCCCTGCTGGAGCACGCGCCGATCGTGCCGATGATGTCCCACGGGGCCCACGACACCCTGCAGGTGTTGGCGGATTTCTACCCCGCCCTGGCGGGGCTGCATCGCTGGGGCTTACCCTGGCCAACGGTTATCGACCCCGGCGCCTTCCCCCTCTACCTGGGGTTGCCCTGGGGGCTGGCCCTGGGGCCCCTCCCCAACCTGCCCCTGCCGGTGCCCCTCCACACCCGGGTATGTGCGCCGATCACCTTCCCCCACTACGGTCGGGAGGCGGCCCACGACCCCAACTATGTGGAGGGCTGCTACGATCAGGTGCGGCAGACCATGCAACAGGAACTGGACCACCTCTACGCCGACTATGAGTAGCCGATCATGAGTAACCCACCATGAGTAATCCGGTGTTACCCGCCGCCGCCCAGGCCTTGACGGAGCCCACCTCCATTGCCCTGGCTAACCTGGTGCAACGGAGGCTGGTGTCCACCCCCCTCACCCCAGAGCCGATTCCTACCACCTATGCCCTGAGCGGGGTGGGCCTGGCTCCGGTGCTGTTGCTGCACGGCTTCGACAGTTCCCTGCTAGAGTTTCGGCGCCTGCTGCCGGAGTTGGCCCTGCATCGCCAGACCTGGGCTCTGGACCTATTGGGGTTTGGCTTTAGCGATCGCTGCCTCAGCCCCAGCCTCTCCCCCGCCGCCATCAAAACCCACCTGTACAGTTTTTGGCAGCAGTGGATTGGCTCGCCGGTGGTGCTGGTGGGGGCCTCCATGGGGGGAGCTGCCGCCCTGGACTTTGCCGCCACCTACCCGGCGGAGATCGCCGCCCTGGTGCTGATCGATAGTGCCGGCTTCGCTGCCGGCCCGGCCATGGACAAGGTGATGGTGCCGCCCCTGGACCGCCTGGCCACCGCCTTTCTCCGCAATGGCTGGGTGCGGCGCAATATTAGCCGCCAGGCCTACTTTGACCGCTCCCTGGTGACCGCCGACGCCCAGATCTGTGCATCCCTGCACCTGGAATGCCCCGACTGGCAGCGGGGCTTGATTCGCTTTACCCAGAGCGGCGGCTACCGCCTACCGGCGGAGCAGATTGCCAGCCTCACCTGCCCCACCCTGATCCTCTGGGGAGAGCAGGACCGCATCCTGGGCACCCAGGACGCCCAGCGCTTTCACCAGGCGATCGCTGGCAGTCAGCTGCGTTGGATTCCCCAGTGTGGCCATGTGCCCCACCTGGAACAGCCCCAGGCGGTGGCTCGAGCCCTGGGGGATTTTTTGGACTGGTAATTACCCCCTCCAGGGCTCAAGCGGGCTAGGGGGGGCGATCGCAACATCCTACACTCGAATGAAATCCGCTATAGAGCGATGAAAGCCCGCCACAGAATGACGGGCTCGAGCAGGAGATGGACGATGCCAGGGATGCTAGGCTGGCATCCTCACTTACTGGGCAAATTACTTAATAAAGAGCATTTCCTGGTAGGTGGGCAGGGGCCAGAGGTCATCCGCCACTTCGCCTTCCAGGGCATCGGCATAGCCTCGCACTTCATCCATCAGAGGTTTCAGAGTGTTGGCACAGAACTGCATGTGCTCCTCGGGGGTAGCAAAATGCTTGGTGAGCAGATCCCCCAGCTTCTCTACGGAGGTCATCATCGACTTAACCAGATCTGCTACCTTTTGAGCATTTTCCTTACCCACGTCGATACCAATCTCGCTGAGATTGCTGAGGGAGAGGGAAAGCTCTGACAGGTGGCGCATCGCGGCGGGGTAAATGATGGTCTTGACCATACTGACCACCAGTTTGGCCTCCACCTCGATGGACTGGATATACTGCTCGGCGTAGGCCTCAAAACGGCTACCCAACTCCACCGGAGTGAGCACCCCTTCCTGGATAAACAAATCCTCGATGTACTTTTCCCTCAGGACTGGTAGGGCATCAGCGGTGGTTTTCAGGTTGGGGAGGCCCCGCTCCTTGACGGCCATTTCATGCCATTCCGAGGAGTAGCCATTGCCGTTGAAGATGATCGCCCCGTGGTCCCGAATGATATCCCGCAGAATATCGTGGATAGCGGCATTGAGTTCCATGCCGCTGCCTAGCTTAGCCTCCAACTGGTCCGCCATCCAATCGAGGGAATCGGCCAGAATCGTATTCATGGCCACCAGGGGCCCTGCTACCGACTGACCCGAGCCCACCGCCCGAAACTCAAAGCGGTTGCCGGTAAAGGCAAAGGGGGAGGTGCGGTTGCGATCGCCCGGGTCCTTCGGAAATACCGGTAGGGTATCCACCCCCAGGTTCATCACCCCTTTCCCTTGAGAACCCTTCAAATCCCCCTGGGCAATCTGATCAAATACATCCTGGAGTTGGCTACCCAGGTAGACGGAGATAATCGCTGGTGGCGCTTCGTTAGCTCCCAGGCGATGGTCATTACTGGCGCTAGCAATCACCGCCCGCAGCAACGGCCCATACTTGTGGACCCCCCGAATCACCGCGCCACAGAACACTAGAAACTGAGCATTAGCATGGGGAGTATCACCGGGATCCAAAAGATTACCCTGGGTGGGGTTACCAACGGACCAGTTAACGTGCTTACCAGAACCATTCACCCCCGCAAAGGGCTTCTCGTGGAGCAGACAGACAAAACCATGCTTCTTCGCCATATTGCGCAGCACGGTCATGAGCAACTGCTGGTGGTCGCTGGCGACGTTGGCCGCTTCAAAGAAGGGGGCAATTTCAAACTGCCCGGGCGCCACCTCATTGTGGCGGGTCTTAGCGGGAATGCCAAGACGATAGAGCTTTTCTTCTACGTCCTGCATAAATACTTGCACCCGCTCGGGAATGGCGGCAAAGTAGTGGTCGTCAAACTGTTGCCCCTTGGCCGGAGGTCGACCAAACAGGGTACGACCGGCCAGCAGTAGGTCGGGCCGGACACTGGCAAAGTTAGCATCCACCAGGAAGTACTCCTGCTCGGCGCCGCAGCTAGAGTTGACCGGGGCGACGTCAGTGTGACCCAGTAGCTTTAACACGCGGGTGGCCGCCTTGCTCATGGCGGCGTTGGACCGCAACAAGGGGGTTTTCTTGTCCAGGGCTTCCCCGGTCCAGGAGACAAACACCGTGGGGATGCAGAGGGTGACCCCGTTATCAGTCTCCATCACAAAGGCGGGGCTGGTAACATCCCAAGCGGTGTAGCCGCGGGCCTCAAAGGTGGAACGAATGCCGCCGTTGGGGAAGGAGGAGCCATCCGGTTCCCCCTGCACCAACACCTTGCCCGAGAACTCAGAGATCACCGAGCCATCGGACTGCACAGAGATGAAGCCATCGTGCTTTTCAGCGGTGGCATTGGTGAGGGGATAGAACATGTGGGAGTAGTAGAGGGCTCCCTTAGACACCGCCCAGTCCTTCATGGCCACCGCCACCACGTCCGCCACCGAAACATCCAGGGGGGCGCCATTCTTAATGGTTTTCTGCAGGGACTTGAATACGGACTTGGGCAGGCACTCCTGCATTTTGCTCAGGGTGAACACATCCTTGGCCCAGAGATCCTCCAATCGACCGGGGAGCTGGTGGGCAGAGGGCCGACGATTGGTAATGTTAGCAATGGCTTGGGACCGAAGTTCATTTCCACTCATGGTGATTTCCTCAGTGTTGAAGGTAGGACATTGAAGGTGGGACAGCGAAACGGGCTAACAATAAACGCAACCTGGAATCATTAAGCTCGGACGAAAATTAAGATGCGTTTGGCCATAAGCCTTAGCAAACTATTGCTCGGCAATGGCAACACCGGACAAAAGCTCTGGCTGCCCTCCAGCAGCAGCTAATGACAGCAGTGGAAACCCTGAAGACCCTGAAAAACTTGATCATCGAAAGTCTATGGATACCTTTCACATCTCAGGATCGGCCCACAAAGATTTAGAAATCTCAAGCATTTAATCCCAGGAATTCCTGAATCTATGAACCAGATAATCAGTGCATGGAGGGCCATAGGGGTAGGTGCCGGTCAAGAAAAAAACACTGCTTTCGTTAAAAGGATTGAAAAAATCTAGAAAACTGATCAGCTCAGTCAAGGATTACTGTGATTCAAGACACAATAAACGAGGCCGAGTCGAACTTTTTGTATTCAGAAACACTGATTGGGTTATTTTTTCTAGCCTTGGCCGAAACCCTCAGGGCAGGGTTGATCGATCGAAGCCTCCGCTGGGCGGGTGTTCTAGCTCGTCTCCAGCCCCTGGCTGGTAGCCACGGCGAGGGCCACCAGCTCCAGAAAACCGTCTAGCTCCGGCGCCTGGCTCACCCAGGTAGGGTGATAGCGGAGCTGCGTCCAGTAGTGCTGGATATTGGCAACCCCCAGGGAGTAGGGGAAATAGCGGCGGTCAAACAGGCTTTCGTCGTTGGGGCTATCCCCCACCGTGAGGACTCCCTCCCGGGTCAGGGTGGGAAAGTAACGCCCCAGAACCTGCAGCAGGGCCCCAGCTTTGGTCTGACCCGGGGGAAACAGGTGGGCCTGCACCGTGCTGTAGGTAAACCCCCAGCCCCACTGCTGACAGGTCTGCTGCAGGGCCGCCAGTTCCTCCCAGCCCAACCCACCCACAGGAAAGGTCCAGTCTGTCAGGCGGAAGGGGTTATCTTCCGAGGGCTGCAGTTGGGGCCACTGGGCCTGGAGTTGGCTGAAGGCCTGGCTGAGCTGGGCCCGATGGTGATCCAGATCCAGCCCCGCAGTCAAGATTTCCGGGGGTCGGCCCGCCGCCAGGTAGACGCCACCGTTTTCTGCGATCGCCCCGGCCACGGGCAGGTAATGCACCAGGCTGCCCACCCACCCCGCTGATCGGCCGGTCACGATCACCACCGGCAGCCCCAGCCACTGCAACTGCTCCAGGGCCTGAAGGAGGTCCGCCGTAAATTTACCAGCGCGGGTGAGGGTGCCATCCATGTCAGTGGCAATCAGCTGTAGGGGGCGGGGCAGGTCGTTGCCCTCCGCCAAGGGGGACCAGGGTTTAGTCACCATCCAATGCTTGGTTACTCCCGGAGAGCAGTTGCTGCCGTTGCTGCTGGTCCCACCGGCGATCGCAGGGAACCTCCAGCACCCGGGCGCCACGGCTGGGTAAAAAACTGAGGCAGGCTCGCAACTGCTCCCAGCGGGTGATCCGCTCATAGCTTACCCCATAGGCAGCACAGAGATGGTTTAAATCCACCCGCTGGGGCATGGCAAAGAACTGCTCAAAGGGGGGATCAAACTGGGCAATGGGGAGGCCCTGGAAAATACCACCCCCCTGGTTATTAATCACCACCACCGTCAGGTGCCCCCTCAACCCAGGCAAACTGAGCCAGCCATTGGTGTCATGGAGCAGGGCCAGGTCGCCGGTGAGCAGCACGGTGGGACTCCCGCCGTGGGCTACCCCCAGGGCGGTGGACAGGGTGCCATCGATGCCGTTGGCGCCCCGGTTGCAGAGGGGACGCAGGCCCCGATCACTGGGGGGCCAAAACCACTCCGCCTCCCGAATCGTCAGGCTATTGGCGATTACCACCGGGGTCTGCGGCGGTAGGACCTGGGCCATTAGCCAGGGCACCTTACCGGAGAACAGATCGGTGAGGTCGGCCAGGGTCTGGTCTAGATGCTGGCGGGTGCGGTGCTCCTGCTCAAGCCACCGCTGCCGGTAGGCTGAGGAGTAGGGCGGGGGTGCCAGTGGGGCGACGGCCTGGGCCAGCTGCTCCAGACTGGCCCCCAGGGCCGTGGTGAGGCCGTGGAGGGGGTCTAGATTCGCCACCCCGGGCCCCACCAGCCAACGGCGGGGCTGGGTGCGCTGTAACCACTGCCGCAGGGTCTTACTGGTGGGTAGGGGCCCCACCTGCAGAACCTGGTCTGGCACCAGGTCGGGACAATCCCCCGCCCTGGTCAGGATGGCATCGTAGCTGGTCACCAGGTTAGGGTTGAGGCTAGCCCTCTGGCGCAGGGGGGAGAGGGCCTCCGCCAGCACCGGCCAGCCCAGGACCCGGGAGAGGGTGGCCAGGGTCTGACTGTAGGGCAGGGGGTGGGGGGGTTGGGCGGGGCCAGCGATAATCAGGCCCCGATCGCAGCCCTGCCAGTGGTGCAGCTGGGCCGCCAGGTCCGTCAGCAGGGGCCCGGGCAAGTCAATGGGGCCGGGGATGGGGCCGAGGGCCCGCCAAAAGCCCTCCCCTAGTTGCCCTGGCAGGGCCGCTGCCGAACCATCCGCCACCGGAGCCAGGGGATCCTCCAGGGGACAATTCAGGTGTACCGGCCCCGGGGTAGGCCAGAGACTGCGGTGCCAGGCCTGCACCAGGGTTTGACGCAGGTAGGCCAGCAGGGTCAGGTCAGCCTGGGGGAGGGCCAGTTCGACGTACCAGTTGGGGAAGTCGCCAAACAATTTCTGCTGGTCAATGGTTTGGCCCGAGGCACAGTGGCGCAGCTGGGGGGGGCGATCGGCGCTCAGCACCAGCAGGGGCACCTGGCTTTCGCGAGCTTCAATCACGGCGGGGTAGTAATGGGCCGCCGCCGTACCGGAGGTACAGACTAGCAGACTGGGGCAACCGGTGCGCTTGGCCAGGCCCAGGGCGAAAAAGGCGGCGGAGCGCTCATCTAAAATCGGCAGGGCCTCCACCTGGGGGTGGCTAGCCAGGGCCAGGGTGAGGGGAGCGCAGCGGGAACCGGGGGAAACCACCGCCGTTTTCAACCCCAACCGCACCAGGGTACCCACCAATACTGAGGCCCAAAGGGTATTTGTATTGCGAAAATCAAAACTCATAGGGGCTGGGGCCAGGACCACCGGCGACTCAAGGCCGCGGCAGGGCTAGTAATGGGTGCCGGTTTGGCGCTGGTGGACGGCGGTTTTGGCCTCAGGATCCAACACCCGCCCGGTTTCCACCGTGGCGTAGACCAGCCAGTGGTCACCACACTCCATCCGTTCCCCCACCCGGCACTCCAGGTAGGCAACGGCCTGGGTGAGGATGGGGGCGCCGTTACTGGCGGGGGTAGTGTCGATGCCGGCGAAGCGATCGTCCCCGGGGGCAAAGGGCTTGAGAAAATGCTTCAGGGCGGGGAGGTGCTTGCCCTCCGCCAGGATATTCAGGACAAACTCTCGCCCGGGATAGAGCAGGGCCTCGATCGCCCGGTCCTTAGCCACCGCCACCGTGAACCCGGGCGGGGTGAAGGAGGCCTGGGATATCCAGGAGGCCACCATGGCGCTGGCCACCTCCCCCTGACGGGCGGTGACAATCGATAGGGAGCCCACGATGCGGCCCACCGCCTGTTCCACCGAGGAGGCCGGGGTGCGGGGCTGTTTGGCCCGTTTGGCCTTTTTCAGGGACTGGGCAAAATCCGTGCCCACCTCCTCACAGTACTTGAGGGTGACATCCGTAGGCTTAAACTTCACCCGAATTGGCTCAAAGGCCAGGCTGTAGCCGCCATCCTTGAGTTTTTGCTCCAGCAGGTCAATCGCCTCGCCACTCCAGCCAAAGGAGCCAAACACCCCCGCTGGCTGGGTTTTAGCCGCATTGGCTAGGACTAACCCCAGGGCGGTTTGCATGGGGGTGGGCATGTGCCCCCCCAGGGTGGGGGAACCCAGCAAAAACCCAGCGGAGCGCTCCAGGGCGGCGGTAATCTCGCTGGTTTCCGCCTGTTCAGCGTTGATCGACTCCACCGCCACCCCCGCCTTGGTTACCCCCCGGGCCAGGGCCAGGGCCAGGGTGGCGGTGTTGCCGTAGGCGGAGGCGTAGATCAGGGCCACGGATAACTCCTGGGCACTCTGCACCTGACTCCACTGGCGATAGCTGTGAAACAACTCCCGAGCGCCGTACTGGGCCACCGGCCCGTGGCCCGGGGCCAGCACCTGAAAGGGAAAGGCGGCCATGCGATCAAGGGCGGCGGCGACCTGGCGGGTGCTGGAGGCGAACAGGCAATCAAAGTAGTAACGTCGATCCTCGAGCAAGTCCTTCCAGCCCAGATCGTAGACGTTGTCGCCGCAATAATGGGCGCCAAAAAACTTATCGCAGTAGAGGATCTGGGTGTAGGGGTCAAAGGTGGCCAGACTGCCAGGATAGCGGGGGGTAGGGGTGGGCCCAAACTGTAGGTGGTGGCCCTGCCCCAGATCCAGCTGATCATCGCCGCTGCGAATGATCAGCACCCGGGGGGAGACATCGGGGAGCAGGTCCCGCAGGGCCAGAGCGGCGGGGTTAGAACACACCACCGTCACCTCCGGCAACCGCTGCAGGAGTAGCTTCAGGGTTTCCACCCGGTTGGGGTTGATGTGACCCAAAATGATGTAGTTGATCTGGTAGAGACTGATCTGCTGCTCCAGGCGTTCCAAAAACATCTGGTTGAAGGACTCCCCGGGGGGATCGATCAGGGCCACCCGATCAGCCTGGATCAGGTAGCTGTTGGCGGTGGTGCCATGCTCCAGACCGTACTCAATTTCGAACCGCAGGCGGTTCCAGCTCCGGCAGCGTAGCACCGTTGTACCGGCAGCGATGGTATAAACCTGGACGTCGCGAGGTTGGGAAGTCATGGTTGGGAGGAGGTCAAGCCCGTCGAAGAATAGGAATTAGGGGTTAGGGTAGAACCATACTGAACTTCCCTAGGCCCCACCTTTAGATTACTAGACTTGGTTGACTGACAAAACTCTCAACGCTGGCGGCTAGAAGCCGCGCCTAGACAGGCAAAACCCGCCTACGCGGGTTATGGTCAGTCGGCGAAGGCCGACTTCGCCTGGATAGCAGCGGTTTGAACCGCCGTAGGTCAATGTTTTGTCAGTCAACCAGTTACTAGACTGCCGAAGACAGGGTAATACAGAGACTTCCATAAAATATGTGATCCTGGGATAATAGGAGAAACATTTAGCCTGGTGAATCCCCGATGACTACAACTCCCCCGATTCAACTGACCGATACGCTCAAGTCTTTGTATATTAAAACTGCCCAAAAGCTCAAAG
>JBEIGU010000098.1:0-15194 GCA_040381765.1 Leptolyngbya sp.
ACCCAATCAGCGACAAACTGCCCCCCAGCCCCCAATTCCGGGGGAGCCGAACCCTTCAAAATCCACCAGAATTGGGGGATTTTGGGGACGCAAAGGACTCAAACGAAGTCAGACCCGACTTATGTGTACACCGTAGCCTTGGCAAGGGGGGCTCAGCCTGAAACTCATACAGCCAGGCGCTGGGGGGTAGATTTGAGCAATGGGATGTCTCACTCTATGGGAAGCCGCTATAAGTATTAGTTTTAAACAGTTAATATTAATAATAAAGTAGTAGTAAGAATGATTATTAGCCCCACTGAAATTGCTGATGTTTTGTTGATTAAGCCTAGGGTTTTCGAGGACGATCGGGGCTTTTTTATGGAGAGTTTTAACCGCAAGCTCTTTTTGGATAAGACGGAGCTCGATCTTGACTTTGTTCAGGATAACCATTCCCGTTCCCTGGGGGGAGTGTTGCGGGGGCTGCATTACCAAGTTGGCCAGCCCCAGGGTAAGTTGGTACGAGCGGTAGTTGGGGAAATCTTTGACGTAGTGGTGGACATTCGCCGGAGTTCTCCCACCTTTGGGCTCTGGATTGGTGAGCGTCTCAGTGCTGACAATAGGCATCAGCTGTGGATTCCGCCCGGAATGGCCCATGGTTTTTTGGTGCTGTCGGAGGCGGCTGAAGTGTTGTACAAAACCACTGACTACTACGCTCCGGCCTGTGAGCGCACGATCCGTTGGGATGACCCTGACTTAAACATCACCTGGCCTCTAACGGAGGCCCCTACCCTCTCCGCCAAGGACCAGGCTGGAGCTTGGCTCAAAGATGCTGAGGTGTTTGCCTAATGCGTATTTTGCTTACGGGCAAAGATGGTCAACTGGGCCATGATTTGCAGACCTACCTAGGGCTTGACCATGATCTCTTTTCCTATGGTCGAGATCGCCTCGATCTGGAGGATCCAACGGCTATCCGCCGGATTATTGATCAGGTTCGTCCCGATGTCATTGTGAATGGGGCAGCCTACACCGCCGTCGATAGGGCTGAGCAGGAACCAGACCTCGCCCATGCCATTAACGCAGTGGCTCCCCAAGTAATGGCCACCGCTGCCCAAGACCTGGGAGCCGGTATCCTCCACGTCTCTACCGACTACGTTTTTGATGGTAAGCATAACCTTCCCTATCGGGAGGAGGACAGGGCCCAGCCCTTGGGGGTTTACGGTCAGTCCAAGTGGTTGGGGGAACAGGCGGTACAGCAAGGTTGTGATCGTCATCTGGTAGTGCGTACCGCCTGGGTCTACGGGGTGGGTGGCAAAGGTAATTTTGTCAAGACTATGGTGCGCCTCGGTGCGGAACGGGAAGAATTAAGGGTAGTGGTGGATCAGGTAGGTACCCCCACCTGGACCGGAGATCTGGCCCAAGCCATCGGTCAGATGATTCACCACCTCGCCCCCAGCGACCCCACGGTGGCACCGGTTACTGGCCTCTACCATTTCACCAATAGTGGAGCCATTAGTTGGTACGACTTTGCTGTCGCCATCCTTGAGGAAGCCAGGGTCTTGGGCTTCCCCCTCAAGGTGAAGCGAGTGGTGCCGATTACCACGGCGGAGTACCCAACCGCCGCCCAACGGCCGGCCTACTCCGTTCTATCTGGGCAGAAAACCGCCAGCCTCCTGGGCCATCCGGCCCCCCACTGGCAGACTGGACTTCGTTTGATGCTGGGCCAGCTAGCTAAGCAGCAAGGTTTGTCAAGTTAAGAAGAGGGAACGTTAACCTAAAACAAAATTTTTAATCTTTATTTTCCTTAGCCTTACCTATCTGTATTTTTTGCCCTATACCTCCAAGATTTATCTAAACTCCTATGAAAGCGATTATTCTCTCCGGTGGCCGAGGCACCCGTCTTCGTCCCCTCACCTATACCGGTGCCAAGCAGCTTGTGCCCGTAGCCAATAAGCCTATTCTTTGGTATGGGGTTGAAGATCTGGTGGCCGCTGGCATCACCGACATTGGCATCATTATCAGCCCAGAAACCGGTGCAGAGGTGAAGGCAAAAACCGGCGATGGCGAACGATTTGGTGCCCAGATCTCCTATATTCTTCAGGAGGAGCCGGCTGGACTCGCCCATGCGGTCAAGGTGGCTCAGCCCTTCCTGCAGGATTCCCCCTTTGTCATGTACCTGGGGGACAACCTGGTCCAGAGTGATCTGAATGCCTTCCTGGACGAGTTTAAGACTAAGCACCTGGACGCTCTCACCCTGCTCTGTGAAGTTCCTAACCCCACCGCCTTTGGGGTGGCCGTCGTGGACGATCGGGGGCGGGTGCTGAAACTGGTGGAGAAGCCCAAGCTACCGCCCTCCAACCTGGCCCTGGTGGGGATTTATTTATTTGATGCGACGATTCACCAGGCCATTGCCCAAATCCAGCCCTCCGCCCGCGGCGAGCTGGAAATTACCGATGCGATTCAATACCTGATTGATCAAGATCGTCGGGTAGAAGCCCGTAAAATTCAAGGCTGGTGGCTGGATACGGGGAAGAAGGACGATCTGCTGGAGGCTAACCGGGTCATCCTAGACACTTGCCTGGTGGGGGAGATCAGGGGTGAGGTGGATGACGCCAGTCAGGTGATTGGCCGGGTTAGCATTGGGGCCGGCTCCACCATTAAAAACTCTACCATTCGAGGACCGGTGGCGATTGGCGATAACTGTCACCTGGAAAATTGTTTTATTGGTCCCTACAGTAGCATTGGCAGCCAGGTCACCCTGATTAATGTAGATCTGGAGCATAGTGTGCTCTTGGATGGCGCTAAGGTGATTAATATTCACCAGCGAATTGTGGATAGCCTGGTGGGTCAGCGGGCCAAAATTACCGAGGCGCCCCAGCGACCCAGGGCAGTGCGTTTAATGATTGGTGATGATAGCCAGGTAGAACTGGCCTAGGCTATCCCGACGGGGTATCCAGGTCAGGAGTTGATCCCGGGCTAGTGCCCCATTCACCCCAATCTTGATCAGGGTTAATCCTTATACTGTAAATCGGTGAAAAGGCAAGTCAGAACACCTACCCAGGTGCGCTTTGACCGATTAATTCTAAGCTAGACCTTCTGGCAAGAGCCCCATATTTTCAAGATGTATTCAACAGGTATTATGACTAACCTTACTCAACGGCATGTACTAATCACCGGCGGAGCCGGCTTCATCGGCTCCAATTTTGTCCACCATTGGGTTGAGAACTATCCCACTGATCGGGTGGTGGTGCTGGATGCCCTGACCTACGCCGGTAATCGCCATAACCTGGCGGATTTAGATGGCCATCCCTACCTGCGGTTTGTGAAGGGGGATATCTGCGATCGCCCAGCCCTTGATCAACTGCTGGCGGAGGAGGTGATTACCACCGTTGTCCACTTTGCCGCCGAATCCCATGTGGATCGATCCATCCTGGGTCCCGATGCCTTTGTGCGGACCAATGTGGTAGGTACCTTTACCTTATTAGAAAGTTTCCGCCAGCATTGGCTGAACCGGGGGCAGCCAGAGAGTGATCGCTTTCTCCATGTCTCCACCGATGAGGTTTATGGCACCCTTGGTCCTGAGGATCCAGCCTTTAGTGAAACCACCCCCTACGCCCCCAACAGCCCCTACTCGGCCTCGAAGGCCGGTAGCGATCACTTGGTGCGCTCCTACTTTCACACCTACGGCCTGCCCACCCTGATCACCAATTGTTCCAATAATTACGGACCCTACCATTTTCCAGAAAAATTAATCCCCTTGATGTGCATTAACATCCTGATGGGTAAACCCCTACCGGTCTACGGCGATGGTCAAAATATTCGCGATTGGCTATACGTCGGCGATCATTGCAGTGCCATTGATCGGGTGCTACAGCGCAGCGCCCCTGGAGAAACCTACAACATTGGCGGCAACAACGAGGTTAAAAACCTTGACCTGGTTACCATGCTCTGCGATCTAATGGATGAACTGGCCCCCAATTTGCCGGTGCGTCCGGCAAAGGAGTTAATTACCTTTGTCAAGGATCGGCCTGGGCATGATCGCCGCTATGCCATTGATGCCAGCAAAATTCGCCAGCAACTCGGTTGGGAGCCTGCGGTTACCGTTACCGAGGGGTTAAGGAAAACCGTTGAGTGGTACCTGGCCCATCCAGAGTGGTGGCAACCCCTGCTATCGGCTGAGTATCAGACCTACTACAGCAAGGTCTACGCTTAATCAGGCCTCAGCCTTCAGGGAAGCGACATCTACTAATCGTGTCTTGATCCATCTGTCCAAGGCTATATTTTTTGATAAAGTAACTTCAAATTTTGACACTAATTTGTCGCTTTTTGCCCAGGCTCCTTAAGAATGGGACTTGGCGCAGCTTTTCTTCATGGAGTGTGGTTATGGGTTTACAGGATGTACTTCAGAATCCGGCTATTTATACCAGTCTGGTCAGCAGTTGCCAGGACTTGCTAGATCAGCAGGTGGCCAGCAAGGGAGGTTTGTCAGGCGTTGCCCTGAAGACTACCTATGGCCTGGTGAAGGGGGTAGGGCCAAACTACATTTCTGGGGCGATCGCCCGCCTTTTGCCAGAGGTAATGAAAGCCCTGGATCCTCTTTGGGATGAGGGCTTAGCGACGGGAGACCCGGTGGACTATTTGAGCCGAAACTGCGATCAAGCCGCGGCTTGTTTACTGAGTGTCACCGACCTGAGGGTGAAAGCAACTCGTTACACAGTGGTTAAGACCTCCTATGGAAATCTGCGTCAGTCGGTTAAGGCTGACATAGCATCTGCCGTTCCGCAACTGGCGCAGATTCTAAATCATCATGTATGCTGTAGCCGCGTCTAGTCTGTAGAGATTGGTAATCGGGTGGCTAAGCCTGGACAGGCCAACGTTTTTAGACGGAGGGGTGTTCTTTGCCTAACTTGCCTAACTAATATTAACCCTCGTCTAACTTGAAACCTGGGGCTTCCCATCTTTCCGGAAGCAAGCTATAGCCCCTGGAAATGGGGCCGGGGGTGAGGGGGAAGAACTACGGTTCTCAACATGGACTTGGTTTAAATCCCTAATCCATGGGCCACGGTCTGACCCGGGGCCTCTTGAAAGCTACGAATCAACCGTGCCCGCAGGTGAACCCGTTGTCCCTCCCTCAAGCCTAATTTATCGTACTGATCACGGTTAAGGTGGGCGGTGATGGGGTGACCATTGTCGAGGGTGAGTTCCACTCGAATGGTCCAACCCAGGTGAATGATGTGGTTAATGGTGGCCGCCAGGCTGGCGTCTTGAGGGGTTAGAAACACCTCAATGTCGTGGGGCCGCAGAAATACCTCGGCGGTGGTGGGGGCTTCTCGATGCAGAGACTGCCAGGTTTTATCTGGAGACAGCACATTAACGGCACCAATGAAGCTAATCACAAAGGGGCTGGCGGGGTTTTCGTAAACCGCCGCTGGAGATCCCACCTGTTCTACCTGGCCGTCATTCATCACCACAATCTCGTTGGCAATTTCCATGGCCTCTTCCTGGTCGTGGGTAACAAACACGGTGGTGACCTGGACCTCCTGGTGGAGGCGACGCAGCCAATCCCGCAGGTCCTTACGGACCTTGGCGTCGAGGGCGCCAAAGGGCTCGTCTAACAGCAGCACCTGGGGTTCGATCGCCAGGGCCCGGGCCAGGGCCACCCGTTGTCGCTGCCCACCGGAGAGCTGGGCCGGATAGCGATCGCCTAGCCCCCCCAATTGCACCAGGTCCAGCAGGGTATCCACCCGGTGTTTAACCCGGTCCTTCGACCACTGCTGTAGCTCCAGGGCGAAGGCAATATTTTTGCGCACCGTTAAATGCTTAAACAGGGCGTAGTGTTGAAACACAAAGCCCACATGGCGGTCTTGCACCGGCTTGAAGGTGGCGTCCTGGGCGGAAATGTAGATCTTACCGGTGTCGGGTTGCTCGAGACCGGCAATCACCCGCAGCAGGGTAGACTTGCCCGACCCCGAGGGCCCCAGCAGGGCCACCAGGGACCCACTTTGGATCTCAATATCAATCGGGTGCAGGGCCTGGAAGTCGCCAAAACGCTTGGAAACATTCTCTACCTTAATACCCATAGCTTTCCCCCGCTAGTGCGAACGTTTGAACTCAATCCAGATGTAATCCATAAGGGTATCGACTTGAGCCGGGAGGCATGGGTGGGCTAGCAATTCAGGGATCAGCAGCCTGTAGCCAGAAGCTGACCAGGTCACCGATCCCCACCCCATCCAGAGCATCCGGCCTGGGTCGTTACCCAGCCAGAGCGAAGTCAGAATCCAACTATAGCAGATATCGATCATAGTAAAGCACTAAACTATATTGGAGTGAAATCAAATTGAAGCAGAAATAAAACTAGAATTTTTGTGGTACAGTTTGTCATACCATCGGAAAATTGATGGGAATGCCGTAGATTTTGTGAGAGATTTTGTCATGACGTTGCCCGATCCGCTGCAACCCCAAACCAGCCCTAGCCAGGGTTCCCTGGCGTCGATCTTGAGTTCCCGGACCGGGCGGCGATCGCGGCGGGCCGTCCTGCAGTTTGCCCTGGGCCTGGGTGTGGTGGGGGCGATCGCCGCCTGCGGTGGCGGTGCCCCAGACACCGCCACCAACCCTGCCCCCACGGAAAAGGCCGGGCAAAAGGTGGAACTCACCCTGGTCAGCTACGCCGTCACCCAGGCCGCCTACGAGCAGATCATTCCCAAGTTCGCCGCCCAGTGGAAGGAGAAGACCGGCCAGGAGGTGGAGTTTAACCAGAGCTACGGTGGCTCCGGTTCCCAGACCCGGGCTATCCTGGATGGGCTGGAGGCGGATGTGGCGGCCCTGGCCCTGGCGGGGGATACGAAAAAGCTCCAGGAGGGAGGGTTGATTGAGCCCGGCTGGGAGCAGGAAGCCCCCAATGACGCCATTGTCCATAGGTCGGTGGCGGCCCTAGTGTTACGGGAGGGCAACCCCAAAAACGTCAAGGGTTGGGATGACCTGGCCCGGGGGGATGTCGCGGTGGTTACCGCTAACCCCAAAACCTCCGGCGGCGCTAAGTGGAATTTCCTGGCGGCCTGGGGCTATAAAACCCAGGCGGGCAAGAGTGAGGCCGAGGCTCTGGACTTTGTTACCAATATCTACAAAAACGTGCCCGTACTGCCAAAGGATGCCCGGGAGGCCACCGATGTCTTCTATACCCGCGGGCAGGGGGATGTGCTGATTAACTACGAAAACGAGGTGCTGCTGGCGGCCCAAAAGGGTGAGGTGCAGCCCTACATCATCCCCGATGTGAATATTTCCATCGACAACCCCATCGCGGTGGTGGATGCCAACGTGGATAAGCATGGCACCCGGGAGGTGGCGGAGGCCTTCGTCCAGTTTCTATTTACCCCCGCAGCCCAGCGAGAGTTTGCCAAGGTGGGCTTCCGTCCAGTTGATAGCAGCGTCGCCCAGGAGTTTGCCCAGCAGTTTCCGGCCATCAAAACCCTGTTTACCATCGCTGACCTGGGGGGCTGGAGCGAGATCAATAAAAAATTCTTCGCCGATGGCGCCATCTTCGATCAGGTGCAAGCCCAGGTCGGCAAGTAGGTTAGATACCCCAGAGGGCAAGGGCTACCCCTTAGCCCTGCCCGGCTTCCCCTGCTCCCCTTCTTTCCCCCGGCCATGACCCCTTCACCCCTGCAGTCCCTCAGTTGGCCCTGGCGCATCACCTGGGTTTACCTGACGTTTTTTCTGTTTATTCCCATGGTGGCCCTCCTGCTCAGGGCCCTGACCCTCAGTCCCGCCGAGATCTGGCGGATTGCTACGGACCCGGTAGCCCTCTCTACCTACAACGTCACCTTTCTCACGGCCCTGGCGGCGGGGGCGATTAATGGTCTGGCGGGGCTGATCACCGCCTGGGTGCTGGTGCGCTATGAGTTTCCAGGCAAGCGTTTTTTAGACGCCGTCATCGATCTACCCTTTGCCCTGCCGACGGCGGTGGCCGGCCTGACCCTTTCGACCATCTACAGCAATAACGGTTGGATTGGTGGACTGCTGGCCCCCTACGGCATTAAGGTGTCCTTCACCCGCCTGGGGGTGCTGGTGGCGATGATTTTTATTTCCCTACCCTTTGTGGTGCGAACGGTACAGCCGGTTTTGCAGGAAATGGAGGCGGAGGCAGAGGAAGCCGCCTGGTCGCTGGGGGCGTCCCCCTGGCAGACCTTTTGGCGAGTGCTGCTGCCGCCCCTGATGCCAGCGATTTTGACCGGTGTTGCCCTGGGGTTTTCCCGGGCGGTGGGGGAGTACGGGTCGGTGGTGATTATTGCCGGCAACATTCCCTTTAAAGACCTGATCGCCCCGGTGCTGATTATTCAGCGGCTGGAACAGTTTGACTACGCCGGTGCCACGGTGGTGGGGTCAGTGCTGCTGCTGATTTCCCTGCTGGCTTTGTTAGTGATTAATTTTCTGCAATCCCAAGGACGCCGTTACCTATGACCGATGTTCTCCCCCCGTTCCGGGGCGTGACCCCAACCGCCGCCCGCCCCGGGGTAAATTGGGTGAAGTGGGGCCTGATTAGCCTGGTGGTGGCCTACCTGGCCCTGCTGTTGCTGGTGCCGGCCTTAAATGTGGTGGTCCAGGCCCTTAAGGGAGGCTGGGCCGAGCTGTGGAGGGTGTTTACCAGCCGGTTTTTCCTGAATGCCCTGCGGCTCACCCTGATCGCCACCGTGATCACGGTGCCCCTGAATACCGTGTTTGGGCTCTGTGCGGCCCTGGCGATCGCCAACAAGACCTTTCCCGGTCGCACCCTTTTGATCAGCATTATCGATCTGCCCTTCTCCATCTCCCCGGTGGTGGCCGGTTTAATGCTGGTGTTGCTCTACGGCAACAATGGCTGGTTTGGGCCCCTGCTAGAGGCGGGGGGGATCAAGATCATCTTCGCCCTGCCGGGTATCGTCATGGCTACGGTCTTCGTCACCATGCCCTTTATCGCCCGAGAGGTTCTGCCCGCCCTGGAGGAAAGTGGCACTGAACAGGAGGAGGCCGCTGCCACCCTGGGGGCAACCTCCTGGCAGACCTTCTGGCGAGTTACCCTGCCCTCCATCAAGTGGAGCCTACTCTACGGATTGATTCTCTGTAACGCCCGGGCCATGGGGGAGTTTGGCGCCGTAGCGGTAGTCTCGGGCAACATCACCGGTAAAACCCAGACCCTGCCCCTGTTTATTGAAGAAGCCCACGCCCAGTATGATAACCCGGCCGCCTACGGCGCTGCCCTGCTGCTGGGGTGCCTGGCGGTGGTCACCCTGGTGCTGAAATACCTGTTGGAACGCAATACCCATGTCCGTCGTACCTATCATTAAGGAGTTTATTTCCATGGGCACCCTATCCCCCCGCCTGGGTCTGGAAGCCTTGAAACTGCGATCTGCCCAGGGCAAGACCGAAACCCAGGTGCGCCTGAGAATTCCCAAAAACTATCACGGCGAACCGATTATTTCTAACCTGGTCAGTCGCTATGGTCTCAGGGTTAATATTCAAGCCGCCCTGCTGGGGGCGGATGGTCAGGAGGATGGTTGGTTTGATCTAGGGATCAGTGGTGAGGCTGGATTGATTGGTGAAGCTCTCCTAGACCTGGTGGAACTGGATGCCGATGTCTGGATTGGCTCCGGAGATGAGGATGATGCCTAATCTAACCTGAAGCCAGCCTCCGAGCCCTCGGCGGCCTAAATTAGGCAGCCCTTCAAGGGGGGCAGGAGTCAGAACTCAGCAGTCAGGAGAAGTGGGCAGACATAGGATGGGCAAAGGGCCTTAGTCGGCACCCATCAGCCTTTAGATCAGGGCTAATAGGCCTGGGAAGCTAGCTATCTGATCCATTGCCGGCCCAGGGTCGCCGCAGGTATAACGGCAGGTGGTTACAGTCGTTAAACCGGCGCACAAAGGGACCATACTCTAGTAGCTCCACCAGGGAAAGGGCGGTAACGGGCATCGCCAGGCGATCGCGATAGCGTCCCACATCAATCCCCAATAGGGTACACAACATAATCCGCAGGGTAGCCTTATGGGCTACGATTAGCACATTACCGTCGGTGTAGGTATTTTCAATTTCCGCCAGCACATTAGAGCTACGACGGGCCACCTGCATAGCCTTTTCCCCCCGAGTCGGGCTATTCCAGGCGGGGTCCGCTAGCCAGCGGATGTAATCATCATGGAACCGGACATTAACCTCCTCCGGAGCCAGCCCCTCCCACTCTCCAAAACCTAGCTCACGCAAATCCTCACGGCACTGAAAGGGTAGGCCAGTGGCCTGAACCAGAGGCTGTAGGGTAGCTTGGGCGTGGTTTAGGGAGCTACAAAACAAAGCCTGCCAACCCAGTTGATAGTAGGCCTTAGCAAAAAATTCCGCCATTTGTTCACCGTGGTCGGTGAGGGGCACCCCATCCCGGCTACAGTAGCGACCGGTGCGGCAGTACTCGGTTTCTGCGTTGCGCAGGAGGTAAAGCCTCAGGGGCATAGGGATAGTTCCTCAGGTGCAGGGCAGCGATCGCAGGGCATCGCTCAGGTGGGAGCGATCGGCAATGGTGTGGAACAAGGGCCCCCGCTGGGCTAGTTCTACGACGCTGACCGCGGCGACGGGCATATCCAGCCGGTCTCGATAACGCCCCACATCAATGCCCAGCAAAGTGGAGAGCATAATTCGAATGGTGGCCTTGTGGGAGACCACCAGAATATGGCCGGAGCTATGGGTGTGCTCAATTTCATCCAACACCTGGGCAGAGCGACGGGCAATATCCACCGCCCGCTCCCCCCCTACGGGGGCATACCAGGCCGGATCGGTCAGCCAGGCCACGTACTCGTCATGGTAAGCCTGGTCCACGGCGCTTGGGTGCATCCCCTCCCAGCGGCCATACATCACCTCCCGCAGCCCCGGCCGCAGTTGCATCTGGAGGTGGCAGCGATCGCAGAGGGGCTGAGCCGTTTCCACCGCCCGTCGCAGGGGACTAACGTAGGCCGCCGTCCAGGGTAGGGCGGCATAGCTCTCGGCAAATTCCTGGGCCATGGCCAGCCCAGCCTCGGTCAAGCCTGGATCGTTTTCAGGGGTGCCACAATACCCGCCGGTGAGGCTATAGGCGGTCTGGCCATGGCGTAGAAAATAAAGAAAAATCCCCATTGGTTTCCGGAAACAACGGTAAGGACTACAGAGGCGGCAGCCTAGGGTCAGGGCTGGACCGCCCTCTTTTCTACGTTACAGGGTTGGGGAGAAAAATCAGGCACCCCAACAAAAGGTTTCCCCCCAAACATGACCAGGCTAGTGAACACCCCCAACCAGGAGATCTGGTCAGGGGCGTTAGGGCATAGGACCTGCCTAAGGGCTAAATCGGTCAACTTAAATCAAGGTAAGCAGATAGATCAAGGTAAACAGGATAATCCATACCACGTCGACGAAGTGCCAGTAGATTTCCGCCATTTCTGGCCCGGTGTGGGTGAGGTCAGTATAATGATTAGCCCGCCGCGATCGCCACAGCACCCCCAAAATCAGCAGTAGACCGATAAACACGTGCACCCCATGGAAGCCGGTCATCAGGTAGAAGCAGTTGCTAAACAGATTGGTTTTTAAGCCGTAGCCGAGGGTCATATATTCATAGACCTGACCCACTAGAAACACCGCTCCCATAGCGGCGGTCACCCCAAACCAGCGCCGCAAACCGGCCAGATCATTCTTCTTAATAGCCTTAGTGCCCAGGTTAATCACCCAACTACTGGCGACCAGAATGACGGTATTTACCCCAGGCAACAACAGCTCCACCTCGGTGCCCTCCGGTGGCCATTGGGCAACGGTACTGCGGAAGACTAGAAACACGGCGAAGAAGCCACAGAACATCAGAAATTCCGAGGCCAAAAAGGTCAACAACCCCAAAACCCGCAAATCCTGATGGGCTTCGCCATGGGCAGGGATAGCAGGGGTTGAATCAAGGGTGGTTTGCATGGTGATCAGAGGGGATAGGGGGATAGGGGACGGAGGAGAGTTGGGGTTAGGCCTGCTCTCCTAGGGGTTCGAGTTGATCCCTGCCGTATTCGTAGGGACCATGGGTGACCACCGGCAGCACTTCCCAGTTTTCGATGATCGGGGGCGAAGCGGTCGTCCATTCCAGGGTGAGAGCATTCCAGGGGTTGGGGCCAGCGGCGGGGCCCTTGATCCAACTCCAGATTACGTTGATATAGAAGGGAATCACCGATACCGCCAGGATGTAGGCCCCAAAGGTAACCAGCTGGTTAAGACTAATAAATTGAGGATCGTACATCGCCACCCGACGGGGCATACCCTGCATACCCAATTGGTGCATGGGGGTGAAGGTGAGAATGGTGCCAATAAAGGTGAGGACAAAATGCACCTGACCCAGGCGCTCATTCAGCAGGCGGCCAGTCATTTTAGGAAACCAGTGGTATACCGCCGAGTAAATACCAAACACCGAGCCGCCAAACAAAACGTAGTGGAAATGGCCCACGACGTAGTAGGTATCGTGCACGTGGATATCAAAGGGGGCCGCCCCCAGGGTTACCCCGCTGAGACCGCCAAACACAAACATCGACAGCAGTCCTACCGCAAACAGCATGGCGGTGGTGAAACGAATTTTGCCGCCCCACAGGGTGGCCACCCAGCTAAAGATTTTGATACCAGTGGGCACCGCCACGATCAGGGTGGAAATGGTGAAGAAAATCCGCATCCAGGGAGCCGTGCCACTGGTAAACATGTGGTGCACCCACACAAACAGACCCACCAGGCAAATGGTGAGGGAGGAATAGGCGATCGCCTTATAGCCAAAGATGGGTTTACGGGCGTGGACCGGAATCACCTCTGACATGATGCCGAAGATGGGCAAAATCATCAGATACACCGCCGGGTGGGAGTAAAACCAGAACAAATGCTGGTAGACCACCACATTGCCCCCCGCATCGGGCTTAAAGAAGGAGGTGCCAAAATTGATGTCGAACAGGAGCAAAATCAGTCCCGCCGCCAACACGGGGGTAGAAAACAGGGCCAGGATGGAAGTGGCCGCCATCGCCCAACAAAACAGGGGAATCTGGTCCCACTTCATACTGGGGACCCGCATTTTCCAGAGGGTGACCAAAAAGTTGACCGATCCTAAAATCGAAGAGGTGCCCACCAACACAATGGCCAGAATCCAGAGGGTTTGGGCGGCGTTGGCGGTAATTTCACTGAGGGGAGGGTAGGAAGTCCAGCCAGCCTGGGCTCCACCAAAGAAAAAGCTGGCCAACAACAGGGCCCCAGCCGGAGGATTCAGCCAAAAGGCCAGGGCATTGAGCTTGGGAAAGGCCATGTCCCTGGCTCCAACCATCAGGGGAATCAGGTAGTTACCAAACCCGCCAATGGCAGCCGGCACGATCCAGAGAAAGATCATGATGGTGCCATGGTTGGTCAAGAAGGCATTGTAGAGATTGGGATTGAGAAAATCAGAGTCGGGGGTGGCCAATTCGGTCCGCATCAGCACCGCCATAAAGCCCCCCACCAGGTAAAAAATGAAGGAGGTAACCAGATACTGGATGCCAATCACCTTGTGGTCCACATTAAAGGTGAAGTAGTCATACCACTTCCATTTGTCCGGATGACCGTGGCCAGGAGTGGCCATGGGGGCGTTGAGTTGCAGGTCTGCTTGGGCCATAGGAGTATGTCAAAAGAAAAACAAAAAGAACTTTTACTATTGGTTAGGCTGGTTAGCCCGACCCAGAGATTTAGAATTTCCGATCAGGGCGGTGTTAAGCAGCTCAAGCTGGCCTCAACTCACCGACCGGGGGTGGGGATAGATCCAGGTGGGTGGCCAGGCGATCCAGGTAACTCCCCTGGTCTTTAATGGGTACACTGGCCAGGGTGGTCTCCGGCCCTGGAGCCTGGGCCAGTCGACTATTCACCCAGGCCCCATAGTCCTCGAGGGAATGGACAATTACCTGGGTACGCATAGCCCCATGATAGGCGCCGCAGAGCTCGGCGCAGACCACCGGATAGGTGCCTTCCCGGGTGGCCACAAACCGTAGCTCCGCCGGCTGCCCCGGCAGGGCATCCTGCTTGAGGCGAAACTGGGGCACCCAGAAGGAGTGGATGACGTCCTGGGCCTCGACCAACAGCTGCACATCCTGACCCACCGGCACGTGCAGTTCACCATCCACAATGCCGGTGTCCGGGTAACGAAAGATCCAGGCATACTGCATACCGGTCACGTTTACGGTTAGATCCGGAACCCTATTTTCCCCCTGGGGAGCGGCCCCAAAGCCGTAAACCTGAGGGTCACGTTGGGGTTCTCCCTCGGCCGCCGCCAGCAGGGGGGCAGGGGTATCGACCATGGTTGCCATAGCCCCATGGGGAGCCGCCGCCACCAAGGTGCCCTGGTGGTGGTGACCACCGGGGGAAAACCCGCCCATGTCTTGAAATACTAAAACGCTGTAAAGGCCTAGACCCACCACGATAATGGCGGGAATAGCCGTCCAAAAGGCCTCCAGAGGAAGGTTACCCTCAATCGGTAGACCATCCCCCTCATCCCCAGGGCGTCGCCGAAAGCGGATCAGGGAGTAGATAATTGCCCCCTGCACCACGATGAAGAGGGCTGTGCCAATGGTGACCATGACGTTAAAGAGATCATCCACCAAGGGGGCCTGCTCGGAGGCCTGCTCAGGCAGGAAATGATTATTTTGTCCAAACCAAAGACTAATTAGGGTGACGGCTATACCGATGACCAGGGTCCAAAACGGGGCAGGAATTTGTTGCATAACCAATCTCCACCAGGCAAGGGTCAGGCCTGTTATTGCTATTACCCATCGCAAACTAACTCCAGAGCTTTGCAGGTGTCCCTGCCCTAACCCTGGCGTTTATCTCCCTGTATCCTAAAACCCAAGTTGGCGAGAGCTTAGAAAACTTTTGATTTACTTTAGAGGTGACCGGTATAACTATAGGAATTGCTCGCTGGTCAGTGGGTCCCCGAGGGTCTTGGGTCTGATGGCCAGTAGTTTAGGATAGACGTTAACTAAGGCAATCAAAGCCAGCGGTCATCAGGTAGGCAGGCCTTGGAGTTCTGAGCTCTGACAGTCTGGTTTTCTTAATAGGTTTTTAATGCTGGACAGTGGGAAGTTCTCCGAGAAAGTGAGATTTCATCAGGGTTTCAGGCTTCGGACTGCCAACAAAGACGGAAACTACTCAAGTGCCTATGGTAGAAGGGTTTCAGGCTTCTTCAAGCCCCGGATTTTGGGAGAAC
>JBEIGU010000099.1:0-15119 GCA_040381765.1 Leptolyngbya sp.
GTCTCATATAACCCAAAATGCAGTATCAGTATGAGATTAGCCGTGATCACGGATGAAGAACCAGTAAATCTGCTCTTGCTTCAGAAAGTGAGCAATCTGTCTGTATCGTAATTAGCCAATTAAGATGCGATTACCCTGGCTATCAGAGGGGGTATTCATAAACACTTTGTTAAGAAAACTCTATCGTCACTTTTCTTAACTCTCGGCGCAAGGAAAGCATCCTATGCTAACGCTTCAGAGCTTTCTGCTACTCTAGGTAATCCAATTTGATTTTCAAGAAAATCTTCATGCTCCTTGCCCCATGAGGCAAGGAAGACAGTTTTTGTACGCTTATATAGGGGATTTGACTTGGTGAAGTGCGGTGTGAACATCCCCCCTGCCCCCGTTGATCAAGGGGGGAACAGCGTGAAACTGCAACGGCCAGGCACTGGGGGGTAGGACTGAGCAATTGTGTATCTCACTCTATCGAAAACCGCTATAGACTTGCTCTTAACTAAAAGTGTAAAAAGCAATCAACCAATAGTCCCAAAGGCACTACAGGTGGTCCATCGCTTTAGCCAGAATGCCTAGGGCATAGTAGACCGATCAAACTCATGGTTGTCTTAGGCATTCTGGATCGCTTGACTGGGGCCCTAGGCGTTAGGCTGAGCTGTAACGGCGGTGGCACCCTCTACCGTCATGGCAATCTGTTTTGCCCTCTCTAGAACTGACGCCGCATCAGGATTGTATTTGAGGACAACGGTGGAACCGGTCTGGGCAACCCAAAGGCCGACTGCATCAGAGACGTTAGCATCATCCAGGGCCTTGGCTACTCGCTTAGCCAAACCGCTTTCGTCAAACTGTCCATCCAACCCGACCTTGGCAGGGTCAATTTTGGCAGCGGCGGCAGCCTGTTTAACGTCAAACTGGGGAGCAGCCTTAGCCTTATCTTCTTCTTTTTTACCAAAAAGCTTGCCTAGAAAACCCATGATTTTTCTCCTATCGGGTTACAAATGTAAACTGTACTCAGGTCAACTGGTAAGGCCTGAGCTGAGCCAGGATATCAATGTCCTTAGCCCATGGTGACCTTAGCATAGGCAAAGCCTAACAGTAAATTCTAAGGCCCACCTAAGAGGACATTTTATGGGGTGACCCTAGATCCGTAGCTATCTAAGCCGTAACTACCTGTGCCGTAGCTATCTGTAAAGAGCAGCGGCAAAGGAGAAAGCTATACCTACCAGGTGAGTTTCAAGCCCTGGTGCACCATAAAGGCCTGGAGGGATGGCATGTGGCCCTGAGGTAAGATCTGGCTAGGGTCCTTGACCGGGGCCCCTGGCCCTACTAACCAACCCGCCGTTACCCCGGCAGCGGCCCCGGTTTGCCACTCACCGTAGTGAATCCGGGTGGAGGCGTTGGCAATGTGGGTGGTGGCCATGGCCTTGCCGCCGATCAGGAGATTATCAACGCCCTGGGAAATCAGGGCCTCGAGGGGAATTTGCAAGGGTTTGACCAGGGTCTCCTCGGCGGGGGCACTAACCGCATCCCCCGAGGGTAGCCAGTTGCGGTAACGACAGCCGTGGATGTCAATGGCGTAGTGGGTGAGGCCAGGGGATAGGCCGCCGAAGACTGGGTCTCCAGGAGCCAGTGGGCAAACATCAGGGCATTTTCCTCAGCAAACTTCAGGGCAGATTGGGACAGGCCCCCCATCCAATTTTGATATTGACCGGCTTGGGCCAACTCCCGATCTCCCAAAATCAACGGCGGGTTCATCCAGTTCCAGTCATTGCCCTGGTTCCAGTTAATCATGGAGATATCCCCCACCTGGGGCCGACCGCTGTAGGGATTGCTGCGGGTCGGACTGACAATGCGGCGATAGTTAAATAGGCTTCTACCGGCCAGGAAGGGAAAGCCCTCCAGGTCATAGCCGGCAAGATGCTCATGGAGAGCATAGGTGGGTTGCAGGCGAGCCAGGGCCGCCCGGCTGTCGCCATGATCGTTGTAAACCCCCAGGCTAAAGGGGTAGGTAAAGGCCTGGGTACAGTCAGGGTTGTCAAACCGGGAGCCATTGGGCTCACCGGTGGTGGCCCGAGCCTCTGACCCCAGATGGTAGGGAACCCTGGCCCAGCCCACCAGCTCACCGGTGTCGGTAGCATCAACCACCACCATGGCCTGGCCGGGGGGAGGCTGCAGCTTCACCGGCCGCCGATCAAAGTCCTGGGTGGGGGACCAACTGTACCAGTCCGATAGCTCCTCCGAGAGGCGGCCCTTGGCCAGGTAGGTCGGATCCTTAGTGATGCGGCGCACTGCATAAATCGCCGTTATCCGCCGGCCACTACCATCAAACTCAGCCCCTTTAAAGGCGGTCAGGGTGGCCCAACGACTGGCCGGGGAACTGACCTGGGTTTCGGTTAAAAACTGCTGGGCCGCCCGATGCCCCGCCTCTGGAGGAAAACATAGGGTAGCCACCCAACAACTGTTGAGGGCGGCCACCTGAACACCGGCACCGACCCCCGTCCAGGGGGGTAGGGAGACCCGCTGCTGCTCAATCAAACGCCGTAATCGCAACCAGCTGGGGGGAAAAGTTCTGGCGCTGGCGCATGCGTAGGGACTCAACTTTTGATTGATCACCGGACCCTCTCCCACGCCGCTGAGGTCCTACCATAGCTCAGGGCCTGGCTAATGGTCCGTCAACGTCGCAAAACTTCGATAAACCTGGGATCTGGGCCTTGCTAGCCCTGCCCTTCAGCCCGGGTGTGGCGGCGATAGAGGGTGGTGGCGGCCAACCCCACCGCCCCAGCGCAGAGGATGTGCACCGGGTTAAAGGGGGTACCGAGGAAAAACCAGGAATCGGTCCGGAAAAACTCCAGGAAAAACCGCCCCAGGGGATACCAGACCAGGTAACCCAGGGCTAAATCACCGGGCTTGAGCTGGGCCTGGTAACGCCGGGCCACCCAGGCTAGCACCAGAAAGCCCCCCAGGTTCCAGATAGATTCGTACAGAAACAGGGGGTGGAAGCGGGTACTGTCGGGGTACTGGCTGAGGTTGTCGTAGGGGGCGAGTCGGTGTTGGGCATCAATCCGCAGGCCCCAGGGCAGGGCGGTGGGAGGGCCGTAGAGCTCTTGATTAATGAAGTTGCCCCAGCGCCCGATGGCCTGGGCCAGGGGTAGCCCCAGGGCAATGCCGTCCAGGTAGGGCAGGGGGTTGAGCTGGCGCTGGCGGGTAAACAGCCAGAGGGCAATCGCCCCAAAGATAAAGCCCCCAAAGATATGGATACCCCCGCCCCAAATCTGCAGAATTTTGCCGGGGTGACTGAGGTAGTAGCCCAAGCCCTCCGGCCCCCGGGGAGATTGGATAAACACGTAGTAGAGCCGGGCCCCAATGAAACCAGGGATAAGAATCCAGAACAGCATGTCCCAAAGGTTATCCGGGTCCTCCTCCTGACGGGCCAGGTAGCGACTGGCGATGGTGGCGGCGGCCAAAATGGCAGCCAGCATTAGCAGGCCATACCAGCGCAGGGCAAGGGGGCCAAACTCGAAAATAATCGGGGAAACCGGAGGATACATGGTAATAGGGGGGCTAACTAGCTCGGGTCGGCTTCGGGCGATCGCAAATGGCGGGGACGCCAGCCCTCGTAGACCTGCTGGGGCGATCGGGAAACCACCAGGCAATCGTCGGGGACGTCGCGGGTAACCACGGACCCGGCCCCCACGGTGACATCGCAGCCCAGGGTGACGGGGGCCACCAGCACACTGTTGGATCCAGTCTTGCTGCCACTGCCAATCACCGTGGGGTGTTTGCCATAGCCATCGTAGTTGGCGGTGATGGTGCCCGCTCCGATGTTAACCCGATCGCCCAGGGTGGCATCCCCCAGGTAGGAGAGGTGGGCCACATTGGTGCCGGCCCCCAGGGTGGCCTTTTTCAATTCCACGAAGTTGCCAATGCGGCAGCCCTCCCCCACCTGGGCCTGGCCCCTGAGGTGGGCGTAGGGGCCAATGCGGCTGCCCGCCGCCACGATGCTGTCGGTAATCACAGAAAAACTGGCGGTGACATGGGGGCCAATCTGGCTGTTTTCAATCATCGATGCCGGCCCCAGGCGACTGCCGGTGCCAACGGTGGTCTGGCCCCGCAGGTGGGTTTGGGGTTCGATCACCACATCGGGTTCCAGGTGCACCGTGGTGTCGATGGTAATGCTGTCAGGATCAATCAGGGTGACCCCCGCCGCCATCCAGTAGTCCTTAATTCGGTCCTGGAGAATGGCGTAGGCCTCCGCCAGTTGTTTACGGCTATTAATACCAAAGATTTCCTGACTATCCGCCACCTCCACCGCCATGGCGGGGTGCAGGTCCTTGACCACATCGGTGAGGTAGTATTCCTGCTGGTCATTGTCCGCCTGCAGGTGGGGCAGCACCGCCATCAACCGGGGCCAGTTAAAACAGTAGACACCGGCATTGATGCGGGGGTTCTGCCGCTGGGCGGGGGTACAGTCGCGGTGCTCGACAATTTCGGTGACCACGTTCTGCTCGGTGCAAAACACCCGGCCATAGCCGCTGGGGTCCAGGAACTGGGCGGTCAGCAGGGTGGCGGCGTTGTGGTGCTGCCGATGGGTGTTCACCAGGGTGTCGAGGGTTTCCGGTCGCAGCAGGGGGACATCCCCATTCAGCACCAGCAGGTCACCCTCAAACCCCTCCAGGTGGGGGATCACCTGCTGCACGGCATGGCCGGTGCCCAGTTGTTGGGCCTGTTCCACAAAGGTGAGGTCGGGGCGGTGGGCCAGGGCCGCCTGCACCTGATCTCCACCAAAACCAATAATAATAAAGATGGAGCTGGGGTGAAGGCTGGCTAACCCATCCAGCACCCGTTCCACCATTGGTTTGCCGCCCACCGAGTGCAGTACCTTGGGCAGGCTCGACTTCATGCGGGTACCGCGTCCAGCGGCGAGAATGGCGACCGCAACCATGGTGATCAATGTCCTCTAAACAGTTGGGCAGGGCCGTTGGGCAACCTCAGGCCGCTGCATGGGAGTATATCGCGGTTTATGATCAAAAGGTCTGCGTTTTCCTAGCCCGGGGGCGATGGCACCGGGCCAGGGTCGATAGTCCTTTCTGCCTAGGCTGAACACCGCTGATGGGTCAGTCCCAGTCTTCCCCGGCAATTCCCTGGAGTGATCTGCACGCCCGGCTGCACCGGGAACTGCAACAGCGATCGCTGCTACCGGCCCACAGCTGTCTCTGGCTGGCGGTATCTGGCGGTCAGGATTCCGTGGCCCTACTGCGGCTATTCTTGGATCTACAACCCCACTGGCACTGGACCCTGCAGGTGGTGCACTGCGACCATGGCTGGCGGCTCGACTCAGGGCAGAATGCCAGCTTTGTGGCGGATCTCTGCCAGGCCTGGGGGGTGCCCTGCCGGGTAGTCCAGGCGGATCAACCCAGGCAACAGGAGGCGGCGGCCCGCCAGTGGCGCTACGGGGTGCTGGGGGAAGTGGCGACCGCCGGAGGGGGAGGTATGATTATTACCGGGCACACCGCCAGCGATCGGGCGGAAACCCTGCTCTACAACCTAATTCGGGGCAGCGGTAGCGATGGTCTCCAGGCCCTGGGCTGGCGTCGACCACTCTCCCCCGATCACCCCCAAATCCAGCTGGTGCGCCCCCTGCTGGCCTTCACCCGAGACCAGATTGTCGACTTTTGCCAGCGGCTGGCCCTGCCGGTCTGGCCGGATAGCACCAACCAGGACCTGGGCTATGCCCGTAATCGTCTGCGCTTGACGGTGTTCCCCGAGTTGCGACGCAGCTTTAACCCCCAGGTGGATCGCACCCTGGCCCAGACGGCGGAGCTGCTCGGGGCCGAAACCGCCCTGCTGGAGGAGCTCACCACGGACCTTTACCAGCGGGCGGTGATGGCGACAACCCCAGGGCAGCCCGGCTGGCAACTGCACCGGCCTACCCTGAGAACCGCTCCCCTGGCCCTGCAACGGCGGCTGATCCGGCGGGTGCTGGGGGAGGCGATCGCGGCTCCCCCCAACTTTGATCGAATTGAAACCCTGGTCAGCTTGATCCAGGCGCCCCAGGGTAGCCGATCCCCCTCCCTGCCCCAGGGACTGCAGGCCGTGGTGGTGGGGGATTGGCTTGTGCTATCCTTTGAGTCCACCGGGGAAGGGATCTAAATGGCAACAACCTCCTATCTAGACGGGGTCCTGGCGATCCTGGCCTTGCTGATTCTGCTGGCCGGCCTCTGGCTGCTGTTGAGGGGGGTTGGCAATCTAGACCGCTAAGGCCAGGGTCCCCCTCTCCCGAGGAGGCACCTCCGTCCAGGGGAAAGCTACCCCGTCCCCCTTAAACCCTGGGGGGATTGTGCTATTCTTGAAAAGCATCAAATGCATTGACGGGGCGTAGCGCAGCTTGGTAGCGCACCACTTTGGGGTAGTGGGGGTCGTGGGTTCAAATCCCGCCGCTCCGATAGGCTGAAACCTCCCAGTAATGGGGGGTTTCACTGTTTCATAAGATGCACCCATTTCAGCTGACTTCCATGCTGTTTTTCAGGGCGGCAGTATATCTTTCGTTTTATTCCGACCCTGTCTCAAGCACCCAGGTGGCATGAGGCAGCAGTCGCACTTTGCCTTTCCAGGGTAAGGGATTGTCATTTCTGGGCAGCCCCCGGCCATTGCTAGCCAGATAATCTGCTAGTAGCTGACGGGTGGCGGCTATAGAGGTGGCTTGATAATTGACAATGTAAAGGTAGCCATCGGCTTGACTAGACTGGGTTTTTTTTTCCCAAATTCTCAGCTTAAATCCATCGATTTCCTGGGAAATCTTGTAAAAAATCAGGCTATCTGTCGCTAAAGCATACATGCTGGTAAGGCCGAGGGCAAAACAGAACCACCCTTAGAATACCCACCGGTCCATAAAGATTCTAAGAAACCCCAGTAAATTAATCATAGTAATTTACTCCGAAGCCTCAGTCCCCCAGCCCAGAGGGTAGTGATCACCAACAGGGTGGGGGTGAACCAATCTCCCCATCGGACGTAGGGGGTCTGGCTTTGTCGACGATAGAGACTGGCCTGATGCAGGGTAGCGCGATGGGGTGGGCCCAGCCAGCGGGTCTGGCCGTGGTTATCGACTAGCCCGGAGAGTCCGGTGTTGGTGACCCGCAGGGCCCAGCGATCGCTCTCCACCGCCCGCAATACATCCAGGGCGTGGTGCTGAGCCATCATCCCCACGGGGTAGGGGTCGTTGTTAGAACTGGTGACCATAAATTCTGCCCCCTCCTTCACCTGGCGGCGCAGTAATTCGCTGTAGGCTGACTCGTAGCAAATTCCCACCGCCGCCACCCCCACCTGACTGCGAAAGGTTTGGTGGGATGCTCCCGGCACCAGGTAGCTATCCAGGGGGGAAAGGCGGCTCAGGATCTGCCCCAAGACCGCCTCCAGGGGGATGTATTCCCCCAGGGGCACCAGTTTTACCTTGTTGTAGCGACCGTAGATATGACCATCGGGGCGCAGCTCCAGCAGACTCTGGGTGTAGGCACCGCGATCGCCCCTGGTGGCTGGGGCAAAGGTGCCAAGCCAGAGGGGAACACCGGTTTGATCCACCAGGTCCCGGAAAAACCTGGTGGCGGGCTCCTGGGCTTGCCAGATCACCGGCAGTGCCCCCTCCGGGGTGATCACCGCCCCTACCCCCTGGCTGGCCAGGGCTCGGTAACCCTCGCCGTAGATCTGGAGGGCCTGGCGAACCCCGGCGGGGGTGAGCTTTTCCCGGGTGGGAATATTGCCCTGGATCAGGCCCAGGTGTAGAACCTGGGTAGGGTCCTCCAGGCTTTGCGGCTGGGGCAGCCAACCACCGGCCATGACCAGCACCAGCAGACCCACCGCTAGTCCGGCCCGGTGCCTCCGGTTAGGGAGCCGGGCTGGGCCCCCTCGCCACTGGCCATGGGCCAATTCCGCCAGCAGGCCATTGCCCCCCACCACCACGGCGGTGACCAGGGCTGGCCCTGACAGTCGGGCCAGGTGCAGCAGCCAGAGATTGCCAGGACTTTGGGTGAGGCTGAGGGGGGACCAATCCAGGGGCGACTGGTTGCGCAGGCTCTCCAGACCGCACCACAGGGCGATGCCCGCCAGCCAGCGCAGCCCCACCCGCTGGGGCCAGTGGCGGACCAACAGGCCCAGGGCCAGGCTCCATAGGACACTACAACTGGCTCCCCACAGGCTAATGAATATCCAGGCGCCGAGGGCGATCGCCACACTCCCCAACCAGGGCACCCCTAACCACATCAGGGGGTGGAGATGGGTGATCCAAACCAGGGAAAGGCCATAGTAGGCCAGCCCCCAGACCAGGCCGTGCAGGGCGGGGTACCACCAGGGTTGCCCAGGGCTGGCCAGGATGATCCCCCAGAGGGGCACCAGGGCTACCCAGGCCAGGGGCCAGGCACTAACCGGGGGTAGGGCCAGGGCCATCAGGCCACCGCCGACCCCCACCAGGGGCAGGCTGAAGCGGAGTCGCAGGGAGCTAGGGAAGGAAGGTAACACAGGGCTCATGGTGGGTGCAGGACCAAAATTAATTACCCCCGGGGCCAGGCGAGTTTTAGCCAGAGGCGGGCAATCGCTGGCCAGGCTCTGGGGTTCTGGGGATAGGCCCACCAGGCCCGCAGGCTGGTTCCCAGGGCCTGGTGCCCCTGCCCCTGGGCCAGCTCCTGCCAGGCCCGACCCATTAAAAAGTCTTGGCTATGGTGGGGGGCGCTGTAGGGGGCGGTGCGGGGGACCGGCACCGGGGGAGGGCAGCCCCGCTCCAGGTCATCCGTCCCCTGGGTCTGGCGCTGTTGCTGAAACCGCTGGGCTACCTGATCAAAAAACTGCCGCTGGTTAGAGGCCCGGGTATGGGTGATGGAGCGGGGGTGGATGCGGTAGTGATAGACCAGCTGGGGGCAGTAGCCCACCCGATGACAATCCCCCAGGCGCAGTTGCAGGTCAATGTCTTCGGCGGTGGTGAAATAGGCCCGAAAGCCCCCCAACTGCTGGAGTACGGAGGTGCGAATCAAAAAAGTACCCAGGTGGGTACGGGTGACACCGGCCTGCAACTCTTCGGTGATGTCGGTCTCCTGGTCGCCACACTGGAACCGGATCAGGGGACGGCCCCGTTGGTCAATGGCGGCATAATTACCCGCCACGGCGGCAAACTCGGGGTGCTGCTGCAGCCAGGCGATCTGGGCCGCCAGGCGGGCTGGGGGGTAGAGATCATCGGCGTCGCAGCGAGCCATGAATTCCCCCCGAGCTAACTCCAGGCCGGTGTTGAGTACCTCGGCAATCCCCCCGCCCTGGTGAGTTACTAACCGCAGGCGGGGGTCCCCAACCGCCTGCACCAGGGCCAGGGACCGATCGCTGGATTGGTGATCAATCACAATCACCTCCAGGGGCACCGCCTGGTCCTGCAGCAGCGATCGCAGTGCCTGGGCGACAAATCGCTCGGCATTGTACAGGGGCATGAGGATGGTCACCTGGGGGGGGGGCACCGGTAGTCTCCCGTGAAAAGGGGTTGCCTGGCCATGGTCTTAAGGTCGGTCCTCGGGGACGGTCGGGGGGGATTTCCCTAGGGCAGCGCCCAGCAACACCCAACCCGATCGCCGCCAGGGCTGGGCCAGGATGGCCTTACCGCCGTAGAGAGCGGCGGTTTTCCCCTGGCCGCTGTTAAAGGCCCACCAACCATACTGCAACATAAAGTGGTGCTGGGAGGCGCGATCGCCGGTAGGTCGCCAGGGCTGGGTGGCCTCAAACCGTCCCTCCAGACCCCGTCGTCGCCAGGCGGCCTCACAGGCGAGGCGGGCCTCCGCCCGCTGACTGAGGGGGTCGCGCCCACTGACGGAATTGGTTAACAGGCGATAGCGTAGGACCGTATCAGGTAAATTCGCCAATTTCCCAATTTCCCCCAACTTCAGCCAGAGGTCCAGGTCATGGGCCGATTCCAGATCCTCATCATAGCCCCCTACCGCCGCCAGGGCGGCTCGCCGCACCATGGCGCAGGGGTGGCAAATACTGCCGTGACCCACCAGGGCCAGGGATTGAATTTCGGCATCGGTTTCTGGCAGCCGCAGGCCGGTGAGAAACCGGCCCTTGTGGTCAATCAAATCGTGGGCACCCCCCACACAGACATGGTCGGGGTGACTCTGGAGAAAGGCCGCCTGGAGGGCGAAGCGCTGGGGTAGGGCGATGTCATCGGCGTCCATAACCGCGATCAACTCCCCCCGGGAGGCCGCCAGGAGCTGATTACGGCTCTTCGACACCCCCTGGTTGGGGTTACACCAGAGGCGCAGGCGTGGGTCCCGATCAACGTAGTGCTGCAAAATGGCACGGCTGCCATCGGTGGATCCGTCATCCACCATCAGGCATTCAAAGTCCGTCAGGGTCTGGGCCAGAAGGCTATCCAGGGTGGCGGCCAGGTAGGGAGCGGCATTATACACCGCCAGGTTAACGGAAATCAGAGGACTGGAACTCATGGGGCGGAGGGGAGGGGTTTGACCAGGGCGCAGATTAGCAGGGTCCAACTTTGCCGGGACCAGGGTAGGGCCCGCAGGGCCTTGAGGCCGTAGACAATCGCCCCTGGCCGATCGCCACGGTTAAAAAACCACCAGCCGTACATGATCATAAACCGATGGCGCGATCGTCGATCCACCGGACGCCACGGTTCTGATTCCTTAAACTGGTACTGGCCCACCACCCCCCGCCGTTGCCAGGCCTGTTCACAGCACTGCCGGCGCTTGGCGGTTTGCTGCAGCTGGTAGACTTCGCTGACGGATTGATCGTGTTGACGGTACTGCAGCACCGTATCCGGTAGGTTAGCCAACTGCCCCCGTTCCCCGAGTTTTAACCAAATATCTAGATCCTCCGAGGGACAGAGATCTTCGTCGTAGCCGCCAATATCCGCCAGGGCCTGGCGCCGCAGCATCACCGAAGGATGGTTCATGGGGGTGTGGCCCACCAGGGCCAGGGCCTGAATTTCGGCGTCGGTTTCCGCCTCCGGGTGGTGTAGTAAAAATCGGCCCTCCCCATCAATCCAATCCTGGGCGCCCCCCACACAGAGCACCTGGGGATTGTGACGGAGAAACTCCACCTGGCGGACAAAGCGATCGGGCAGGGCGATATCGTCGGCATCCATGCGGGCAATAAACTCCCCCCGGGCCATGGCCAGTAACTCGTTCAAGGCCCTAACGTAGCCCGTGTTAGGACGGCTCACCAGGGTGATTCTCGAGTCCTGGGCGGCGTAGGCCTGGAGAATCTTCAGGGACCGGTCTGTAGATCCATCATCCACGATCAAAAACTCAAAATCCCTGAAGGTTTGCTGCAAAATACTGGCAACGGCCTGGGCAACGTAGCGTTGGGCGTTATAAACCGGCATCAGCACGGAAATGGTAACCATAGGGGCGTCATAAACTAGGGGGGTAGGGGTTTGGTCAGGGCACAGCGCCATAGGTGCCAGCCGGCGGGGTTGAGGGGCATGACCCGCACCGCTCGCCAACCGTAGGCGATCGCCTGGTGTCGGTAGCCCTGCTGGAACAGGTGCCAGCCGCACTGCACAAGAAACTGATGCCGCCAGGAGTAATCCGCTGCATAGTGCCCCTCCAGGCCACGGCGTTGCCAGGCCAATTCACAGGCTAGTTTGACATTGGCCTGTTGCTGGCGAGTCCGACGCTCGCTGACGGAGTCCGTATGGACCCGGTAGTCCAACAGCAGGTCGGGTAGATTGGCCAGTTCCCCCACTTCCCCCAACCGTAGCCACAGATCCAGATCCTGGGCGCACTTAAATTGTGGATCGTAGCCCCCCACCGCCTGTATTGCCTGGCGCCTGATCATGGCGGTGGGGTGGCAGATTTCGGTGCGACCCGATAGGAGCTGAGCCTGTAGGGTGGGGTTGTCCTGGGCTGGCACACACTCCAGCAGGGTGAGGCCCTCCCCATCAATCCAGCGTTGGCCGGTGCCCACACAAACCACCTGGGGATGCTGTCGCAGAAATTCTACCTGGCGACCCAGGCGATCGGGGTGGGCCACGTCATCGGCGTCCATACGGGCCAGAAACTGACCTCGAGACTCCTGGATCAGCTGATTGAGGGAAACCGTCAGGCCCTGATTGGCCTGGCTCAGGAGGCGAATGCGGGCATCCTGCCCGGCGTAGGCCTGAAGAATATCAGGGGATCGATCCCGGGAGCCATCATCAAGGATCAAAAATTCAAAGTCATCGTAGGTCTGGGTCACAATACTTTCCACCGCCGTTGCCAGAAAGCGATCGCCATTGTAAACCGACATAATCACGCTAACGTCAGGCATTATCAGGGATACCAGGTGGTGAGGGTGCGGTAACAGCGGACCAGACGTTTAATCCCAGGCACTGACTGGTGGGGGTGTTGATCCAGTTTAGCCCTGGCAAAAGTCAAAATTTCCCGGGCCCGCTGATCCCAACTATAGGCTTGCACATCCCGGTAGGCTTGCTCCGCTAGAGCGGTGGCCCAATCCGGCTGACTCAGTAGGTTGGTAATAGCCTGGGCAAAGGCGGCTGGGCTATCCGGTTCCACCAAGCATCCATTATGGCCATCTCGCAGGACCAGGGCAATGGTGGGTAGGGCGGAGGCCACCACCGGTCGCCTCACACTCATGTAGTCAAACAACTTCAGAGGGCTGGTGGTGTTGGCCAATTCCCAGGTTTGGCTGGTGGGCAGCAGTAACACGTCAGCAGCATAAAGATAGGTGGACAGTTGGGATTGATTGACGTGGCCAATTAACTCCACATTGGTTAGTTCCTGGTCCTGCACCTGTTGTCGTAACCGGTCCACATCGGTGGGCCACCCCCCCACCAGCATAAACTGATAATCGGGCAGCCGTTTGGCCACCGCCAGAATAGTGGGGATGCCTTTGTAATCCTGCAAATGACCTGAGTATAGAATCAGCCGCCGGTGGTCCGGCAAGTTTAGAGTTCGGCGGGCCTGGGCTATGGTCTGGTAGGGGTAGAACCCCTCCAGGTCGGTGCCACTGGGCCAGCAGAGGATGCGATCGCTATCCAACCCGGCGGCCCTGTAGGCCTCCACCAACTGGGGGGATATGGTCACCAGGCCCAACAAGGACGGGCTGTCCACAATGTCCTGGTGGTAGGGTTGGGGCGGTTCATGCCATTCCCACAGAAAGGGTATCCCCAGCCCCAGCAGGTAGCGAGCCTGGGTGGTGGTGCGAGTGTAGATCAGGTCAGGACAGCGCAGATAGGCATAGAGGCTAGCCAGTCGGTAGTAGGTCCAATTGCGGTAGTTAGCGGGGAAAAGGGAGGGTCGTCGCCAGTGTACCGGTAAGGATACCAGGGGAAGGGGGCGGGTCAGGCCATACCATTCCTGTAGTGCTGGATCGGTCCCTCTACCCAGACTGATCCAGTCACCGGCGGTCACCAGCTCAAACCGATCCACCTGCTGTGCAAGGGCCTGACCCATTTTGGCGATCTGGGTGGTATGGGCCATCTGGGAGGGTAGATTGCCGGGGGATAGGTAAATCATGGTGTTGATAGCCGCCATCTCGCCCTCCTAGGACTCTTGGTTCGCCGGGGTCTGAAGCATGGTTCAGTATTACTTTTCCCTTCATAATTTAAATCTGAAGCACCTGAGAGATCATTAGACTGAACTAGTTTATTTGAGTTAAAAATACACCCGTACCACCATGTCTCCGCCTAAGTTTGGTCCGTCAACCCGTTGCTTTCGGGTCGGCACCTTTAATCTCTGTAATTTAGCCCTGCCCGATCGTGAATACTATCCTCGCCAGACCTACTCTGCCCAGGAGTACGACAAAAAACTCCAGTGGATTGGCCACCAGTTAGACCACATGCGGGTGGACATTGTTGGCTTTCAAGAGGTGTTTGAGGGATCAGCCCTGGAGCAGGCCCTACACCGCAGCCCCTACCATCGGGACCACGCCATTGCCCTAGCCCCGGGCTTTGGGAAAGGACCGGGGGTGGCCCTGGCTAGCAGCTTCCCCATCCTGCGGCAGCGAGTGTACGATGAGTTCCCCGCTGAGGGCTGCCTGGACCTAGAGGGGCTAGCGATTCCGGTGCGCCACTTTTCCCACCCGGTGTTGGCGGTGGATCTGGCTCTCACTGAGGAGATTACCTGTACGGTGGTGGTGGTGCACCTGAAGTCAAAACGACCGATGCTGGCGGAGGATAGCGATCGCACCGATCCGGTGGAACTGGCCAAGGGCCAGGCTCGCTCCCTGATCCGGAGGGCTGCGGAGGCCACCGCCCTCCGATGTTTGCTGATGGAGTTGCTGCGCCATCGTCGCCATCCAGTGATTGTCATGGGCGATGTCAACGATAACCCCACCGCCATCACTACCCAGATCCTGAGTGGGCAGCCCCCCTGGGAGGCCTGGCCCTTTCGCAGAAAGGCGCCGGTGTGGGATGTGCTGCTCCACCAGGTGAAGGACATCCAGGCCCGACTGGGCTACGGCGACCACTACTACACCTATATCCACAATGGCTACTACGATAGCCTGGACCAGATTATGGTCAGCGAAGAGTTTGTGGCCCAAAACGTACACCGGCTCGGACGGGTCACCTACGTGTCTGTCTACAACGATCACCTGGTGGATCAAACCCTCGAAAATCAAAACATCGAGCCCTGGCAGTCGGACCACGGCCAGGTGGTGGCCACCATTGAACTGCGATCGCCGGCAGGGGAAAACGGAGAGAGATAAAATCTGGCATAAATCCACCCAGGTCTCCTGGCTCCTGAGTTCTGATTCCCCTAGCCTGCATTATTCATCAGGCTTGCCAGAAGGCAGTGACTTGGCCCCCGATGAGTCAACCGCAACAGACGCTCAGTATCAACGTCCCAGTGCTGGCGACGACTTGAGTAACGAGGCCAAAAACCGTAGCGAACCGCACAAAAAAGGGGGACTCTCCGGGCCAGTAGACACACCTAGCCTATGGGTCACTCTAAGTTAGGCCAAGACCCAAGAATGAGGAGCCATTAGCTGATGGCGCACATTCAGCAGGTTAATCAAGAAAGAAAATAATATCGTTGGCAGGCCGCACCCAGGAAGTGCAAAATATGCTCTTGGGTTTGCGTCAGCTTAATGATCTCCTTGTGTCCGTTGATCCAAACCAAATGCACCGATTGAAAACA
>JBEIGU010000100.1:0-14984 GCA_040381765.1 Leptolyngbya sp.
CACTTTCAGCTAGGTTTAGATAAGCGCCTAAGTCTCAAGACGATCTCATCTGCGAGACAAGCCTTACTTCTGGGATGTTTGGCAAATAAGGCTTCCAGGCTTTCATTTTTCGTTCAGTCTCAACCCGCGGAAGGTAGGTTGACCGTGAAGCAGCTCATGAGCGATAGAGTATTTTTAGATACCAACCTCTGGGTTTATTTCTTTGCCAAAGACCCACTCGATAAAGCGGAGAGAATCACAGACATCGTTAACGCCCAGCTACCATCCCTGATCATCAGCACTCAAGTTTTGGGAGAATCCTACAATGTTCTGACCCGAAAACGTATTTTTTCAAACACAGAAGCTCAATCAATTGTTTCGGGCTTAGCAAATCGAACCGTGGTAGTAGATATAGACACATCCTGATATTGTGAAGGGTGATCACACCTTCACCTCGATTCCTAATTCAACTCACCCTCAATGGCTGCTCGAAAATCTACCCAAGCTCAATCTATTTATCAACTTAAAATTACCCTCAAGGACTGTCGTCCCCCGATCTGGCGACGGGTGCAGGTGCGCAGCAATAGCACCCTGGCGGATTTGCACTGGGTCATACAGCGTTCCATGGGATGGGAAAACTCCCATCTCCACTCCTTCACCATTCGCGGCGTCGAATATGGCGTGCCCATGCCTGAATTTGGCTTCGATGAGGTGGACTTGCGGAATGAGCAGCCGGTCAAGTTGAGTAAGGTGATTTCAGGGGAAACGTTTAAGTTCTTCTATCTTTATGATTTTGGCGATAGCTGGGAGCACGAGGTCCTGGTGGAGAAGGTGCTACAGGCGGATCCTGAAATCAGCTACCCGATTTGCCTTAAGGCCCGGCGAGCCTGCCCACCTGAAGACTGCGGTGGGGTTTGGGGGTATGAGAGTTTCCTGGGGGCGATTCAAGACCCAGCCCATCCTGAACACGATGAAATGCTGGAATGGATTGGGGGGAGTTTTGACCCGGAAGCGGTTAACCTGGAGGAGATTAACTTTTCATTAAAGAAAACCCCTGAAGATTAAGGAGAATTCCTGAACATACAACCCATTTGGAGAATCAGTAAATCGCAAAGCCCCTGGCCCCTTCTCCCGAAACAGGTCATCTCAATCGTCATCGGCCCAACTCCTTGCTTTCATCACGATTTTCATCACCATGGTGTACCTAACTTGCTTCTGTCCCGTGCATTAATGCACTACCCCTGCTCCAGTTGGGCCTCGGCAGCGTGGGCTAGCTGCCGCAGGGCCTCCAGTTGCTCCGCCGGGGCGGTGACCCACAGACCCCGTTGGTGGGCCTCTAGCAGCCGTTCCGCCATGTCCCGCAGGGCCCAGGGGTTGACCCGTTGAACAAAGGCCTGCACCGGGGGGTCCAGCAGGTAGGCCTGGGCGATGCCGGCGTACATATGGTCGGCTACACAGGCGCTGGTGGCATCGTAGGCAAATAGGTAATCCACGGTGGCGGCCAGCTCAAAGGCCCCCTTGTAGCCGTGACGCATCACCCCCGCAATCCACTTGGGGTTGACCACCCGCGATCGGTACACCCGGTTAATTTCCTGCTGCAGCGATCGCACCCGGGGCTGGGCGGTAAGGGCATGGTCACCAAAGTAGGTGGCGGGCTGGCGGCCCTGCAGGGTCCGCACCGCCACGGTCATCCCCCCCTGGAACTGGTAGTAGTCGTCGGAGTCCAGCAGGTCGTGTTCCCGATTGTCCTGGTTGTGGAGTACCACCTGCAACTGTTGTAGCCGCTGCTCAAAGGCCTCCGGCGCCGCCTGACCCTGGCCACTGCCGGCGTAGGCGTAACCGCTCCAGTTCAGGTAGGCCCGGGCCAGATCCGCCTCGCTGGTCCAATTTTGGGATTCAATCAGGCCCTGCAACCCGGCCCCGTAGGCGCCGGGCTTGGAGCCAAACACCCGGTAGCTGGATCGCCGCAGGGCCTGGTCGGCGGTCAGACCCTGGGCCTGCCAGGCGGCGGTTTCCTGGCGCACCCGGGCGGCCAGGGGATTTTGCTCCGGGGGCTCCGGCAGCGCCGCCACCGCCTGCACCGCCTGGTCAAACAGGTCGATCAGGTTGGGGAAGGCATCGCGGAAGAAGCCGGAAACCCGCAGGGTGACATCCACCCGGGGCCGGCCCAGGGCCGCCGGGGAGAGGACTTCAAAGTCCACCACCCGACGGGAGGGGCCATCCCAGCGGGGCTGCACGCCGATCAGGGCCAGGGCCTGGGCCAGGTCATCGCCACCGGTGCGCATGGTGGCGGTGCCCCACACCGACAGCCCCAGGGTTTGGGGGTACTCGCCATGGTCCTGGGTGTAGCGATCAATCAGGGCGGCGGCGGCCCGCCGGCCCACATCCCAGGCGGTCTCCGTGGGAATGGCGCGAATATCCACGGAGAAGAAATTGCGCCCCGTGGGCAACACCTCCGGCCGGTTGCGGGTGGGGGCGCCGGCGGGGCCGCTGGGTACGTAGCCCCCCCCCAGCCCCCCCAGCAGGTGGGTGATTTCATCCCGGGTTTGGGCCAGGGCCGGCACCAGGGTTTGTTGAATCCAGGTCAACTCCGGCTGCAGGGCGGGGTCGGGGGGCAGGGGTGCCTGGGCCAGGATGGCCTCCACCAAGCGGGCTGCCTCCTGCTCCAGCCGTTCCACCGCGTCCCCCAGGTGGCGACAGCCGGCCAGCAGCGGGGAGGCGCCGGGGGGCAGGGGGGTGGCCGGCTCCGCGGTCAGGGGGTCCAGGTCCAGGCCCCAGGTGGCGGCGATCGCCCGGGTCAGCCCCTGGCGGCCGGGGCCGGGGTGGCGAGCGATGGCCATGATTAAATCCCGCTGTTGGCGCCCCTCCGGACAGCAGCCCAAGATGTGCAGCCCATCGCGGATCTGGGCCTCCTTGAGTTCGCACAGGTAGGTGTCCAGGCTGGGCAAGAGGGGGCTGAGGTCCTCCCCTGAGGCGGATTTGGGCAGTTCTCCTAGAACCTGGCTGGTGGTCAGCAGGGCCCAGAGCCGATCGCTAATCGCCGGCAACCGACTGGGGTCCAGGCTTTGGGCTTCGTAGTACTCATCTACCAGGGCCTCCAGCTGCTGCAGGGGGCCGTAGAGCTCCGCCCGGGTGAGGGGGGGGGTGAGGTGGTCGATAATCACCGCCTGGGCTCGCCGCTTGGCCTGGGCTCCCTCCCCTGGATCGTTGACAATAAAGGGATAGAGATGGGGCAGGGGGCCCAGGGCAACCTCCGGATAGCACTGGGCAGAGAGGCCCACCCCCTTGCCCGGCAGCCATTCCAGGTTGCCGTGCTTACCCAGGTGGATCACCGCCTGGGCGCCAAACTGGTGGCGGAGCCAGAGGTAGACCGCCAGGTAGCTGTGGGGGGTCTCCAGGTCGGGGCTGTGGTAGTTGAGGCTGGGGTCGAGGTCGTAGCCCCGGCTGGGTTGGATGGCGATAAACACCTGGCCACACTGGAAGCCAGGGATGGCAAAGGCCTCGGGGTGGGGGGCGGGGCCCCGGGGTGGGCCCCAGCGATCGCAGATGGCGGTTTGTACCGCCGCGGGTAACTGCTCAAAGTAGGCCAGGTAGGTGCTCAAGGGTAGGGATTGGCGGACCAATCGAAGACTGAGGGGCTCCGGATCGGGGGTGACCCCGGCGGTTAGCCACCGGATCAACTGGTCCCCATCCTGGGGTCGGGGCCCCAGACTATAGCCCGCCTGGGCCAGGGCCTCCAGCACCTGCACCGCACTCTGGGGAGTATCCAGGCCCACCCCGTTGGCCAGGCGACCGTCCCGGTTGGGGTAGTTGGCCAGGATCAGGGCCAGGCGGCGATCGCCAACGGCGGTGTGGCGCAGCCGGGCCCAGGCCACCGCCAGGTCCGCCACGAAATCAATCCGGTCCGCCATCGGCTGATAGGTGACCACCTCCGTATCCAGCCCTGGGTGACGCTGGCTGGCGGCCTTAAAGGACACCGCCCGGGTAATAATGCGGCCATCCACCTCCGGCAGGGCCACATTCATGGCGATGTCCCGGGGGCTCAGCCCCAGGCTCTGATCGGCCCAGGCGGCGGCACTGCCACCGCTGAGGATGACCTGCAGCACCGGCACATCCAGGGCCCGCCATAGGTCTAGCTGGGGGGTGGCCCCCTCCAGCCGGGCCAGGGCAAAGCTGGTGGTGTTGAGCACTACACTTACCCCCGGCCCATCCCCGGGCCGCAGCCGCTGGCGCAGCTGGGCCTGCACCTCTGTCTCCTGAAGGGAGGAGAGGTAGAGGGCCAGGGGGCGGTAACCCCGCTGGGCCAGGGCCTCGCCCAGGGCGTCGATGGGGGCGGTGTTGCCCGCTAGGTAATGGGCCCGGTAAAACAAAATCGCCAGGGGGGCGGCCTCCACCACTGGCACCGGGGGTTGCCAGGTAGGGGGCCCCGGATAAACCCCCACCAGGGGCACCGGTTGGGGGGGCGGGGGTTGGTAGCGACTGTGGAACAGCTGATCCCACAGCCAGAGTAGGCCGTGGGCCAGATTCTCCCCCCCGCCGGCGTTGAGATAGCGCCAAAACTGGTTAGCCACCGTCAGGGGAACGGTGGAATGGCTGATCAGGTCCGGTGCCGGGCGATCGTCCCCGGGCAGCACCACCAGGGCGGCCCCGCTACGGGCCACTATTTCCTCCACTACCTCCAGACCGTAGGGCCAGTAGGCCCGCCCCCCCAGTAAGCGCAGGATAATCACCTGGGCCGAGGCCAGTACGGTTTCTCCGTAGGTATCAATGCTGAGTTGCTGCTGCAGTTGTAGCAGGTTAGCGCCCCGCACCGGCGGAAAGTCGGCGGGTAATTGGGATTGGGCCAGGGCCAGGGTCTGGATCTCACTGTCGGCGGCGGTGAGAAACACCACCGCCCCAGGAGACTGATCAATGAAAATCACCCCCGGGGTATCTGGGGTCCAACCCCCTGGGGTAGCGGCTAAGCGGTGCATAGGGGAGCCCGTAGGGAAATCGGCGAATCGACCAAATCTGAAGGAACTCTAGCGTTACCTGGATAGGATCTATCGCACCGCTACTATAGGGGATAGTTCTGTATTGGTTGCATAACCCTGGGCCAGATCATGGGGATATTGTCCTTGACCGTAAGTATGGCGGAGATCTCCCCCAACCGGGAGAGACCGATCCCCCTGGCCAGGGTAGGGCACCATGGCTAGGGAGACGGGCAGGGCTGCGGAACAGCTGATCTCCACCACCACCCTGGATCAATTGGGACCCTGGCTGGCGGACTACGGTCAGCGGGCTCACCTGACCCTATTCACGGAGGCCGATTGGCCGGGGGGGCACCCCCACTATCAGCGCTTCTGGTGCCTGGTGGGGCATGAGCTGGCCGTGTTGATTGCGGTGCCGCTGCAGGTCAGTGGTTCTGACCAGGTGATGGTGCAGTTGTCCATCCACCCTCAGGCGGTGGAGAGTCTGCTAGAGGGAGCTCCAGCCCAGGTCCTCCACCGCCTCCCCCTGCCCCTGGCGGCCAGCCAGCCCCCTGCCCAGGCGGCCTTTATGCTGGCCTGGCTGGATTTCTGTGCCAAGGCCAGCCAGGCGACCTCCTGCCAGCCGGTCCAAACCCAGCTCAATCAACAGCTGGACCGTAGCCTGCTGCTCAATCAGGTGGTAACCAAGATCCAGGCCAGCCTCGATCTGTCGGAAATTCTCAAGACAACGGTGGCGGAGGTGCGGCTGTTTTTAGCGGCCGATCGCCTGGTGATCTACCAATTTACCCAGGTGCCGGGCCCGGACCTGGCGGCCAGCCCTGATCCGGAGGAACCCTCCCTGGCCAGCCCCGGGGTGAGGGGGCACATTACCTACGAAGACCGAGCTGACCCCAGCATTCAGTCGGTACTGCACTACAGCGAGCAGCAGTGCTTTGATCGGGTGCCGGGCTGCCGCGATCGCTACCTGGCGGGGCAAACCCTGGCGGTGCCGGATGTGGCGGTGACCTACGGCAATGTGCCCTGCCTGCGGGCCTTTCTGCGGGAGGCCCAGGTGCAATCCAAGCTGGTGTCTCCGATCGTGGTGGGGCACCAGCTTTGGGGGCTGCTGATTGCCCACCAGTGCAGCCAGCCCCGCTACTGGCAACCCTGGGAAGTTGAGTTTTTACAGCACATTGGCGAGCATCTGGCGATCGCCATCAACCAGGCCCAACTGTACCAGCAGCTACAACGCCAGACCCACAACCTGGAGGCCTGTGTAATCGAACGCACCCAGGACCTGCGGGATGCCCTGGTGGCGGCCCAATCCGCCAACCGGGCCAAGGGGGAGTTTCTGGCCACCATGAGCCACGAACTCCGCACCCCCCTCACCTACATCATTGGCATGTCCGCCACCCTGCTGCGCTGGTCCCTGGGGGAACTGAGCCCACGCCAGCGGGACTACCTGAGTACGATTCACACCAGTGGTGAGCATCTCCTCAGCCTGATCAACGACATCCTGGAGCTCTCCAAGCTAGAGTCTGGCCGCCTGGTGCTTGAGGTGCGGCCCTTTTCCCTCACCTCCCTGAGCCGCCAGAGCATGGATGCCTTTCGGACGGAGGCCATGGGCCGTGGTCTGGAGGTGAGCCTGGATCTCAAAATCCCCGCCGATCAAGATATCTTTGTCGCCGATCCCCGCCGGATTCGCCAGATTCTCAGCAATTTGATCAGTAATGCCATTAAATTCACTCCCGGGGAGGGCAAGGTGACCCTGCGGGTGCGACGGGATCAAAACGGTGTCCTCTTCCATGTGGAGGATACGGGCATTGGCATCCCTGAGGCGGCCCAATCCCTTTTATTCCAGAAGTTTCAGCAACTGGAAAATGTCCGCCAGCGGGAATACCAGGGCACCGGGTTGGGTCTGGCCCTGACCAAACAATTGGTGGATCTCCACGGCGGCTCCATCAATGTCACCTCCCAGGAGGGGGTAGGCTCCATCTTTACCGTCAGGATCCCCCCCCAACGCCCGGCGGATGAGGAGCCCCCCCCCCAGCCTCCCAGCCTGGAGCCCCTGGGGGGGCGCATCGTGCTGGTGGAGGAGAACGAAGAAACCGCTAGCCTGATTTGTGACATGCTGACGGCGGCGGATTACCAGGTGATCTGGATTATCGATGGCTCCCGGGTTACCGATCAGGTGGACCTGCTGCGCCCAGCGGCGGTAATTGTCACCATGGGCATGACCAGTACCCATGGGGGTACTATCATCGCCGCCCTGCGCCGCGACCTCAGTGGCCTGGATACAAAGATCCTGGCCTTGGTGGATCCGACGGTGCCCGCTCAAGCCATCCAAGCCCGCCAGGCTGGAGCTAATCAAACCCTCCCCCTGCCCATCGATCCCCAGGCCCTGCTGACGGCGGTCAACCATTTAATGACCCGTTCCTTGGTCTAGGCCTGTCCCATGGTTGTGGTGATTAGGGGGTACGCCTTAATTCCAGCAGACCCATACCCAGCCTAGGAGGCCGTTGCCAATTGCTGACGCAGGGTTTCGATGCGATCGCGGTTCACCCCCAGGTCGGACTCCCCCAGGCGGGAGGCGGATCGCACCTGGATCACTCCGGCTGGTTGGTCCAGATAAAATTCCCCATCATCGACAAACCCTAGCCAGCGGCTGGTGAACTCGGCGTAGAGGTAGGTGGGGGTTTGCTCAAGGATTTGGGTGCGGGGCAGGGCGGCAATCAGATCCGCCAGTTGGGCCATGGCCCCGGCTGGGTCCCCCGAGTAGGTGAGGGGGGCGATGGCATGACTGGCATCGGGGTTGCCCTGGCTGACCACGCAATTGGGAGACGGGGGACAGGGCGACAATTGCCCCTGGTGCACCCCCAGGCTGCCGGGTCTAGCGCCGGTGAACATGTCCCCCAGCCCGGGCAGGCGGGCCTGGGGTAGGCGATGCAGGGGTAGGGCCTGGGCGGCGGTGGCCAGCCCCAGGGTGAGCCCGAGCACCAGGGTCACCCCCAGCAGTAAACCCACCAGCCTCGTTCCGGATCTTAATGTCATCATGAATATTAACCCCCAAATATCAACTCTCCCATTCTGCCATGGTCACCTCCTCCCCCGATCTCACCCCCCTCCTGACTCGACAACGGACCTTCTGGGCCAGCGGCGCCCCCCGACAGCTGGAGTTTCGCCTGGCCGCCTTAAAGCGGCTGCGGCAGGCGATTGTAGACCGCCAGGCTGAGATTGTGGCGGCGGTGCAGCAGGACCTGGGCCGACCGGAATTTGAGGGCTACTTTGAGGTGGGCACCATCAGTGAGTTGGACTACGTCCTCCAACACCTGCCGGCCTGGGTCCGGCCCCAACCGGTGCCCCTGGCCCTTAACCAACGACCCGGACGGGCCTGGATACAGCCCCAGCCCAAGGGAGTGGTACTGATTATCGGCCCCTGGAACTACCCCTTCCAGCTGATCCTGTCCCCCCTGATCGGGGCGATCGCCGCCGGTAACTGCGCCCTGGTGAAACCCTCCGAGCTGGCCCCCGCCACCGCCAGGGTGCTGGCCCAGCTGGTGGCGGCCACCTTTGACCCCGCCCATGTGGCCCTGGTGGAGGGGGGAGTGGAAACCGCCCAGGCCCTGCTGGCGGAAAAGTTTGACCATATTTTCTTCACCGGCGGCGAGCGGGTGGGGCGGCTGGTGTTGCAGGCCGCCGCCCCCCACCTCACCCCCGTCACCCTGGAGTTGGGGGGCAAAAGCCCCTGCCTGGTCACCCCCGACATCGATCTGGCGGTGGCCGCCCGCCGCATCATCTGGGGGAAATTCCTCAACGCCGGCCAAACCTGCGTGGCGCCAGATTACCTGCTGGTGGAGGAGTCCCTACAGCCGGCCCTGGTCCAGGCCCTGCAGGACCGGCTGAGACAGTGCTACGGGGCCGATCCGGCCCAGAGCCCCGACTATGGCCGGATCGTCAACCATCACCAGTTTGATCGATTGTTGGGGTTGCTGGGCAGCGGCCGCCTGCTCCAGGGGGGCGAGTCCGACCGCCAGAGCCGCTACCTGGCCCCCACCCTGATCGATCAGGTAAGCTGGTCAGACCCGGTGATGCAGGAGGAGATTTTTGGGCCGATTTTGCCCATCCTCACCTATCACCATCTAGACGAAGCCATCGCCCTGATCAATCAGCGCCCCCAGCCCCTGGCCCTCTACCTGTTTTGCCGCGATCGGGGGGTGCAGCAACGGGTGATCGCCAGCACCCAGGCCGGCACCGTCTGCCTGAATGACGTGATTTTACAGGTAGCGGTGTGGGATCTCCCCTTCGGCGGCCGGGGCTCCAGCGGCCTGGGCACCTACCATGGGCGCCATAGTTTCCAGACCTTTTCCCACGCCCAGGGGGTGCTGCAGAAGCCCTTCTGGCTAGATATGGACTGGCGCTATCCGCCCTACGCTAACAAGGTGAAATTGTTTAAGCGCTTTCTCCGGCTCGAGTAGCGTCTTAAACCTGAACCTTTGTCCAGAACCAGGGACAAGGATTCAGGTTTTCTTCATATTATCCCAGGCAAGGATTAAGCTTCCTACCCTTTCAGCCAAATGGCCTACAGCCTCTGTCTCGTCCTGTGGCCATACTTTAGGGGTCAGCCCTTAGGGGTTAGACACTCCCTAAAAAGAGAAACCCATTTGCGGTCTGGGGAACCAGACCGTTTTTTCATGCCTCCCTTCTGGGTAGGGCCATGATCCCCGCTAGAATAGGCCAGGATGCCCCTGGCTATAACTATCAGGGGGCTGGTCTCTACTGGAGGTACGATGCAGGTTAATTGGCAAGTGGTCAAACCCTACGAGGATATCATCTACGAAAAAACCGATGGTATCGCCAAAATCACCATTAATCGCCCCCACAAGCGCAACGCCTTTCGTCCCCAAACCATTGCCGAACTCTACGAAGCCTTTAGCAATGCCCGGGAAGATAGTCGCATCGGCGTAGTTTTACTGACCGGGGCCGGTCCCCATAGCGATGGTAAGTACGCCTTTTGCGCCGGGGGTGACCAAAGTGTGCGGGGGCATGGCGGCTACCTGGATGAGGCGGGGGTGCCGCGCCTGAATGTGTTGGACCTGCAGCGGCTAATTCGCTCCATGCCTAAGGTGGTGATTGCCCTGGTGGCGGGCTACGCCATTGGCGGGGGGCAGGTGCTGCACGTGGTTTGCGACCTGACCATTGCGGCGGATAACGCGATTTTTGGTCAGACCGGCCCCCGGGTGGGCAGTTTTGACGGTGGCTTTGGGGCCAGCTATCTGGCCCGCATCGTGGGGCAGAAAAAAGCTCGGGAAATTTGGTATCTCTGCCGCCAGTACGATGCTCACCAGGCCATGGCCATGGGTCTGGTCAACCAGGTGGTGCCGGTGGATCAATTGGAGACGGAGGGCATCGCCTGGGCCCAGGAAATCCTACAAAATAGCCCCATCGCCATCCGTTGCCTGAAAGCTGCCTTCAACGCTGACTGTGACGGTCAGGCCGGCCTGCAGGAGCTGGCCGGTAACGCTACCCTGCTTTACTACATGACCGAAGAGGGCACGGAGGGGAAACAGGCTTTCCTGGAGAAGCGATCGCCCAATTTCCGTCAGTATCCCTGGCTACCCTAAAGGGCAGGGCTACAGCCCTCCGTGCTGTTGCCAAAACTCCAGTTCTTGGCGAATCCGCTGCCGATCCTCCGGGTTGGCATAGCGCAGCTGATGCCGGAGCTCGTTAATCACCTGGCGACGGTGTTGGGGGGAAATGACATGACGCATAGAACTAACCCTTAAACTGTAGCGATAACTACAGTTTACCAGGCTATAGCCCGAGGATTAGAAACATCTACTTTTGTAACGCCATCTGGCCAGCCCGGTACCGGGTCACTGGGCAAAGATGAAGGTGGGGGCTAGATCCACGGGGCGATCGCCGGCGGCGATGCACAGCGCCATGGACTCCGTGGTGGTGATCTGGGCCGCCGCCACCGTGCCGACTACGCAATCGGCGTAGCGTTGGGGTAAAACGCTACGCCGACAGTGATCCAACAGACCGCTGAGGCTGGGCACCTCCACTTGGTCATGGATGGTGGTGACGCAACTAGCCAATTCAGCCGGGCGGCGATCCTGACTACAGGCGGCTAGTAGCTCCTCTGGCTTGACCTCCAGGCCACTCAGCTGGGCCACACAGTCTCCCACCTGGGTAGGACGGAGGGCGCGACTGCAGGCGGAGGCCGCTGCCTTGGCCTCCAGGCCGTTACCCACTAGGCTGCTGGTACAGTCAGCAAAATCATTGGCCTGGGCCACCCGGGGGGAAACCAGCAGCGGTAGCCCTAACCCCACCATGACCAGAAAGTGTATTGCGGGACACTGGCGGTACAATCTGGAAGAAAGACAATGAACCATAGCTAAAGGTTAAGGGTTGTATCCCTTAGTAAACAACTGTAGGGGACGATCAGCTCAGGCTGGCGTCCCTGGGGACCTAATTACCCACCAAGATACCATTCCCGGTTAGGGAGCTAGATATCTTCTGGGGCTGGATATCTTCTACAGTGAAGAGTAACAGCAAGGTTTAATCGCGTGATCTAGAGGTTAGAAAAGTAGTATGCGTTTGAGTGACATAACTCACCCCAACCAATTGCATGGGCTGTCCCTGCGCCAACTCGAAGAGATTGCCCGCCAAATTCGCGAAAAGCATCTAGAGACCGTGGCCACCAGTGGTGGTCACCTGGGCCCGGGGCTGGGGGTGGTGGAGTTGACCCTGGCCCTCTACCAAACCCTCGATCTAGATCAGGACAAGGTGGTGTGGGATGTGGGGCACCAGGCCTATCCGCACAAACTCATTACCGGTCGGTACCACGACTTCCATACCCTGCGACAAAAGGACGGGGTGGCCGGCTACCTGAAACGTAGCGAAAACCCTTTTGACCACTTTGGGGCGGGCCACGCCTCCACCAGTATTTCCGCCGCCCTGGGCATGGCCCTGGCCCGGGACCTGGCTGGAGAGGACTACAAGGTGGCGGCGATCATCGGGGATGGCGCCCTGACCGGCGGTATGGCCCTGGAGGCGATCAACCATGCCGGTCACCTGCCCCATACCAATTTGCTGGTGGTGCTGAACGATAACGAAATGTCCATTTCTCCCAACGTCGGTGCCATTCCCCGCTACCTCAACAAAATGCGCCTCAGCCCACCGGTGCAGTTCCTCACCGATAATCTGGAGGAGCAATTCAAGCACCTGCCCTTTGTCGGCAGTTCCCTTTCCCCCGAGCTGGACCGGGTAAAGGAGGGCATGAAACGCCTGGCGGTGCCTAAGGTGGGGGCGGTGTTTGAGGAATTGGGCTTCACCTACATGGGCCCCGTCGATGGCCATAACCTGCAGGAATTAATCACCACCTTTAAGCAGGCCCACCAACACACCGGGCCGGTGCTGGTCCATGTGGCCACCACCAAGGGTAAGGGCTACGCCATCGCCGAAAAGGATCAGGTCGGCTACCATGCCCAATCCCCCTTTAACCTGGCCACCGGCAAGAGCCTGCCCTCCAGTAAGCCCAAGCCCCCCAGCTACTCCAAGGTGTTTGCGGAAACCCTGATCAAGCTGGCGGAGGAAAACCCCAAAATCATTGGTATCACCGCCGCCATGGCCACCGGCACCGGCCTGGATAAGCTGCAACAGGCCCTGCCCCAGCAGTACATTGATGTGGGCATTGCCGAACAGCACGCCGTCACCCTGGCCGCCGGCCTGGCCTGCCAGGGGGTTCGCCCCGTGGTGGCGATCTACTCCACCTTCCTGCAGCGGGGCTTTGACCAGATCATCCACGATGTCTGTATTCAAAAGCTACCGGTGTTTTTCTGCCTGGACCGGGCGGGCATTGTGGGGGCCGATGGCCCCACCCACCAGGGCCTCTACGACATCGCCTACCTGCGCTGCATCCCCAATATGGTGCTGATGGCCCCCAAGGATGAGGCGGAGTTACAGCGCATGCTGGTGACGGGGATTAATTACACCCAGGGGGCGATCGCCCTGCGCTATCCCCGCGGTAGTGGCCACGGCGCCCCCCTGATGGAGGAGGGCTGGGAACCCCTACCGATCGGTAAGGCGGAGGTGCTGCGCCAGGGGGATGACCTATTGTTGCTGGGCTATGGCTCCATGGTGTACCCCGGCCTGCAAACCGCCGAGATTCTCAGTGAGCATGGCATCGAAGCTACGGTGGTGAATGCCCGCTTTGCCAAACCCCTGGATACGGAGCTGATCCTGCCCCTGGCCCAGCGCCTGAGTAAGGTGGTTACCCTGGAGGAGGGCTGCCTGATGGGGGGCTTTGGCTCCGCCGTGGCGGAGGCCATTCTAGATGCCCAGGTGCCCGCCTCCCTGCTGCGCCTGGGGGTGCCCGATGTGCTGGTGGATCACGCCACCCCCGCCCAGTCCATGGCTACCCTGGGGTTGACCCCGCCCCAAATGGCGGAGCGCATTCTGGCCACCTACCGGGTTCCTCAACCGATTCTGGTGGGTTAGGTTTAGGGCTCTCTAGACCAAACTCCGCCAGGGCCAGGGCGAAATTACGGTGTTCGTGGCCAGCCTGGCTGAGTTTAATCAGGGCAAACCGTTGGAGCGGGCTGAGGGCCTGCCATTGGTCCAGGCTGAGGGGGGTGCCCGGGGTGATCGCCACGGTTACCTTAGCCTGGAAGCGGGCCATGCCCCGCCGCGATCGCACCACCACCGGTTTGCCCTCCTCCACCCCGGCCTGGGCCGCATCCCGGGGATGGATCTCCAGTTGGGGGGTGGGGTAGAGGGCGGTTAGCTTGGCAATCCGGCCGGTGCGGCTTTGGGTATGCCAGTGACCGTAGAGGCGACCGACGGTGAGTACGTAGGGATAGGTGGCATCGGGGGGTTCCGCCAGACCCCGGCTGTGGTAGGCCCCAAAGCGGGCCCGGCCATCCGGGGTGTAGAAGGTGAGGTTACCGTGGGGCGCACCTGGCCAAAGCGTTTGATGGGAAGGAAGTGTCTAGGCCCATAAATGTTCATCCCCCAGGTAAAGCTGGATAACATCTTCAGCGGCCTGGGGGTTGAGGTGATGCAGGGTGCTGATCAGGGCGGCCAGGCGATCGGCGGGGGGGGCGAGGTGGCCCTGGAGCCAGGCGGTGAAGGTAGTGGTGGTGAGTTGGGTGGGTGGTTCTGATCACTCCCTGCTGACGCTACCTTTGATCTAATTGATTCATGCCCGCCTGGATTTGTTCTTCGACACGTGCAACGACATCTGCACTTAGATCGGCTTCTGGTTCAGTTTTTTCCCGTGTTTTTAAAGCAGCTTTGATGTCAGCTGATGAAGCTTGCCCTAACTGTTTTATCAATTAAACTCAGCGAGGCTGTCACCAGCCCCGCTGGTCTACAAAACCGGACGTGAATCGTTTCGATTCGTCCGGCTCCTCAACAGTTTGGTCGTTGTCATCGATACCTCATCTACCATTGCTGGCAGATTTCACATCGTGGCAGTGACGATGGAGAAGCTGGAGGTTGGTGAATTCATCCTTCCCGCCTTGGGCACGGGGGAGAATGTGGTCGATTTCCAGCAAATCCCTGTCCTTAAAGAACAGTTGGCAGTGAGCGCATTTTCCTCGTTGTCGCTTGAGTAGCGATGCTACCCGTTGCCCGACTTGAGGATGTCGTCCCATGCGGGTACTCCAGTAAAGCCAGTCCTGCATCAAACGGCGAGCGGTTCCCTTGAACCTTAATGTGCCGCTTTATCGCGGTGCGATTGTGAACGGCTAACCGTTGAATGCCATCGGGCGTGAGTGCAGCAAACGTCCATCCTTCCCCTCGGTGAAGTAACCAGTATTTGTTGGCAATCCAACGCTGACTTTTCCGAGGATGACGATGAGTTGCCCAGCCTTTTAACTGAAGATACAGCCAATGATCCGTAAAGGTTCACTCCCCCCCCCGTCTGGGCGACCTGGTTCAAGCGGCTTGAGGTAGCGGCATAGGAACCGGAGGAACCGATAGACCTTTGCGTCTAAGCGCAATGACATCGGCTAAGTAAGGCCAAGGGGATAGATCCCTGCGGCGACAGGTTTC
>JBEIGU010000101.1:0-14963 GCA_040381765.1 Leptolyngbya sp.
AGGGAGTGCTCTACCGCTGAGCTATAAGGGCAATTGCCGTGGATGGGCCGGGCTGGATTCGAACCAGCGTAGGCGTAGCCAGCGGATTTACAGTCCGCCCCCATTAACCACTCGGGCACCGACCCGCCCTATCCACGGCTTATAATCCTAGCATGACTGGAAGTCACCCGGCACAGTTTTTTACCTCTCTGATTTGAAGGGGCAAACTCGCCTAGGGGCCTAAACTTTTGGTAGAACCAGGAAAATTAAAGGGTAATGGATCCCTAACCTGGAACTTGACTATAGCCCTAGCTGCGGATAATGGAGCGAAGGTAAAAGGTAATGCTTGCCCAGACTGGCTTTTATCGATCTACTATGTCCTCAGCGCTCCAGCCAAAGCCATATGTTACAGAATGGAGCCATTGCGGCTATCGGTGCTAGGATCGTGCAGATATGACCTAAGAAAAGCGCGAAGAGCAGTAAGGACGAATTTGTCAATGCAAGAACTGGAAAAATCAATATCCTTTGATGGTCGCGATATTAAGTTGCGGGTAGGTCTGCTCGCCCCTCAGGCCGGTGGATCTGTGCTGGTGCAATCCGGAGAAACCGCCGTGTTGGTGACGGCTACCCGGGCGGCGGGGCGAGAGGGCATAGACTTTTTACCGCTATTAGTTGATTACGAAGAACGCCTCTACGCTGCCGGGCGAATTCCGGGTGGATTTCTCCGCCGCGAGGGTCGTCCACCGGAACGGGCCACCCTGATTAGCCGTCTGATTGACCGCCCCCTACGTCCCCTCTTCCCCCATTGGTTGCGGGATGATATTCAAATTGTGGCCACCACCCTGGCTATGGATGAACAGGTGCCCCCTGATGTGCTAGCTGCCACGGGGGCATCGGTGGCGGTGCTGTTGGCTCAAATCCCCTTTAATGGCCCCATGGCAGCGGTGCGGGTCGGCTTGGTGGGGGATGATTTTGTGATCAACCCCACCTACCAGGAGCTGGAAAATGGGGATCTAGACCTGGTAGTGGCGGGCTCCCCCGATGGCGTCATCATGGTAGAAGCGGGGGCTAATCAACTGCCCGAGTCCGACATGATTGATGCCATCGACTTTGGCTATGAGGTGGTGCAGGATTTAATCCAGGCTCAGCTGGATTTGATCAAAGAGTTGGGTATTGAACTGGTCAAGGAGCCAGAACCGGAAACCGATCCCACCCTGGCCACCTTTATCGAGGAAAAAACCACGGCGGCGATTCAGGAGGTGCTCAAACAGTTTCAGCTGAGTAAGCCCGATCGCGATGCCAAGCTCGATGTCATTAAGCAGGAGCTGGCGGCCACCATTGCCGACCTGGAGGAGGATAACCCGGTAAAGCTGGCGGTCACCGAAAACAGTAAGGCCCTGGGGAATACCTATAAGGCCGTCACCAAGAAGCTCATGCGTCAGCAAATCCTCAGGGATGGGGTGCGGGTGGATGGCCGTAAGCTTGATGAGGTGCGGCCTATCTATTGTCAGGTTGGGTTACTGCCTCCCCGCGTCCACGGTACTGGTTTGTTCCAGCGAGGGCTCACCCAGGTGATGTCGGTGGTCACCCTGGGCACCCCTGGGGATGCCCAGATGATGGATGACCTCCACCCGGAGGAGGAAAAGCGCTACCTACACCACTACAATTTCCCACCCTATTCCGTGGGGGAAACTCGACCGATGCGATCGCCCGGTCGTCGGGAAATTGGCCATGGCGCCCTGGCGGAGCGGGCCCTGGTACCGGTGCTGCCCCCCCAGGAGGAATTCCCCTACGTTATCCGGGTGGTGTCGGAGGTACTTTCCTCCAATGGATCCACCTCCATGGGGTCGGTCTGCGGCTCCACCCTATCCCTGATGGATGCGGGGGTCCCCATTACGAAGCCAGTAAGTGGGGCGGCCATGGGCCTGATCAAGGAAGGGGATGAGGTCCGCATCCTCACCGATATCCAGGGGATTGAGGACTTCCTGGGGGATATGGACTTTAAGGTAGCCGGTACAGACAAGGGGATTACCGCCCTGCAGATGGATATGAAGATCACCGGTTTACCGATTCAGGTGATTGCCGATGCCATTCACCAGGCCAAACCGGCCCGTCTGCATATTCTGGAGAAAATGCTGGCCACCCTTGCTCAGCCCCGTACTGAGCTTTCCCCCTATGCCCCCCGTCTACTCAGCTTTAAGATTGATCCTGAGATGATTGGCATGGTGATTGGCCCCGGCGGCAAGAAAATCAAAGCGATTACCGAGCAAACCGGTGCCAAGGTGGACATTGACGACGACGGCACCGTCACCGTCTCCTCCATTGAAGGCGAGAAGGCCAAGCAAGCTAAGGCCTTAATTGAGTCCATCGTGTTTAAACCTCAATCGGGTGACGTGTTTGTCGGCACCGTGACTCGGGTGATCCCGATTGGCGCCTTTGTGGAATTTATGCCCGGGCAAGAAGGTATGATCCACATCTCCCAACTGGCGGATTACCGGGTGGGTAAGGTGGAGGATGAGGTAAATGTTGGTGACGAGGTGATTGTGAAGGTACGGGAGATTGATGGTCGGGGCCGAATTAATCTCACCCGACTCAATATTCATCCCGATGAAGCCAATGCGGCCCGCGAGGCAGCGGCCCTGCGCTAGGCCCCATTCGAGGGTGCTCAGAAAGCTGGCCGCCAAAACTCACCAGAGTACCGCACTGCTGCGAAAGTTCAACTGCGGCTATGGGGGTTTGGCTATGCCCTTACCATCGATCAATCCCTCTGGTGGAACTCAGCACAACCGCCCTGAAAATTCTCCGCCCCCGTGACTATTTTGAGTTAAACCGGTTCTCCAGGCCCTTGACCCGAGCCCCGATGGCCGGGTCGTAGAGCCGCAGATAATTCCAATAGCCGCCAAAGACCGAGCGAATGTAGCCCTTGGTTTCAGGGAAGGGAATTTTTTCGGCAAAGTCATCAGCGTCGCTATATCCCCCCCGCTGAATCCACTTAGCCACGTTACCGGGGCCGGCGTTATAGCTGGCCACCGCAAATAGGGAATGGTTGTTGTACTCAGCGTGGGTGTGATCTAGATACCAGGTACCCAGCTGGATACTATCCTGAGGATCGGTGAGATCGTAGCGGTCTAGTCCGGCGGATTGCTTAATCCATTGGGCGGTGTCGGGCATCACCTGCATCAGGCCGGTTGCCCCCACCGCTGAGCGGATTTTAGGGCTAAACCGCGACTCTTGACGGATCAGGGCCACCACCAGCAGGGGGTTGAGCTGGCGCTGGGCCGCCCAGGTTTGGATCAGATCGGCGTAGGGAAAGGGGTAAACCCCATGCCAGTAGTCTGGGCGCTGCCTCAGTTCGGCAAAGGCCTGCTGTTGCTCTGGGGTGGTGCCCTCCGCCAGGCTAGCCACCTGGTAGATACCATCCAGGTAGTCCCCCTGACTCTGGCGCATTAACCCGTCCACAAACTGTTCCTGGGGGGAGGGGTCCTGGCGGTTGACAAACTCGGTTTGCCAGCGTTCCCAGGCGGCCTGGTCTTGCCCCAGTAGGTAAAGTTCCTGCAGGGGGTCAGAGCCCACCGGTAGGGGGGGGCGGCGGGCCAGGGGAGTCACCGCCGGGGTCTTAGAGCGTACGGTTTTGAAGTCCCCCACATCCCAACCCAGGGCCACCGCTGCCCGCCAGGCATAGTAGGACTCGGGGTGGGTGCCAATCACCTGTTCGAGGGCAGTTTGGGCGATCGCCGCCTGGCCCACCTGGCGGCCCCACTGGCCCACCCAAAAGCCCGCCTCCGCCGCCAAATCGCTGGTGGAGCTATGCTTCAACACCTCCCGACCCCAACTGATGGCGGTGGTCAGATCCCCCTGGTCCGCCGCCTGGCGGGCATTCCCCAGCCGGATTTGGGCCGCCGCCTCGGAGTCGGGATACCGCTTTAGCAGGGTTTCCCGGGTGGTGGCGGCGGAGTCGGCGCTGTCCAACCTATCCAGTCGTTCGGCCCGCTGCAGCATGGCCTCGGCGGCCCGGTCGGGGAAACGCTGAACCACCTGGTCTAATACCCCCAAGGCGGCCTGGTCAGACAGACTGAGGCAAAGGCGGAGCAGGCCGGTGGCGGTTTCGGGGGCCTGGGGAAATTGTTGATCGAGCTGGGTAAAGAGGGCGATCGCCCGATCCCGTTGATCGCCAATTTGGTAGCCCCGGGCGGCCCGGTAGAGGTTGCGGGGGGAGGGGGGGGCCTGGGCGTAGGCGGGCCCCGCCAGGGCGTACTGGTCTCGACGCCAAAAGCCAAAGCCAAGGGTTTGCCAATCCTCGGGCCGCAGCTGGTCGGCAAATTCGGTCTTGAGGCGCAGCAGGGCCGCTCCAGCCTGGGGATGGTGGAGGCCAGCCCGAGCCAGGGTCATCAATAGGGGCAGGGCATCGGCCCGGTGGGGATCGGCGGTGAGCCGCTGCTGGGCGATCTCCACCGCCTTAGGGTGATCGGGGAAGCGTTGCAACAGGGTGTCCCAGTGGCGGGTATCATCCTGCCCTAATTGGTAGAGCAGGGGCCCTAGAGCGGGGTCATTACCGTAGTCCTTGAGCAGCTGTTGTGTGGTTGCCTGGGCGGCCACCCCATCACCACTGGCCCGCTGGGCCTGGGCCCGGGCCAGCAGCACATAGGCCCCCAGGGGACGATACTCGGTTTCCAGGTTGGCCAGCAGGGGCAGGGCCTGACCGCCCTGATTAGCCTGGATCAAATCGATGGCCAGCAGGTACCGGGCTCGCTGTTGGCTGATGGAGGGGCGGCCCTGAGCCCATTGACTGAGGACGGCGCGCCGTTGGGCGGGGGGCTGGAGGGCTAACTCCAGCACCGGATCCTGACTATGGTGACGATCCCCCAGGTGCAGGGCCGACCACAGGGACACTTCGGTCACCTCGGCCCCAGGGGGACTGGGTTTGAAGCTACTCACCAGGGCCGCTACCATGCCCAGGGTGAGGGCACTCAAACCGGCGATCGCCAGCATGGGGAGGCGTTTGCTTAGGGGTTGCACCATGGGGTTAGGGGCGATCGCGCCGCTAGAAGGGTAACAGTATCTCTATACTGCCCACCAGTGTAGCAACCTTGACAGTAAAATACCCCCTGCTTACCAATCGCCAGCATCAACAAACCCATCCCCCTACTGGTCTGCTCCTACATCGACCTGGACTGATTGGGTGACAAGAAAGCAAGAGTTTTTCTGGCCTGTGATCACAGGCCACATTTCAGAGAGAGTGTTGTAACATAGACAGAATGATAATCATTCTCGCCTACTATTCAGCCTCTCGTCCCTGTCTGCCTGGGGGCCTCCAGCTGACCTGTCCTGGACCTACTTCGCTAGGAAAGTGGCCTTGCTGTTCCGTAGCTTGGGTGATGGGGGCCCTGGGGCAATTCACTGCTTAGGACTTAACTCAGTTTTACTTCAAGGATGTTTGCCATGAGCAATTGGAAGAGGTGGTTAGGACAAAACCCTGGCCCTATGGGTCGGTTGTCCGTGATGGTGGTGTCTACGATCGCCTTGAACCTGACCAGTTGTACAACCCCTTCGCCTTCAACCCGATCTGAGTCGCCTGCATCGCAAGCACCACCGGTCACAACCGTGGAGGCGTTGCAGGTGATCACCACATTTTTGCCCATTACCCAATTTACAACCGCCGTAGCCGGAGATCGTGCAGAAGTCACCCAACTGCTTCCGCCCCATGTGGGTCCCCACGACTATCAGGCCAAACCTGCAGATGCCCAGAATCTGGCCCAGGCGGATGTACTGGTCAAGAATGGCTTAGAAATGGAGATTTTTCTAGAGGATCTGGTTAAAAATGCAGGCAACCCCAGCCTGAAGGTGATTGACTCCAGCCAGGGAGTACGGACAATTACCACCGCCGCCATTACAGCAGAGGATCACGACCCTGATCACGGCCATAGCCATCATCCTACGGGCGAAAAACCTGAGGAGGGCCATGACCATCAGCATGGACTATACAACCCCCATATCTGGCTTGATCCGAAGCGGGCGATTCAGCAGGTAGAAAATATTAGGGATGGACTGATTGCGGCCGATCCAGAGGGAAGGGAAATCTATGCCGCCAATGCGGCGGCCTATATTCAACAACTGCAGGAACTAGATGCCGAAACCACCCAACTCCTGCAACCTTTTGCAGGAAAAACCTTTGTCGCCTTCCACGATATAGCTCCCTACTTTGCTGAAAGCTATAACTTGACAGCGACCTTCCTGGTGGATGTACCGGAGGAAAATCCTTCCCCTGAGGATGTCAAACGAGTCATGGATACGGTCCGCACAACTCACTTGAAGACGCTCCTGGCGGACTCCCAGGCTAGCCAGGGTGGCCTGGCCTCCCTGGCCAAGGATCTAAAGGTGCAGGTCAGTATCTTTGATCCAATCGAAACGGGAGGACCGGAGGCGGGTCAGCCTGATGACTATCTGACCACCATGCGACAAAATGTTAAAGCCCTGGTCAGTGCCTTCACTGGCCATCACCAACCTTAGCGGTGGTTTGAAAAGCCAAAAAGAGTCTCAATACCTTAGCCTATCCCCAGGCCGCTCTCTTCTGTTTTACCCTGGCGTTACTGACTCATAACATCTTGGCCGCCCTCAAAGCCGCTTTGACCAGTGTCCATGTCGAAACCCGTCAGGTCTGGAAGGAGGACGTTACCCACCCCGCCCTACGGGCACCCCTCCTGAGGAGAGCCTGGCAGTGGGCGAAGCGGGCGTCTAGCCATTAGAATTTTAACAATACCTCTATAGCTTCCCTGGCACCCAGGCCTCTACTACCTATGACCAATGCCGCGGCCCTACCCCCCGCTGAACTCGCCGCTGCGGTTGAACAACGCCGTAATTTTGCGATTATTTCCCACCCCGACGCCGGTAAAACCACCCTGACGGAGAAGTTGCTGCTCTACGGCGGGGCGATTCAGGAGGCGGGGGCGGTGAAGGCCAAACGGGCCCAGCGCAGCGTCACCTCCGACTGGATGGAGCTGGAGCAGCAGCGGGGCATTTCCATCACCTCCACGGTGCTGCAGTTTGCCTACGGCGGCTACACCATTAACCTGCTGGATACCCCCGGCCACCAAGACTTTAGCGAAGATACCTACCGCACCCTGGCCGCCGCCGACAATGCGGTGATGCTGGAGGATGGAGCCAAGGGCTTAGAGCCCCAAACCTTGAAGTTGTTTGAGGTCTGTCGGCTGCGATCGCTGCCGATCTTCACCTTCTTTAATAAAATGGATCGCCCCGCCCGGGACCCCCTGGAGCTGCTGGACGAAATTGAGCAACGGCTGGGGATGCAAACCTACGCCGTTAATTGGCCGATCGGCATGGGCGATCGCTTCAAGGGGGTGTTTGACCGCCGTCAGCGCCAATTTCACCTGTTTGAGCGCAGCGCCCACGGCAGCCGGGCCGCCCGGGAGACCGTGGTGGACCTGGCGGATGAAGGCATCACCCGCCTGCTAGACCCAGACCTGTACCAGCAATTCCGGGAGGAACTGGAGGTGCTGGAGGAACTGGGCCCTAGCCTTGACCTGGAGGCGGTGCATGCCGGCCAGATGACGCCGGTGTTCTTTGGCAGCGCCATGACCAACTTTGGGGTGCAGTTATTTCTAGATGCCTTTTTAGACTACGCCCTCAAACCCTCCCCCCGCCACAGCAGCCTGGGGGAGGTGGCCCCCACCCAGCCCGACTTTTCTGGCTTTGTCTTCAAGCTGCAGGCCAACATGGACCCCAAACACCGCGATCGGGTGGCCTTTGTGCGGGTGTGTTCCGGCCGGTTTGAAAAGGACATGGTGGTCAACCATGCCCGCTCCGGCAAAACCGTCCGCCTCTCCCATCCCCAAAAGCTCTTCGCCCAGGGGCGGGAATCTCTAGAGGAGGCCTATCCCGGCGACGTGATTGGCCTGAATAACCCAGGGGTGTTTGCCATTGGCGACACCATCTACCAAGGGCAGCGGCTAGAGTACGACGGTATTCCCTGCTTCTCCCCCGAGATCTTCGCCTACCTGAAGAACCCCAACCCCTCCAAGTACAAGCAATTCCAAAAGGGGGTGCTGGAGCTGCGGGAGGAGGGGGCGGTGCAGATCATGTTTTCCACCGATGAATCCAAGCGCGACCCGATCCTGGCGGCGGTGGGCCAGTTGCAATTTGAGGTGGTGCAGTTTCGCCTGCAAAATGAGTACAACGTGGAAACCATCCTGGAACCCCTACCCTACAGCGTAGCCCGCTGGGTGGCGGGGGGCTGGCCCGCCCTGGAGGCGGTGGGTCGGTTGTTTAATACGGTGGTGGTGAAGGACAGCTGGGACCGACCGGTACTGCTGTTTCGCAACGAGTGGAATTGCCAGCAAATCGCCAGCGACCACCCCGACCTGCAACTCACCGCCATCGCCCCGGTGGCCTCCGGCCAGCAGACCCCAGGGGCTTAGTGCCCCTGGGATAGAAGACTAGCTCCGCAGGGTGACCCCAAACTGCTGCTCCAGGGCCGTCCGCAATTTCTGGTGGACAGGGTCCACCAGGCTATCGGTGAGGGTTTGGTCGGGGGACCGGTAAACCAGTCGAAAGGCCAGGCTGCGCTGGCCGGCGGGTACGGACTCCCCCTGGTATTGGTCAAACAGGGCCACGGATTCTAGCAGCTTGCCCCCGGCCCGCCGCATGGTGGCCTCCAGGTCCGCCACGCTGACGGCCAGGGGAGCGTAGAAGGCCAGGTCCCGATCGCTGGCGGGGAAGCTGGAATAGGGGGTAAACTTCGCCGACTTCTGCAGGACAGGCCGCAGGCAGGTGGCCAGGCTACCCCAGTGCAGCTGGAAGAGGTAGACCTGGGGGGGAAGTTGCCGTTGCTGCTGAAGTTGGGGATGGATCTGACCAAACCGCCCCAACTCCAGCTGGCCCCGCACCCAGAGGGAGGCGGTACGACCAGGGTGAAAGCGGGGATCGGTGGCGTCGGGGCGATAGTCGACCTGGAGGCCCAGGCGCTGACAGATGGCCTCCAGCACCCCCTTGGCCTCGTACCAATCCAGGGGGGTTTCCTGACCACTGGTTAACCAGCGACTGGAGCGGCGATCGCCCCCCAAAATTCCCCCCAGGGCCTCCGCCTCGTGGATGCCCTGGTCATCCTGCCAGAAGATGTGACCCAACTCAAAGCCGTGCAGAGGGCCGTTGCCCTGGTTCAGGTTAAACACGTAGGCGTCAAGCAGGCCATCGATCAGGTCCTGGCGCAGGGCGGAGTACTCGGGGAACAGGGGGTTGGCCAGGGTGACCTGGCGATCGCTGGTGGGCTTGGTCAAGGAATAGTGCAGCAGCTCCGTCAAACCGGCCCCCCGGCAGGCCTCCCGCAGGCGACGGGCCAGCAGGGTGTCCACCGAGAGGTAGCCCCCCGCCGACTTTTGGGGCAGGGTATCGGCAAAGTGGTTATAGCCGTAGATGCGGGCAATCTCCTCAATCAGGTCCACCTCCCGCTCCAGGTCGCGGTAACGGTAGGGGGGCACCGCCACCGACCACACCCCCGCCGTGGTGGTGGGGGTGACCTGGCAGCCCAGGGTGGTGAGGATGGTCTCCAGGGTTGCCGCCGGAATCGGGCTGGGGCGATCGCCCTGGTTAGTCACCGACCCCAGCAGCTGGTGGACCCGGTCTAGACGCAGGGTTAGGCGCCGCTCTGGCAACACCTCCCCCAGGCGGGTGGCCGCCTGGGTTTGGGCTACCACCCGGGCCCCCGCCAACTCCTCCATCAGGGCCAGGGCCCGGTTGCAGGCCAGGGCCAGCTCCGCCGGATTGACGCCCCGTTCGTAGCGGGCCGAGGCCTCGGTGCGCAGGCCCTGGCTGCGGGCCGACCGGCGGATCACGGCGGCGTCAAAGTAGGCGGCCTCCAGCAACACGGTGTGGGTGCCATCGTGGACCTCCGTGGCTTCCCCCCCCATCACCCCGGCCAGGGCGACGGGGCGATCGCCGGCGGTAATCACCAGGGTTTGGGGATCCAGACGACGGTCTTGACTATCCAGGGTGGTGAGCTGTTCCCCGGGACGACCGTAGCGCACCCCCAGACTGAGCTGGGGGGCATCCGCCACCGCCCGCAGGCGATCGGCGTCAAAGGCGTGGAGGGGCTGGCCCCACTCCAGCAGCACATAGTTAGTAATGTCTACCACGTTATTGATTGGTCGGGTGCCGGCCGCCAGCAGCCGCTGCTGCAACCATTGGGGAGAGGGGCCAAGGGTGAGCTGATCGAGGTGGGTGGCGATGTAGAGGGGGCAGGCCTTTTCGTCGGTAAGGGCAACCCCAGGGGCCGCCCCACCCCCCGGCAAGCGGGGGGGCGGGGGGTCGGGCAGGTGCAGCTCCGCACCGGTAATGGCCGCCACCTCCCGGGCCAGGCCCACCATGCTGAGGGCATCGGCCCGATTAGCGGTGGAGGTAACATCTAAAATCACATCATCCAACCCCAGCAGGGGGCGGACATCCTGGCCCGGGGTGAGGCCGGACTCTGGGAAAATATGAATTCCCTGGGAGTCTTTTTCCAGCCCCAACTCCGCCAGGGAACAAATCATGCCGGCGGAGGGCACCCCCCGCAGTTGGCGGGGTTTGATGGTCAGATCCACCCGGGGCAGGTAGGTATTCACCGTGGCCACCGCCACGTCAACCTCGGCCCGGACGTTGGCGGCTCCACAGACAATGGTGGAGAGCTGGGGCTGACCAATATCCACCTGACAAACACTGAGCTTATCCGCATCGGGGTGGACCGATCGCTCCACCACCCGACCCACCACCACCCCGTCGGCCCAGGTGCGGCGATCCTCCACGTCTTCCACCTCAAAGCCGGCCATGGTCAAGGCATCCGCCAGTTCCGTCGGCGATAGGGTGAGGGTTACCAGTTGGTTCAGCCAGTTGAGGGAAATGCGCATGGTGGACAGCGGGGTGCAATTAAGGGGAATAAACTCGCTTCAATATTTTACCGTCTCCCGCCACCGCCCGAACTAGGGGGCTGGCGGCGACCCAGGTGGGGAATCCAGCCCTTCCCCAGGGCAGCAGGGACCATTCTTCACTATCATGGCAGTGGACTTTCCCTGGTTACCCTACCCCCTAACACCACCGCTATGCCCCGATTGGCCTGGTATTCCCTGATTCCCGCCGCCGCCCTGGCCACCACCCTGGCGGCCACCGTGACCCTGAGCCTGGCCTGTTCCCCCAGTCCGGCCAGGCCCAGCGGCCATGGCCTGGCCCTGGCCCCCAGCCAACCCCGGGGCCAACAGCTACCGGTCACGGCGGTGGTCGAACTGGGGGGGCAGCGGATCGCCCTGGAGGTGGCCCAGACTCCAGAGCAACAGGCCCTGGGCCTGATGTATCGCCCCGCCCTGGCCCCCGACCGGGGTATGCTATTCCCCATTTCCCCGCCGCGGCCGGTCAGCTTCTGGATGAGAAACGTCCCCGTTCCCCTGGATATGGTGTTTATCTACCAGGGTAGGATCCAGGCCCTGGCCAGCCAGGTGCCCCCCTGTATAACAGACCCCTGCCCCACCTACGGCCCCCAGGGACAACTGGTGGATCAGGTGATCGAGCTAGCGGCAGGTCGCGCCGCCGAGTTGGGGTTGCAGATGGGGGATGGGGTGGCGGTCAGGCCCCTGGATGAACCTGTTCCCCTGGTGGGTCAGTAAAGCTATGATCCGCCCCTGGTTTTCCAGTTTGCTATTGGTGGTGGCCTTTGCTACCTACGGCGGCTACCTGCATAGCCTTGAGGCAGACCGTTGGCATTGGCTCTTTAACCTGGGGTTGGTGGTGCTGCTGGCGGCGGCGGCTACCTTTTTCCAAGGTTTTCTACGGTGGGTAGTGCTGTTGGGGTTTAACTCCGATCTGGGTTACCTGCTGTTAGCCCTGGGGTTAGCCTCCCTGACGATCGCCGTGGTGTCTGAGTTTCGTCTAGTGGCCTGCTGGTCCCTCTTGATAGCCGCTACCCTGCTGGTCAGGGTAGATTTGCTGGTGGCCAGGGTCGGCAATTCCCTGGCCTGGGTTAGCCTGGTAGTACTCTGCTGGCTGGGGCTGGGGCTGAGCTGGGTACCCCATCTACTGACCGCCTCCTCGGGCCACCTACCGGTGGAGTAGGGTAGAATCTACCCTACTCCTGTCCTACTGCCAGGTCTGATTGCCTTCAGCCCCAGCCTCTAGGCCGCCATCTTTGGCAAGGTGGGCAGTATACGCTCGATTATCAGAGGGTATGACCTACCGCAGACTTTGGCTGCAAGCTTTCTACGAGGTGGCGCACCGCCGCTACCATGGCCAGAGAATTATCCAGGCGATTGACGGCGGAGCCAACACCAACACCTGCGGCACCAGCGGCGATCGCCATGGCGGCGGTGACGTCAGAAATCCCCGAGGCACAGAGGACTGGCACAGTCACTGCCCGACTGATAGCATGGGCCGCCGCCAGGGTAGGGGCGGCCTTCTCGATCAAGCCCAGGGTGCCAGGGTGGCGAGGCTGGCTAGCGGTTCCCCCCTCGGTTTGAATGATGTCGGCACCGACGCCCACCAGGGCCTCAGCTAGGGTTACCTGCTCATCCAGGGCCAGGGTATGGGGCACGGTCACCGATAGGGTGAGGTTGGGAAATAGGGCACGGGTGCGTTGGGTTAGGTGCATGACCTCGGCAGCGCCGAATTCCCGACCCTGGGCGTAGAAGGCATCAAAATTACCAATTTCAATTAAGTCAGCTCCGGCCGCCACCGAGGCTAAAAAGGCCTCCGGATCGACCGCTGAGACACAAATGGGCAGGAGGGTTTCCGCCCGCACCAACCGCACCAAATCAGCATCGGCGGCTATATCCACAAAGGTGGCACCGCCCTGACTCGCCGCCCTGGCCACCGCCAGCACCTGGGGAACATTAAAATTAGTGAGACCGCTGATGATCTTGAGGGCGGTGCGATCGGCAAAGGCCCGCTTTAAATCGAAGTTCATTGGCATAACTCCTGGGAATAATGATAATTCTGCCCCATTGTCGCCTACTCTGGGAAAACAGGAGATAGAAGCGAAAATATAGGGGGTAAGGACAATGGTTATGATATAACCATGGCCAGCCTACTGAGGATAGGGTTTATCGATCAATTTCATGTCTGGTAACTAATAAGCTTCATCTCACGAGACATGAAAAAGCTAATACGGGGGGGAGGTTCTAAACGTTCTCAGGAGAGGGGTTGGGGGGATGATGGCCTGGAAGAAACTTCGATTTCCAAACTAGACGAGGTTTAGTTGAGGGGGCCTTCGAGAATAACCTTAGCGATCGCAGCCATAATATTGCCACCATCCTCCTGAGCTAGCTCTTTATACCATTGCTGATTTGTTTGAACGTCTTGTCCGTGGATTAGATTGGCTCGTTTACGGGCTTTTAAAATTAAATTGGCAGTGCGGTCCTGGCGAGCTGCTTCATAGCGTTGCAGGGCATCGATCACCCCCAGGTTGTTGGTCAGTAGACATTTGGTCAGTACCCAGGCGTCTTCCAGGGCCTGGCACCCCCCCTGGCCCAGATCCGGGGTGGTGCTGTGGGCAGCATCCCCCAACAGTACCACCCGGCCCCTGGCAAAGTGGGGGAGGGGGTCGATGTCGTGGATCGGGATGCGGTTGGTGGTCGTCGGGTCAAGGACGGTGATTAAGGTCTGGACTGCGGGGGGCCAGTCAGCAAAATAGGTTTTTAGTTCCTCCCCGATGCTCGACGGGGCTGGGCTAGGAAAGGCCAGGGGCACATCCAGAAAGAAATACAGGCGATCGCCCCCCACCGGCATCATCGAGGCTCGCTTCCCCTGCCCCACGTAGATCACCCAACTGTGGGGAGGGGCTAGGTCTGGCCGGTGGGGCACCAGGCCATTCCAGTTGACGTAGCCCGCATAGCGGCGTTCCGTGGGGTGCCCGAGGACAAACTCCCGCACCTTAGAATGGGTGCCATCGGCCCCCACCACTAAGTCGCCGGTGGCCCGGCGGCCATCCTCAAAAATGGCGGTGGCGCTAGCGGCGGTTTGTTCGATCGCTACACAATGGGAGCGGAGGTGTACCCTGTCTGCCCCTAGCTTGAGCAACAACATTCGCTGCAGGTCGGTGCGAGCCACCGGGTAGGGACATTGCCCCACCTGCCGGACCAGGGGGTCGAGGCTAAAGTCCGTCAGGGTTGCCCCGGTTTGGGTCAGGTAGGTAATGCGTTTCATGGCGCCCCCCAGGGCGGCGATCTCCTGCCCCATGCCCAGGTGATTAAGCACCTTGACTCCGTTAGACCACAGGGAAATACCGGCCCCGGCGGGGCGCAGCTGCCCCACCCGGTCGTAGACCTCAACCGCGTAGCCGGCCTGGGTCATGGCGATGGCGGTGGCTAACCCCCCCATGCCGGCCCCAATAATAATTACCTTGAGGTTATTCATGGGCTTGTCGGCTATCCCTCCTGGGGGTATGACGATGGGGCTAGCTGGCGGATCAGGCGGTGTAGGCGGCACTTAACCCCAGTTGAGCCAGGCGTTGTCGATAGAGGATAGAGGTTTGATCGGCGGCAATGTGGGTTTCGGCCCTCAGGTCCAGGGGTAAATCCTCCGGGTATTGGGCCTCTACCACCTCTCGATCTTCGTTAAAAATCTGCTGGTTGAAGGCGTAGACCGGCTCCAGGGGTTGGTCCTGATCGAAGTTACGACACAGGGGTGAAAAGACTCGGGTTTGTCGCGCCGCCATGGGGGAAGCGGCATTGAGAATGCAGAGCCGTCCCTGATCGGGGAAATGCACCCTGAGCAGGGCCGTGAAGGGCAGAAAGACCTCAAAGTGGCGCAACCATTGAAAATGCCTGGGGGCGCGGTGCTGTAGTCCCTTGGGAAAGTTACTGACCGTACTGACTTGAGTTTGGACTAATTCTGTAAAGGAAGGCAGTCAATGAGTGACACTGACTGCCGTAAGGTCAATGAAGTAGAAATTCGATTGACCCTATGATTTTCAACCAACTTCAGCAATTTCGCCAAACCCTGTACAACACCCT
>JBEIGU010000102.1:0-14953 GCA_040381765.1 Leptolyngbya sp.
ACTTCGTTTGAGTCCTTTGCGTCCCCAAAATCCCCCAATTCTGGTGGATTTTGAAGGGTTCGGTTCCCCCGGAATTGGGGGCTGGGGGGCAGTTTGTCGCTGATTGGGTTAGATTTGATCACTTGTGTGTACACCGTAGCCCTCAGTAAGGGGGGCGAGGGGGGGTGGTCACACCGAACTTCACCCAAGTGAAATCCGCTATAAAAACTATTCTGAGATTACTCGTCTATCATACTAGGCATAATAAACAACAGGGCTCGTAAGCAAAGAAAGCTATAAAGACTTTAAGGTAAACTTACTGAAAGTTCATTTGTTAATAGGTGAAATTTAGAGCTATTCGTAATACTAATTTGAATATAAACCCACTTCAGTAACTACTATATCAAACTCAGTTTGCTTTACTGAAGCTAAATATGTTTATGAATTTTAGTAGGCTAAGCTAATCGTTACCTGAATTTCAAAGTCGATTCCCTTGAAGCAAGGGCTTCAAAACCAGGACTATGTAATTTAGATGCGTAACAGCTTAGGATATTTTCGATCTAAAGCTGATATAACGGTTTTCGATAGAGTTAGACACCCAATTGCTCAGTCCTACCCCCCCAGTAGCTGGCTGTAGGAGTTTCACGCTGTACCCCCCCTTGCCAAACCCCCCCTTGCCAAGGGGACAGGGGGGGGTTCACACCGCACTTCACCCAAGTGAAATCCACTATAAGGCAGGGTAGACTTATTGCTGAAGAGTGAGATACACCATTGCTGAGCCCCAGTACTTGGCTGTCTAAGTTTCACACGGCACCCGCTCTTGATTAGGGGCGGCGGGGGGGATGATCGCAACGCACTTCACCCGAGTGGAATCCGCTATAGTTGTCCAATAGGTGGAGGTCGTTGTGCAGCCAGGTAAGGATCTTTGCCCTGTTATCTCAGACTACAGCTATAGTTTGGCATGCAAATACTTTTCAGTAAGCTTTCCCTTTTAGATCGCTATCTTGTCCACCGCTTTATCCCTCCACTTATTTTCAGTGTATCTGTTTTTACAATATTTGGAGAGCTTATTGGCATTACATTCGAGCAAATTAAATTCGTCGTCGTCAGTAGTATTTCTTTGAAGGTTGCTTTTTATGTTCATCTTTTTAAGCTGCCTGCTTTTGTTTCCCTTGGCTTACCTCTTGCTTTGTTGATGGCTGGTTTAATTGCTTTTGGTGACCTTTCACTGAAAAATGAAATAACAGCCTTTAGAACTTTTGGAATAAGCTTAATTCGCCTTTATGCACCAATATTAATTATTAGCTTATTGCTTTCATGGATAATGTTTATTTTCCATGAGTTGGTGGTGCCTCCAGCAAATTTTAAGGCAGCTACTTTGCTAGAAAGAGAGTGGGATGTAGATCGTTCAGGGCTGGCTAAATATAATAAAAAAGATATTATTTATGTCAAGCACTCATCGAATCGCGATAAATCAGACTTAAATTTTCTTTTCTTTGCTCGTCAGTTTAAAGATCAGAAAATGCATGGGGTTACTCTAATTAAATACAAAGATAATCATTTTAGTGAAATTATTGTTTCTAAGTATGCCACATGGGATGAGTCTATCCAATTATGGAAAATGCAATTTGGACATCAGTATATTCTGAATTTGGATGGTTATTATGATAAAATAAATTCCTTTGAAGAGCTGCCCATTAGCCTCACGGAAAAGCTTTTAGATTACGTTGGCGACCATCGCGATCATCGAGAAATGAATATACTGGAGCTTTATGATAGATTAGATTTAATCAAGCAATCAGGAAGTGTAAGGCATGTTCGCCAACTTAAACTCAGTATTCAGGAAAGGTATGCATTGCCATTTTCATGTCTTATCTTTGCTTTTTTGGGTTCATCAATGGGAATTGCCTTGAGAGGTGCTGGTAAGGCAAACAATTTTGGTCTTGCTACCGTTAGCATATTTGCTTACTATGCTCTTCAGTTTCTATCTCAAAGTCTGGCTATGGTAGGCGCGATTCCAGTGTTTTTCGGAGTTTGGACGTCAAATTTATTGGGCTTGTTGTTTGGTTGTTGGTTGATTAAAAGAAGTCAATAGAATAGCTTTGAATCTATCTCGATTCACAAGGTTCGACAAGCTTTTGGGGCGAAATCCATCATATTGAAAATCACTACTTTCATGATTTTTGTGTATTGCTTTCAGACTTTTGAATTCATTTGAATTTAATTGAGTTGTTTGAGCTCATCGGGGGATCTAACTTTTACTCCACTTTGATAAAAGAGGAGTAGATCAGACAGTACCTTGCTATGATAATTCTACCCTGGTCTAGACCCCATTCTTGGGGAAACTCTAGACTGCTTGCCATTTTATGGAGTTGCCCATGACTGGTAAAACCCCTTTATTCGGCTTGCAGGCTGCCCAATTTCGCCATCCACTGGACCAGCAGGCTACTGAGGCCTTGCAGCGGCTGCCGGGTTTGGAGATGGCGGTGCGATTGGTTATGGCACCGGTGGCGGAGGAGTTTTTTTACCTGGAAAATATTGCCTCCAGTCTGCGAATTAGCGATCGCCAGCTCCCTCAGTTACACCAGGGTCTGGTGGAAGCCTGTGAGGTGCTTGACATGGAGGTGCCGGAGCTCTACCTGCGGCAACACGCAGTGGCTAATGCCTACACCTTCGCCCTGCGGGGCAGGCGACCCTTCATTGTCATCCATACCGCCCTGGTGGAGCTGTTGACCACTGCTGAGTTGCAGGCGGTGATCGCCCACGAACTGGGTCATCTCAAGTGTGACCACGGGCTTTACCTGACCCTGGCCAATTTACTCACCCTGGCCGCCGGCCAACTGCCCCTGGGGGAGCAACTGGCCCAAACCCTGCAAGCCCAAATGATGGAGTGGGTACGCTGCGCTGAGCTCAGCTGCGATCGCGCCGCCCTGCTGGTCAGCCAAGACCCCCGGGTGGTGGCCTCGGTGTTGATGAAGCTCTGCGGCGGCTCCCCCAGTCTGGCCGATCAGCTGAACCTGGAGGCCTTTCTCGAGCAGGCCCGAGCCTACGATGCCATTAGCGATCGCCAGATCGGTCAGCTCCTCAAACAGCTGCGGACACAAGACCTGACCCACCCGGTGCCGGTGTTGCGGGCGCGGGAAATCGATCGCTGGTCCAGCAGCCCAGACTATTTTGCCCTGGTGAAAGCCAACCCAATTGGGTATAATAGGGGTTCATCCTCGGGCGGATGGCGAAATTGGTAGACGCACCACACTCAAAATGTGGCGGCCTTACGGTCATGCGAGTTCGAGTCTCGCTCTGCCCATTATTTAGCTCACTACCAGCTGGTTAAGACCAGTCCCACTTTTCCCATTATTGAGGCCACGACTTTACAGGGGTTAGTGGCCGCCTGTCAACAAAGTGGAGAACTGGCGGCTAAGCAACAATTTCGTACCTGGATGAAACAGCAAATCCAGCCCCGATAATCTGATTACAAGCCTGCCAGGGCCTTTTCCAGAGCTATTAAGGCCTCCTGTACCTGATCGGCGGTGACGATTAGGGGGGGCACAAAGCGCACCACCTGGGGCCCCGCTGGCACCAACAATAGCCCCTGGGCCATGGCCGCCTTCACCACATCCCCCGCCTGCACCGGTGCCTGGGGTGAGAGCACCAGGCCATTAATCAAGCCCCAGCCTCGCACTTCCCCCAGCAAGGTGGGATACTTCGGTACTAACCGCTGCAGCCCAAAGCGCAGCTGTTCCCCCCGCTGTTGGACGTTGGCCAACAGGTTCTCCGCCTCCAGGGTTTGGCAAACCGTTAGCCCCACCTTGCAGGCAAAGGGATTGCCCCCAAAGGTACTGGCATGGTCTCCTGGCTCAAACACATCACAAAAGTGTTTACAGAGGGTAGCGCCAATGGGGATGCCACCCCCCAGCCCCTTGGCGGAGGTGAAAATGTCGGGCTCAATCCCCAGGTTCTCATACCCCCAGAGGCGACCGGTGCGGCCCATGCCCACCTGTACCTCATCCAAAATTAACAAAATCCCGGTCTGGTCGCAGAGCTGCCGGACCCGCTGGAAATAGGCCGCATCCCCCGGACAGACCCCCCCTTCCCCCTGCAGCGCTTCTAGCATAATCGCCGCCACCTGGGGCTGGTCCCGATCCAGCTCCGCCACCATCGCCTCCAGATCGGCGATATCGTTGTAGGTGACGTAGGCAAAGCCGGGCATCAGGGGGTCAAAGTTTTTCTGGTACTTGGGTTGGCCGGTGGCGGTAACGGTGGCCAGGGTGCGCCCATGGAAGCTGGCTCGAGCGGTGAGAATGATCGGATTAGCTACCCCCCGACGGGTATGGGCATACTTGCGGGCCAGTTTAATCGCTCCCTCATTGGCCTCCGCCCCAGAATTACAGAAAAACACCCGGTCGGCGCAGGAGTGTTGGACTAACCACTGGGCCAGTGCCCCCTGCTCTGGCACGTAGTAGAGGTTAGAGACGTGGTGCAGGGTCTGGATTTGCTGACTCACCGCCGCCACCATGGCGGGGTGGGCGTGACCCAGGGTGCAGGTGGCAATACCGGCAACAAAGTCCAGATAGCGGCGGCCCTGGTCATCCCAGACGTAGCAGCCCTGCCCCCGGGTCAGGGCCAGGGGAAAGCGGCCGTAGGTAGTCATCACAGCGGCATCAAACTGCTCTGGGGAAAAGGGTTCACCACTGGGGCCGCTGAGGTGCAGAGACTTGAGGGAATTTTGGACGAGGGTTTTGAGGCTCACGGCGGGCTGGGGGGTAAGGACTAGATGAGATCGAGCATACCGGAAAGCCCTGGAAAATCAATTACCCGTCCCCATGCCATGGGCCAGACCTCTGAACCCAGGATGGATCGCTCAAAGGTAAGGCGGAGTCAGGGTTTCGGCTCGCCACCGCTGGGCCAGGGGCCTGGCACCGGCAGCGACAGCGGTCTAGGTCGGGGGACGGTAGGGAGGCCGGTGGCGACCCCACCGCCGGGAGGATTGACGTAAAATGGTCAGGTTTACGGTTAAATCAGGCAAATTCTGGGCTTTTCCACCATAATGCCAGCCTAGATAGGCCCAGACCAGGGCCTGCAGGGCCCCAGCCTGGTTAATACCCAGGTGGGGGGCGATGCGCTGGCTGTGCTCCAGGGGGGTCTCACCGTGGTGTCGGGCCAATCCCTGGCCCTGACACCAGGTCAGCATTTGTTGATAAACTCGCTCCGCTGGGGGAAGCTGACTCAACCGCCACCACCGGTGGACCTGCCGCAGACCTCGCTGGATAGCGGCGATCGCCAGCCCCGCCCCCAGGGCCAGGGCCAGGCTACCTAAACCGGCCCGCCAGCCTCCCCCCAGCCCTGACCAAATTTGGCCCCCCAGCTCCATCAGGGCCTGGATCAACCCCTGCAAGCCACTGGTCAGGGGGGAGGGTAACCACCCCGCCAACCAGTGCCAGAGGCGCCGCAGGGTACTAAAGGCTTCGCCGGGCTGGGCCGCCGACGGTAGCACTTCATGGCCGGGAATGGGGTCGAAGCCAAACCACCCGTACTGGGGAAAGTAGACCTCGGTAAGGGCGTGGGCATCGGTGTTGCGCACCACATAGTAACCGGTGAAGGGGTTAAACTGCCCCTCCCCAAACCCCACCGCCAGGCGGGCGGGAATGCCGATTGATCGCAGCATCACCGTCAGTACCGTGGCAAAGTGGTCAGGATAGCCCCCCCCGGTGGTAAACAGAAAGGTTTCCACCAGGTCCTGATCGGGGCCAAAGAAGGGTAGGTCAGGCTGTAAAGTGTAGCTCTGCTTCAGGGCCTGGGCCAGGAACAGGGCCTGTTCGTAGGGGTCCGATAGGGGCTTGGGGGAGCGGGCCAGCAGGGCCTCGGTCTGGCGCTGCACCGCCGGGCGAATCCGCTGCGGCACCTGCAGGTACTGCCGTTGTACCGCCTTGCTGTAGGTGCGGCGGGCCTGGCGCAGCTGGCTACGATCGCGCTGGGGCACCTGGGAAACCACGGTGTAGGTGATACCGGCCTCCAGGGCGATGGGCGATCGCAGCCCCCCCTGGCTATCCAGGGCCACCTCCCGGGTGGGAAAGTACAGATCCCGGGGTTGGGAGAGGGCCGGCACCAGGTTGGGGAAGTTATTTACCAGGGTGTAGGTTTGCACCACTGGCTGACTCAGCGCCAGGCTGGGTTCCAGGGGCAGCAGGGTCTGGTAGGAAAACCCTGATCGCTGCAGGGTTTGCACCTGTTCCGGCGACGACAGGGTCCATCCCTGGCCGGTGTAGCGGTCAAAGGCCATCACCCGCCAAAACCCGGGGGCCTGGGATCGGACCCGCATCACCACCTGGGGGGTCATCACCCCCCGCAGGTTTTGATTCATCTGGGGGTTAAAGCCATAGTAGGTGGTGCTATCCACCTGACCCGGGCCATCCAGGTTCCCCTGGCCCTGGATGGCGCCCTGGTTGTCTGCGGTGAAGGACTGCCCCGAGGAGTCCTGGTCCCCCTGGCCATAGGCGGGGTTAATAATGGTGCGACCGGTAAACCCGGCGGGGGTATCGAGGGTGGCGCTGACGGGGAAATTTTGAATTTGGTAACCCGGCAACCGCGGCAGGGCTAGAAAAATCACCAGGCCCAGGCAGAGGATCAGGCTAAACAGGCCCAGCAACTGCCCCAGGGCCAGGCCGGGGGGCCGCGATCGCCAGGCCTGAGGGGGCAAGCCCAGGCGGGAATGGTAGTCCAGGGCCAGCACCGGTAGGGCCAGCAGTAGAAACAGCAACAACAGGGGAGCGAAGGTCAGGGTTTGACTCACCGTGGCCGCCACCCCCAGCAGGATCAACCCAATCATCAGGGAGTAGCCCAGATCCTTGCGGCGGGGCAGATCAAAACTGTGCAGCACCTGCAGTTGCAGCAACAGCTCCGCCAACAAAATCCGGGTATCCCCCGGTTGGGGCAGCAGCCGACTAAAGAACCAGACCAGGGCCAGCACCATACCCAGGGCAATCAGGCCCTTCACCAGGGCATTGCTCCGTCGCCGCCGTCGCCAACTGTAGTAAGCCCCCAGGGCACTGAGGGGAATAGCCAGTAGATTAAGCCAGGATACCTGGGTAACCCCGGTGGCGGCCACCAGCACCGAGAGAATGCCGACGCTCACCACCCCCTGCACCAGAGCCCGCAGTAGGGGAGAATCCTCCACCTGAGCCAGATCGGGGGGATGGCCCAGGGGGGTGGTGGCTAACCAGGCGGAAAGCCCCTGGCGACTAGCCCGAAGCCTCACTATCGCGCCGTCCTAGCTCATAAATACCGCAGACCATAGCGGTGATCACCCCCAAACTCACCCCCCAGCTACCGCCTAAACTGAGGGTGAGGCCGAACTGGGTGAGGGCCCCCAATCCCACAAAGGGCACTACACTGAGCAAGGCCGCCAGCAGCGAGAACAGGCCATGGTCAGGGGGAGCCCCTGGGGTCGGTTCAGACCCCATCTGGATATTGGGGCTGAGGCGGGCATAGATCCACTCCATCAAGGAGGGTACCCGGGAGGAAAGCACCAGGTAGCCGGTGATGGCCCAGAGGGCGGTACCCGCTACGGCACCAGGACTGAGTACGGAGGGCAGAAGTAACGCCACCATGAATTAGGACCAGCCCCCCGAGGGCGGTTCCCGATCGGGGCGATAGTCGGGGCGGGGAGGCATGCTACCGTAGCGATCGCTGTACTCACTGCGGGTCTTGGGGCGACGACGGCGAAGCCGCTCATCGGAGCGGGGAGCGGCCTGACTGTAAGTGGAGCTATCGGGGCCAGGGGGGCGATCTCTGAGGCCCCGATCAGAGGGAGGTGGCGGCGCTTCACCGTAGCGATTACCGTAGCCCCCTGACTCCGGTTGATCGTAGCCATAGACTGGCCCAGCCTCCGGTTCTGGTCGACCTCCTAGCATAGGTCGAGGCCGGGCGTAGGGATCCTCGGGACCGTAGGGCTGGTCTAGTTCAGCTCGCAGATTAGCTCGACTGTCACCCCCGTAGGCGGTCCGGCTGGGGCTATGGGGACGATAGCCACCCCCATAGCCACCCTCCCAGCCCTGCGTCTGGGGGGCTGGGCGCTGGCCCAGGGGGGTTCTGGAGTTGATGTTTTGAATCAGTAGGGAGGTCAACACCCCCACCATGATCGACTGCTGCAGGGAGGACAGCAGGGGCATGGTCCATTCCGACAGCAGGATCACCCCGGAGAGCAGCAGGAGGATGGCATAGATCTTGTCGGAGTCTCGTCCGTAGCCAGGCTTGTAGCGATCGAGGAAAAATAGGGCAACGGCCCCCAGGATGGTGGCAATGCCCAGCAGTAAGGGAACGGGGGTAAAATTCACAGTGAATTCCTTTTAGGGGTGACGTTCGTAGCTATGGGGAGTAGCTAACGAACTGGGGGTAAACCATCCGGGCATTTGCCGCTGTTCGGTTAATTTTAACCAACCTGTTGCCATTCTAGCCAATGCCTAAAGGATAATCTCTGTGTGTAGGTAATGGGGGTGGAGATAGCTTTGACTACGACCACCCCCAAACAGACTATATAGATTAAAACCGTAGCCCGTGAGCCGGGCCTACTGCCGTTGAATTTTATCGCGCTGGCTCAGGAAGAGCAAACCCACCGTCGCCGGCACAATTACAATCAGGGCGCCAGCTAGCAAGCTGAGTAGAAAGTTGCTCAAAGAGGCTGTCATAGTGTCCTTGTCCTAAACGAAGATGATCATCTCAATAAATTATGGCCTAATTTATCACCTAATCTATGGCTACAGGCGGGTTCGATTTTCCTTAAGGTAGCGAGTAGCCGGTCAAAAATTATAGTTTGGGCCAGAACGCGTCTAAAAAAGTCTCCCCTACCCTAACGGTCCCTACCCTGTCTCCCCTTGCCGCCCCGGCGGAGACGCCAGACCAGACCGGTGGGAGTGTTTTATGATAGGTGGGTAAACCTGAAACTAATGCCTAGGGGAGCCTAACCGTGGTGACCACCACCCTGCTGAATTGGACCGTTGGCCTGGGTCTGGCGATCATGACCCTGCTGTTTATATTTCGCATTGTGCTAACCTGGTATCCCCAGGTGGAATTAACCCGTTTCCCCTGGCTATTAATATTCTGGCCTACGGAACCCCTACTGGCGCCAGTGCGTAAATGGATACCGCCGATTGGGGGGGTGGACATTGCTCCGGTGATTTGGGTAGGCCTGATCACTCTGCTACGGGAACTTCTGGTGGGACAACAGGGACTACTGAGAATGGTAGGTTAAGCCTGGGTGTACTCTGGGGCAGTGTAGCCGTTTTCAAAGGCGTACTTGACCAGTTGGGAGCGATTCTTTAAGCCTAACTTGGCCAGGATGTTACTGAGGTGGGTCTGCACGGTGCGGGGGCTAAGGAACAGATGGTTGGCGATCTCCTTATTGGTAAAGCCCTGAATCACCTGCCAGAACACCTTCAGCTCCGCACCGCTGAGGGCTTCAGGGAGGGTATCCTTGGCGGCCACGGGCTCTGCAGAAAGAGACTTTAGGCTGCCTTGTAGCCGCTGCAGTCGAGCCACGTTGCCCTTTACCTTGGCAATTAATTCTTGAGCGTGGAAGGGTTTGACCAGGTAGTCATCCGCTCCAATTAGGTGACCCTGTACCCGATCGTTGACATCCCCCAGGCTGGACAGAAAGATAAAGGGGATGACCTGGCCGCTGGGGCAGGCCCGCACCTGACGGCAGAACTCAAACCCATCCATCCCTGGCATGAGAATGTCAGAGAGAACGACATCCGCTGACCGGGTGTTAAGCAGGTGCAGGGCTTCCTGCCCGGAAGCCGCATTAATGACCTCAAAGCCTTGGGCTTCTAAACGGCGAGTCAGGGCGAGTTGCAAAGTTTTGTCATCATCAACGATCAGCACTGTTGTCATGGTAAAAACCTTCAGAAAATGGTGACCAGAATGGCCTTAGCCCCGTGATACACCCCTAGCCCAGCTCTCCACCCCAGGTCTAAAAGAACCCTTAAACCCCTACAAATCGTTGCCAAACAGGCGGATTTAGCGGCTAAAGCAGATTAGACTGTGGGTTGTTTTGTCGCATTCTGAGCAAGTTGCAATGTACGAACGGATCACTCCCCCCTCTGTGGGCGAACGTATCACCTTTAAGGACGGCGAACCCGTCGTGCCGGATAACCCTATCATTCCCTACATTCGCGGTGATGGAACGGGGGTCGACATTTGGCCCGCCGCTGAACGGGTTTTTGATGCCGCCGTGGCCAGGGCCTACGGTGGAAAGCGGCGGATCACCTGGTTTAAGGTTTATGCCGGCGATGAGGCCTGCGAGCAGTACGGCACCTTTCAATACCTACCGGAGGACACCCTAGAGGCGATTCGGGAGTACGGCGTGGCGATTAAGGGCCCCCTGACGACGCCAATTGGCGGCGGTATTCGCTCCCTGAATGTGGCCCTACGCCAAATTAATGATCTTTATGCCTGTGTCAGGCCCTGCCAGTACTACGCTGGCACCCCCTCGCCCCACCGCAGTCCAGAAAAGTTGGATGTGATTATTTACCGGGAAAACACGGAGGACATCTACCTGGGGATCGAGTGGAAGCAGGGGGATCCGATCTGCGATCGCCTAATCAACCTGCTCAACACCGATTTCATTCCCGCCACCCCGGAACACGGTAAAAAGCAAATCCCCCTGGATTCTGGCATTGGCATTAAACCGATCAGTAAACAGGGTAGTCAGCGCCTGGTGCGACGGGCGATCAAGCATGCTCTGCGGCTGCCTCCGGAGAAGCAGCAGGTCACCCTGGTGCACAAGGGCAACATCATGAAGTACACCGAAGGGGCCTTCCGCGACTGGGGCTACGAACTGGCTACCACCGAGTTTCGCCAGGAGTGCGTTACGGAGCGGGAGTCCTGGGTGTTGGGGAACCGGGAGGCTACCCCCGACCTGTCGGTGGAGGACAATGCCCGCCAGATCGAACCGGGCTATGATGCCCTCACACCGGGAAAAAAAGCGGCGGTCTGTGGCGAGGTACAGGGGATTTTAGACGCCATCTGGGCTACCCATGGCCAGGGGCAGTGGAAAACTAAGATTATGGTCAACGATCGCATCGCCGACAGCATCTTCCAGCAGATCCAGACCCGCCCCGACGAGTACTCTATTCTGGCCACCATGAACCTGAATGGCGACTACCTCTCCGATGCTGCCGCCGCCATTGTGGGGGGGCTGGGCATGGGGCCCGGGGCTAACATCGGCGATAGCTGCGCCATCTTTGAGGCTACCCACGGCACCGCCCCCAAGCATGCCGGCCTGGACCGCATTAACCCCGGTTCGGTCATCCTATCGGGGGTAATGATGCTGGAATACCTGGGCTGGCAGGCGGCGGCGGACCTGATTAAGAACGGTATTGCCGGGGCGATCGCCCATCGTGAGGTGACCTACGATCTGGCCCGCCTGATGGAGCCCCCCGTCTCCCCTCCGCTAAAGTGCTCGGAGTTTGCCGAAGCCATTATTCGTCACTTTGGCGATTAGGTGATTGGCGGTTGGGGCACTGCTTCACCCCAACCGCCCCCCTAGCGGGCGGTGACCAGCACGACCCCCATGACAATTAACCCCAGACCGGCCAGGCGAATAGGGGGCAGGCCTTCTTTAAAGATAAAGTAGCCAATCAGCACCGAGCTCAAGTAAATCAGGGATGCCGCCGGTGCTGCAACGCTCAATTTCACCCGGGTGAGCACCAGGATGTAGGAAACCGCCCCTATCCCGTAGGCCGCTAGCCCCACCAGTAAAGAGGGGGTGGTGGCAATACGCAGCACATGATCGATAGCATTTTGATGGGTCACTTGCCCCATCTGCAGGGCACCCAACTTCAGAAAAAGCTGACCAAAGCTGCTGGCCAGAATGGAGACGAATAACAAGCCAAATTCGCTGGGAGTCACCTTGACCTTAACCTTCCTTGCGTCGGGATGGAATTGCACTTTTAGGCGATAGTCAGGCATCATACTGGACTTCGGCCCTACAGAAAAGCATTCTGTAGGTTGATCCTGGTGATTGTTAATTTGATAGGCTGAGGAATTTTTCTAAGGCTCCTACCATTGCGGGTGGCCAACGACGCACCTGGCTGACCCAGTTCAGGTCTTTATAGCGCGGGTCCAACCCGACCACCGCTACCCAGTTACTCTCCGCCTCTCCAGGTTGTCCTGCTATCCACAGGGCTGCGGTTAGGGCGGCCCTGGCATCAGCGAAATTGGGATAGCGAAGGGTAAGGTTACGAAACTGGCGGATGGCGGACTGCCGATGGTCAAGTTGATATTCTGCCAGAGCGGCGTTGATCCGGGCGAGGGCAAATTGGGCATCGATGTCAATTGCCTGTTGATAGTCGGTCAGAGCAGCTTGCCACTGGCCTAGGCCAGCCTTCGCATTGCCTCGATTATTATAGGCACCGGCATCCTTAGGGTTAAGCTCCAGCACCTTGGTGTAATCCGCGATCGCCGCTTGCCAACGACCTAACCCTTCTAAGGCTGTGCCCCGATTTAGGTAGGGGTCAGGCTGGTTAGGGGCCAGACTAATGGCCTGGTTGTAGTCTGCGATCGCCTCTTCCATGCGGTTTTGACTCACACGGACGTTACCCCGATTACTCCAAAGAGCCGCCTCCTCGGGCAAATACTCAATTAACCTGGTCCAGTATTGCTCTGCTTCTACAAATTGACCCGTTTGAGAGGCCATGAAGGCTTTTTGTCGCAGTGTGGCAATGGCGTTAATCGTTGTTTCTGGCCAGTCTAGGGACGATGTGCCCTGTTCAGCCCCTAGGGCAACGGGAGACCATAGCAGAACCAGGCAGGATAACCCAACCCATAACCATCTATAGCAACCGATACATGTTGGATTGAAGCTCACCTTGCCCATGATCATTTCCTGGCCGTTGCCATTTATTTCCCGTAGCTATTTTCCCAGGTGACTGGCTTTTCTAACCATAGTTGGGCAGGGAGCCCCTACGCTTCACCCAAATTACCCCCTCAGAATCAGATGACAACTCTGGCCAGAACCCTCGAGATCAGGTAATGCTTTCAAACAGATTGCCAGGGGGGTCTTGTGGCTATTTCCGCTGCTTTGCCTGTGAGTGTATGGATGACTACGGCTATACCACCCAGAACTAATCTCGCCGTGTCCTTACCCAACGTTGCTCGGGCCGAACTAGGAAGGCAAGGTAGACTGGCACTTTCCAGATGACGTACACGGGTACCATGATCAGTTGATAAAAGCTAAGTTCTGATCGCCCATAGCCGTACCAGGCAAGGATAACTGCCAGGAAAATCGCCCCGCCGGTGACTAAGCCCAGATTAAAGGCTAGCCAGCTACCACTAATCGCTGCCAGGAGAAGACTGATAACGGTTATAACTGACCAACTCAACACTAACAGTGACAGGGGTAAAATAGCTATATCTAGGGCTAGCGCCAGGAGTTCCCCCCGGCCCTGACTTAATGCCTTAATCAGCAATTGCGGCAGGTACTCTCGAATAATTTGTAAATGGCCGTGTTCCCAACGGGTACGTTGCACTCTGGCCGCTTCTTCTTGACTGGGTAAGCGACTAGTGACTTGAGCGTTGGGCAGAAAGGTCGGTGGGTGACCGGCAAGGGCCAGATCGAGACCCCACTTCATATCTTCAGCAATGTGGCCACTGGCTACTGTCACAGTTCTGGAGAGGGCCCATGGCAAAGCAATGCCTGTACCAGTTAGCAAACAAGGAAGACCTAACTGCTTGAGGCCGAGGGGACGTACGAGGTTTTTAACTTTAATCGCAAAGGCAGAGATGAAACTCTTCAGGCTGGTAGTGCGGGGTTGTTCGATCAAATAATTAGCCTGGACAGGTCGCTGGGTGCTGAGGGCATGACTAGCTAGTAGAGATATCGTATCAGGCTTGACGTCACAATCAGCATCCATCAAGATGACGATATCTGGTGGATTGAGCTGAAGTTGACTAAGACCATAGTCTAGGGCGTAGCCCTTACCCCGCTGATCTGTAGAAAATCGCTCGACCACTGTAGCACCATGAGACCGGGCAACTGCTGCTGTTTCGTCAGTGCAGTTGTCTGCTACTACTAGAAGGATATCTTGAGACCGCAGATAGGGTAGTAATCCTTCAAGGGTCTGACTGATGCCCTCAGCCTCGTTGTGGGCTGGTATTAGGACAGCTAAAACAGATTCGTCTCCTAAAACTGGAGGGGGCTGGTCAGAGTACTGCCAGCTAAAGCTGCTCACCACCTCTAGAAGCAGCATTAGGGAGGGCATTAATAGACTAAGTACTAATAGGCTAAGGCAAATAGTCAAAGAAACAATTATCATTAAAATTAAAGAATATAGTAAGATTACAATACTTTGGCTACAGATATCTCCGATACAATATCAATCAAATACAATAGGAAACTGATAGCCAGATAAACTTGAATACCTATATACGGCGATTTTCGATAGAGCCAGATATATAATTGCTAAGGTCTAAACCACCAATACCTGGCGGCCTAAGCCTCACACTGTACCCCTTGACAAGGGCGGGGAGGATTATCACAACCCACTTCGCCCGAATGCAAACCATTACATTATATCCTACCTTCCGCGGGTTGAGACTGAACGAAAAATGAAAGCCTGGAAGCCTTATTTGCCAAACATCCCAGAAGTAAGGCTTGTCTCACAGATGAGATCGCCTTGAGACTTAGGCGCTTATCTAAACCTAGCTGAAAGTGGCTGAAAACTTTGTCTGGCAAGCATCTCAAAAATCGAATTTCTCAAAAAACTTGTCTCACCTGCGGAATGTCGGTTGTATCCCTGCTAATCCTTGACCGGCCAAGTTAGTTGTCGTCAACCGGCCAAGTTAAGTGTCGTTCAATACCCGCGTGAACTCGCGGTGCGTCCGTTAGCGGTCTATGACCGAGGCTTTGGCAATGCAAGTTTTGTCAATCAGACTTCCGACATTGAGTCCGACTTGCTGGTGCGGTTGGCGTCCAATC
>JBEIGU010000103.1:0-14547 GCA_040381765.1 Leptolyngbya sp.
GCGGTGACAATAATCGGAACCAGTCTCTACAGGGATAGAGCGCTCTCTCAAATTACGGGGTCACCTAATCAACCAATCTGGCGATAGACAGAACCATGGTTTTACTCTCCTTAACGAAGGTCTGGATCAACCATTGCTACCAACCTTAACACCGCGATCGGGGATCGACAACCATTCTGATCAAAACTCGGAAATTGTAACCTATCGTAGCTACCTTCTCAGAAAAGCTTGACCCGAATCCAGGTCCCCAACCTGTCCATCACCCCAGGTCAGACCCTAAACCCATCTTTAATAGGGCTTATCTTGCAACTCAACCCCAAATTAAAACCAAACTCGACCTAATCCTAAAAATGAGAAGCTAGTCTTTTGAGATGACGTAACCCATAGCTTTATTGCCAAAACGTTGCAACGACCTACCCCATGCTCCCCCTGGAGAGAGAGATTTGGATAAGTCACCGACTGACCGTCAGAAACCCTAAAATCTCCTCGACTGGGCAGCGATTGATCCAAGTTACCTGCCCCAGATTGACCACCGATCCATAACGCTTAACCTGTTGACCCTGTAACCTACTCCATTAAATAACCCCTGGCGCGAATGAGCACCAGGGGTTGGTTTAGCTATAGGAGATTAGAAATAAAGGCTTTAGAAGCGTTAACATTGCTATCTTCTCGCGCCCATCTCTGCGGGATAGTGATCTGCCCCCAAGTTCACCGGATGTTAACGAATATTGCCTTTATGCAAAAGTCTGATGTTTTGTGATCAGAGATTGCGGATGATTGCGGGCTGCTCAATCGGGCTAAGAGGTTGTTTGAAAAGCCAAAGAGAGTCTCAAACTATACCTATAGAGTAGGATAATCACCGCAAAATTCAGTATTTTTGCGACCCCCTGACGGCAAACTATACCTGAGCCCTTGTCAAACAACTTCTAAAGGGTTACCTGAGAGTCCTGGGCGGCCAAAGTGATCCCATCCCTGGTTTCAATTAAGCAACGGACATTAAGAAAGGTTGTCAGATCGGGGCCTCCCTGATCACTTGCCGATAGAATCAACAAATTACATCACACTCCCGACCCTGCCACCCCGGCGGGGTTTTTAGTTGGTGCGTCCTCTTATTATGTAGCGATTCTGTAGCGGTGCTCTAGGGCAACCGATCAAGGGTCCGGTACTGCACCGCCTCCGCCAGGTGTTGGGTTTGCAATCTGTCCTGGTCATCCAGGTCGGCGATGGTGCGGGCCACCTTGAGGATGCGATCGGCGGCCCGGGCGGATAGGAACAACCGGCCCATGGCTCCCTCCAGCAGGATTCGACTACTGTCATCCAGGGGGCACCACTGCTTCAGGTGGCGACTTTGCATGTCGGCGTTACATTGCAGCTTGGGTTCTTGCTGGAAACGCTCCTGGGCCCGCTGCCGGGCCCGCTGCACCCGTTGCCGCACCAGATCAGAGGCTTCCCCCGGTTGGTGCTGGGTCATTTCCTCCGGTTTAATCCGGTTCACCACCACCTGCAGGTCGATCCGATCCATTAAGGGACCCGACAGCCGCGACCAGTAGTTTTCCCGACTACGGGGGCTACAGCTACAGGGCTGTAGGAGGTCGCCGTAGAAACCACAGGGGCAGGGGTTGGTGCTGGCCACCAGGGTAAACTGGGCCGGGAAAACCACCGACTGCCGGGTGCGGGTGATACTGACAAAGCCATCCTCGAGGGGCTGGCGGAGGAATTCCAGTACGTCCCGCTTAAATTCTGCCAGTTCATCGAGAAACAGGTGAACAATGGCAAACTCATTAGCTATAGCGTTAGTGAGACAGCAGCTATGGCTAAAATCATTGGATACGCACGGGTAAGTAGTCGTGAACAGGCTTTAAATAGTCACGCACTTGAGCAACAAATACAGCGGCTTAAAGACACTGGGGTAGAGAACGTCTACTTCGATATAGATTCTGGAAGACGAGACAACCGGAAAAGCTTCAGAATAGTGATGGATATGGTGAGGTCTCGGCAAATATCGGGAGTTGTGATTACCCGGTTAGACCGTCTAACTCGCTCGCTGATTACTTTAAGACGGACTCTGGAAGAATTCCAGGACAATAATGTAAATCTGAAAGCTCTAGACGACAGTATTGATCTATCAACAGCGGCGGGAAAGTTCCACCTCAACATATTAGGGGCACTGGCTGAGATGGAAGTAGATCGTCTATCAGAACGAGTTAGCCATGGCTGGGCCCACCTGAGAAACCGAAAGGTAGCCGTGAACCCACCCTTTGGATACATTGAGGAAGACGGTAGGCATTATCTGGATCACAAACTTTTTCTATGTCTTCTTGAAAACAGGGAAGAACGATCTAGAGCCCAGATTGCCCGTGAAATAGTCGAAACCTTTCTAGAACGTAAAACCCTCAGGATGACTCTTAGAGCCATCAACGAAAAGTATGGGATTCATAACTTTGCCCATAACAACGGCAATCAGCGACTAGGAGGAAAAATTACTAAGGAGCTGTTCCGCTTTAGTCCGGTAGGGTTACAGAATTGGTTGACTAACCCAGTCCTACAGGGGCACATCTGTTACCTGAGGAAAAAGAGAGGAAAGCGGCTACCGCCAGAAGAGTGGCAAATTCATTACGACACTCACCCCGATCAACGGATTATGACCAAGGAAGAGGGTGAAACAATTGAGAAAACTATCAAGGATAACTACCGATTCAAAGGATTCGGATCCACGGCGCTCAAGTACCCTCTATCAGGTTTGATATTTTGTGGAGAGTGCCGGAGTTCTTGTTATTCGGTAACAGGTGCCAAAAATTATCACAGAGCCAAACGTCTGGGCATTAAGTCAGAACTAAACTACTACTTTCAATGTAAGAATTGGCGAATGAGGGCTTGCTGTCAGAAAAAACTGATCCGCATGGAAAAGGTAGAGGCCGCTGTCATTGAAACCTTAAATCAGAAGGCCAGAGATCTGAATACGATCGCTGAGTCATCGGGAGAAGAGATGGATCCTCCTGAAATCCAAGCCCTTAAAACCGAGCTGATGTACTATGAGAACGCCCCTGGCAATCTAGCAGGTCCGATTATCAGCGCTATTAAGCAAAAGATCCTTGCCTACTACCAGGAGCTGCAACTGTCATCGTTAATCACTGAGAGCCAGCGACAGTTACTGATCAACGTCTTTACCGATCCCCTATATTGGGAAACCCTGGAAGATAAGGAGAGACGTAACATTTACAGAACACTGGTTAATCGGGTTGTGATTCAAGGGGGTGAGGTTATCAAGGTTGAACTAGCGTTCTAACTCTCTAGCTGGCGCTATGACACCTTCATCGCTGACCAGGCTATAACGGCTGGAGTGCCCTTAGGATTTGGAATTCAGCGAAATTAACTAAGCCGCCCCTTACCAACGGCCAAATGGGTACAAATGGGTACACCAGATTTTTTTCTGTTTATGAGGATCTAGGACAGGGATGGTCTGTTCTGGGGACAGAGGATGAGGGGCTAGGAGGATCCCAGGCTTTTGCCTGGGCTGGGGCGAAGAAAGGAATGCGATCACTGGGGTAACGATCGCATTCCCCAGAAAATCGCCATTAGGGGGCTGGAGGGAATTGCGATCGCGGGCTGGTAGGTATCACTGTGTCCTCAACTGTGGACAGTAGTGAAGCCAATGGGTACCACCTCAGCCCCTTCCATTAAGACATGGCTGGTTTCCAGGATGAGACCTACCCCCTCGAAGGAGAGATGGTTATCTACTGCGCCGATAGTCCCAAGGCATGATGGGATCCTCCTGACTCCAGAAGTTAAGCTTTTCTGTTGGGCTTGGACTTCTGCCTGGAGCAACTGGGCTTGGGTGTCCGGGCCGCTACTCAAGAATTGGGTATAGACGGGCGCATAGCCTTCGGCCACCCTCTGGAGATTGACGTTCTGGCCATTGGCATAGATTTCGGCGACCAATCGCCCGTAGCGATCCCTATCGGCTTCTCTAAACTGAATGGTGGAGCCTCGGGGGGTTAGCTGGCGCAGCCGTTCAGTAGCGGCGGGTCCCCAGGGGATCTGAGATGTTTCAGGGGTATCGATACAGGTCAGGCGAACGGTAATGTTTTCGCCCTGATAATCCATCCGCAGGGTGTCGCCGTCGCCTACGGAAATAACGGTAGCCTCTGGCAAGTTGAGGTTAGCGATCGCGGGGTCTGGTTCAGGTTCAGGGATCATGCTCTGGATAGGGTTAAGGGGGTTACAGCCTGTCAGGATGAGGGCTACCCATGGTAGGTAACAGGCTTTCATTGTTTTCATGGGGTGGCTATGGTTTTAGGATAGCCAGACCTTAGCCGTTAGGGAGGGTCCCCCCTGGTCGGAGTAGCAGCGATCGGATGCCTGGCCCAGGTTTAGCAGGTGTTTAATGGGTAGGCCTGATCATAGGCCCTCACACCAGGTGGTCACCGCTACCCCCGTCGCCTCAGCGGTAGCCTGGCACTGACCTTGGTATGCGGCGGGGTTACCCTGTTGACCAATGGCTTCTAAAACACGACGAATCCATCCTTCAGCCCATGTTTGAGAAGCACTAGCCCCAATGGCCCGGAAAATTATCCAAGCTTGACGGATATTTGTTAAGGCTAGCTCAAATTGCTGCAATCTGGCATAGGTCGTACCAATATTTCCTAGGGTGACGCCTTCCCCCGCCCGATCGCCCACCTGGCGACGGATTGCCAGGGATTGCTGGTAATAGTCCAGGGCCTGGGGATAGTCCCCCTGGGCACGGTAAACACCACCAATGTTATTGAGGGTAGTGCCTTCCCCCGCCCGATCGCCCACCTGGCGGTAAATATCCAGGGATTGCTGGAAATAGGCTTGGGCTTGAGGGTATTGGCTTTGGGCGTCGTAGATTTGACCGATGCGGTTGAGGGTAGCGGCCTGGGTGGTGAGGTCACCGCCCTGGCTCGCCAGGGTCAGGGCCTGGTTATAGGTATCCAGGGCTTGTTCGTGGCCATAGATAGAGCGATACAACTCCCCTAAATTACTCAAACTGGTGGCCTGACCCTGGCGGTTTTGAATTTTGATGGCAATGGCCTGACTGGTTTTATAGGCCTGGATCGCCTGGTTGGTATCGCCCTGGCGCTGGTATACCCTGGCCAGGTTGCGATGGGCCTCTTCCTGACCAAGCTGATCGGCGATTTGGGTAGCGATCTCCAGGTGCTGTTGGTAGTAGGTCAGGGCAGTGGCCGAGTCTCCCCGAAACAGGTACACGTCACCGATGTAGCTACGGATTTGCCCCTCCCCCAGCTTGTCTTTAATGGTTTTGGCCAGTTCTAGACCCTTGTTTAACTCATCCTGGGCCTGGTCCGGGTTACCCAGACCCAGGTAGGTGCGGCCCAGGTTAGCCAGGGCCAGGCTGGTCTCCAGGGGGTCTTGACTGGTCTGAGCCAGTTGCAGGTGGGCCTGAATCTGGGGCAGGGCCTGGTTATAGTCCCCCTGGTTGTAGAGCACCTCCCCTAAATTGCCCGTCGCCTGCACCTGCCCCTGGCGGTCTTGCACCTCCTGGGCAATGGCAAGGTGCCGTTCATGGTGCTGCTGAGCGTCGGGGTAACGGCCCAGGGTGGCGTACATTTTGCCCAGGTTGCCGTTGGCATAGCCCTCTCCTCGCCGGTCCTGTAGCTCCTGGGCACGCTTTAGACTGGCCTCCAGGTAATCAATGGCGCTGTCAAACCCCCCCAGCACGTAGTAGGTATTGCGGAGCCGCTGAATCCCCAGGGTACCGATGGTTTGCTGCAGGGCGTCGGTCACCCGTTGTTCCTGCTGTTCAAGGGTGTCCAGGGCTTGAGTTTTAGTGGTTAATTCCTGGTCTTTAGCGGTCAGATCCCCCTCTACCTGGCTCACCCGCCCGCTCAGGGTCTGAACCTGCTGGGTTTTAGTCTCTAGCTGCCCCTGCACCTGGCGCACCTGTTGGCCAATCTGGCGGTTACTGGCCTGCAGCTGACGATTTTGCTGGCTGAGGCGGGTGCGCTCCTGGCTGAGGCGGTCCCGTTGTTGTTGTAGGGTGGTCTTTTCCTGGCTGAGGCGATACCGTTGTTGTTCCAGGGTGGTTTGCTGCCGCCTCAACCCCACCAGCCCCAGGGTTGCCCGACTGGTTTGCAGGCGAGCTATACGGCGATCTACCTGGGCGGTCTGTTGCTGCTGACGAGCGGTGAGGGCCTGACGGCTCTGGTGCCGTGCTTCCCCCAGGGAGACCCCTAACCCCGCCAGGGCGATGGTGAGGATGGCGGCCCCGGCCAGGCTCCAGCGGCGGGCGCGGCGGCGGGCCCGTTGCAGGTGCTGCTGGGCCTGATCAAGTTGTTGGCGGGTAGCCTCCAGGGCCTGGCTGCGCTGCTGCAGGTCTATTTCCGCCTGGGCTAGGGCCTGACTGGTGGCCTCTAGTTCCGCATTGCGGGCCGCTAACTGGGCCTGGCTATGGGCCAGTTGCTGTTGCAGGTCTTGCTTTTGGCTTTCCACTAAAAAGCGTCGATCGCTGGGGCTCAGAATCCGGTCCTCCGCCCAGGTGAGGGCGGCCTCCAGGTCGGCCCCCTGCAGTAGGGCCTGGCGGTCTTGCTGATCGCTAGCCAGCCAGGTAGTGATCGCCTGGCTGTAGGGCCTCACCTGGGCCAGGGCCCAGGTCACCCAGTCGCCATTAAACACCTGACCATAGATGGGGTTATAGACCTGCAACTGCCCCCCCTGCTCCACCACCAGCCCGGTGAGGCGCAGGTCCACCTGCAGGGGCTGGCCGCTCACCGGCACCCCCTCCCCCCGTCGCACCTGGTCGTAGAGGCTAATCAGGGCGGTGGTGGACTTTTTGGGGTCCAGCAGTCGGTCCTGTAGGGTGCGCAGGTGGGCCGGTTCATCCTGGGCCTGCCAGCGATCAATCACCTGGCTTTCGACCAGGGTGCTGATCCAGTCCTGGTCCAGGGTGGGGAGGGGGTCGGGGCGGGCGATCGCCCTCTGCACCACCAGGTCACAAAGCTTCTGGGTGAGGAAGGGCTGCCCCCCGGTCCAGTGTAAAATCGCCCCCAGCACCGCCTCCGAGTTGGCCACATAGGGGGCCAGGGCGCTGGCCAGGGGAGCGGCCTCCGCCAGAGTAAACCCCCGCAGGGGGATGGAGCGGCCCAGGTTAAAGGGGGTGCGATCGGGGTTTTGAATCAGACTGGCCGGTGTGGCCACCCCCAAAAGGGCAAAGGTGAGGCGACTAAAGTTCGGATCACTGGCCCGGCGGTTATAGCAGGCCCGCAGCAGGGCAAAGAAGTCATCCCGGTTAACCGCCGTCAGGCTCAACACCGTATCCACTTCGTCGATGAAGATCACCACCGGCTCCTGGGTTTGGGCCAGCACCACGGTCTCTAAAAACCGCTCCAGTCGACTGTGGGGAGACAGGGGAGCCTGGGCCGCCCACCACCCCGCCAGGCTAGGGTGGGGCTGTAGAGCCAGTTCCCGGCTGATCAGGTCGATCAGGGTGTAGCACCAGCCCTCGTTGGTGATATCGCTATCAATGCCGCCGCTCAGGTCCAGGGTGGCACAGCGCACCCCCGCCCCCTGCAGGCGCTGCTGGGTCCGCGATCGCAGGCTAGACTTACCCATCTGACGGGAGTTGAGCACGTAGCAGTATTCCCCCGCCAGCAGGGCCTGGTAAAATTCCTGGTCCGCCTGGCGAGACACATAGGTAGGGTCCTGGGGGGGCAAACTACCGCCGGTGGCGTGGAAGGGGGAGGGGGACATAGTCAAAGGCAAAGGAGGGATAGGGTGCCCAGGGGCTTAGGGGCTAAGACGGTCTCGGAAATAGAGGCGGTAAAGGTTACCCAGGGGTTCAACCCGGTCCCCCAGGGGACGGATCAACCCCATGCTTTTTAGCTTGAAGCTGGCCTGATCGTTAATTTGAATCGGCCCAGGGGCGCTCACCACCTGGTACATGGCGTCCCCTAGGGAGGGATGCTGGTTGAGGTTTTCCAGGTGGTGGCGCAGGTGTTCACCATAGCGACCCCCCTGGGTGGGGGCGGTGGCCAATAGGTCCCCCAGGGAAACCCCCTCCGCCGCCAGGGCGTAGAGGGCCAACCGCAACAGGTAGGGGTGACCGCCAAACATAGCCGTGAGCTCCCTGACTCCCTCCCCCAGGTGAAGGCCGTGACGCTGGGCCAGGTCCGCTACCTGGGCTGGGGTGAACTCCGGCAAATCAATGGGGATACCCACGTTAAAGGGGGATTGATTGACATTCAAGGGCACATAGACCTCCTGGGAGTGGGTGATAATCAACCGCAACCGCTGCCAGGCCGGATCATTTTTCTTGGCATCGTGCCAGGCCCGCAGCATTCCCAAAAACTCACTGGCAATTTCCCGGTATTGAAACACCCGGTCCACCTCATCCAGCCCCAACACCAGGGGGGCCTGCAATTGCTTGAACAGGTAATCCTGCAGGTAATTGCTGCACTTTTGCTTCTTCGCCAGGGGTTCATCGGTCCAGTAGCGATCCAGGTGGGCGGGTAGCCCCAGGCCGTAGGCCAGGCTGGCGCAGAGCCACTGCAATAGCCCCTGCAAGGTGGAGAAAATCTCGTCATCTGCCTCCTGGAAGGAGAGGTTGACGGTGTGGTAACCCTGCTGGCGAGCCTGGTGCAAAATGCGGGCCATCAGGGAGGATTTACCCATCTGGCGGGGGGCTTTAATGCGAATGAGGGCGCTGGGTTTGAGAATCTCCCGACAGCAGTGGGCCTCAATCGGCGTCTGGTCGTTGTAGCGCTCTACGTAAAAGGGGGAGTCCAGGGGCACCTGACCTTCGGGAAACTCTAACCCCGGGTCAGGGGGGCGGGGCGGGTCAGGGGGCGGCGGGGGATCTGCCACCGATCGCAGCAGCAACTGGGGGGTGGCGATATCGGGCAACCCCTCCAGGTCAATGCCGGAGAGGCCAAATTCAAAGGCCTCTGGGTAGGTCCGGCCCGCCCCCAAGCCATCGTAGAAACCCATGGCAAACTCGATCGCCGCCCGATCCCCAATCGCCTGCCCCATGCCAATCACGCAGTCAATGTGCTGGTGAATTGACCTGGCCTGGGTCGCTGAGTAGCAGGCATTCAACAACACACACTCTATTCTGTCGTTGAATAGCTTAAATAGACGGGCCAGGGCCTGGCCGGTGACCGGTTGCATGCGGCCGGCGTTATTTTCCAGCACCAAGCCCCGTTCCCCCGCCCCATGGCCGGAGAAGTGCACGATCTGGGGTTCATGGTCTAGCAGGGCCCGGCGTAGATCCTCGGTACGCACCGCCCAGCGGGCAATAATCTCAAATTGATCGCGCCGCCGCGATCGCTGCAACCCCTCCTGAATCTCCCGCACCTCTTCATCCAGGCGCAGTTTCTCGGTGTCCTTAGGGTTAGCCGTTAGGATCAGGATTTTTTTCATGGCGGTTGCAGTCCCAGCGCAGGTGGAGGCTGAGCTTTCCCGAGCAATCTCTAGCCACCGTTGTTCTACGATTCTAAGGGATTGTCATAAAGGATGGTCGGAGATCTGGGAAGTCAGGGCGATCTCCGACTATCAGCCTGGCGATCGCCAGGGTGTTACCGTGGCTAACTCCTGCCAGTGGGTGGTGTAACGCTGGGAGAAGTACTCCGCCCGGGGGGTCCAGGTGGGGTTGAGGCCCAGGGCAGCAAACTTCACCGCATCGGGGCGAAGGCGACGGTTGAGGTGGTCGAGGGTGGCCATCAGGCGATCGCGTTTGGCCCTATCCACCACTGGGGCCAGTAGAGACCCCTGCACCTGGTCGGCGGGGGTGAGGTGGGTGGCGATCACCTTGGCCTTGAGGTAGTCATAGCCGGGGGTAAAGGCCTGGGTGGCTAGCTCCAGGGCGGTGTGGATCAGCTGGCCGGTGTCCTGGGTGGGGGGCTCCAGGGGGGCGGAGCGGGCGGCGGCGTACTGGTGGTCTGGGGTGTAGTAGCTGGTGCGCAGGGTGACGGTGAGCTGGCCTGTCACCAGGCCATCGGCCCGGAGTTTTTCGGCGCAGCGGCTGGTGTAGGTGGCCACAGCTTCTTTGATCTCCGTCAGGCTGGTGACGGGGTGGCCAAAGGAGCGGGAGACAATCCGCATGGTGACGGGGGCGGCGATGGGCTGCAATGGAAAGCAGGGGGTACCGGCCAGTTCCAGGGCGGTGCGCAGGCTTTGCAGGCCAAAGCGTTGTTTAATCTGGGCGGGGTTGGCCTGTTTTAACTGTAGGGCGGTGGTGATGGCCATAGCCTTGAGTTTGGCCTGGAGGTTGGGGCCAATCCCCCAGACCTGCCCCACCGCCTGGCTGGCCAAAAAGGCATCGGGGTCGGGCAGGCGGTTCAGGTCAAAAACCCCCTGGTGTTGGGAATGGCCTTTGGCGGCCTGGGCGGCTAGCTTGGCTAGGGTTTTGGTGGGGGCAATGCCAACCGAGACGGGGATGCCGGTCCAGCGCTGCACGGTGTGGCGGATGGTCTGGCCGTAGTCTTCCAGGGTGGTGGGGTCGAAGCCCTTCAGGTTGAGGAAGGCTTCGTCGATGGAGTATTGCTCGACTCCGGCGCTAAACTGCTGCAGGGTTTGGATCACCCGGCGGGACATGTCTTTGTAGAGCACGGGGTTGGCGGAGAAGGGGTGGATTTTGCCCTGGCGGATCAGGGGCAGCAGGCTGGGTAGGGGGGCCTGCATGGCGACCAGGGGTTTGGCGGCGGCGGAGCGGGCGATGACGCAGCCATCGTTATTGGAGAGCACCACCACGGGTTGGTGCTTCAGGTCGGGGCGAAACACCTGCTCGCAGGAGGCGAAGAAGGCGTTGCAGTCTACCAGGGCAAACATGGCTAGGGCCGGCGGATCAGGTAGGTGACTACGCCCCACAGGTCCATCTCGGGGGGGGAGTCCTCTAGTCGCAGCACCTGCAGGCTACCGGCGATCGCGGCCACCACCAGGCTACCGGGGTGGGGGGGCTGAGAGCGGTCCAGGATCAGCAGGTCTCCGGGTTGGGCTTCGGCCCCTGGCACCAGGTCTCCCTCTACCCGCATGATAAAGGTGGCGGCGGGGTTGGCGATCAGGTGGCGGTTGAGATCAAGGCTGGGCTCAATGGCATCGCCGGGGACGGGGAAACCCATAGGTTAACCTAAGGAGTGGTGCATCCATACTATCCTCTTTAGGGGAATTGGGTGGATTGTTCTGGGGTTTAGGGGTGGGGCTAGGGGTTGTCTGTGGGTTTAGCAGGCTTGTCTAGATTTGGGATTTTTTGCTCTTATTTATCGCTTTACGGGAATATGACTGCTTATAGACTCTTTTTGGTGAGAAGTTTCTTATCAGATGTGGTAGGCGATTCCTAGAATGAAGTTTCCATTAAATTGGGATCCCCAGCGAGTGGGAAGTGGGCCAACGTTTTGGCGTAGTCGGTTACATCTTGGATGACGGGGTTGATTGGAGGACGGGCTTGCTCCAGTCTACTTCAGCCCCATCATGCCCTCCGGGCCAGAAACCCAGACCGATCCCCCCCATGGAGCTTGATACTTCCCTCCACCTGATTTGCAGACTTCAGCATCAGCCAGCCGCTCCCAGAGGCTTCGTCGCATTCATCACTCCCCTCCCAGGTAAAGTCCAGTCGCTCCCGCCCCTCCTGGTGACTAAAATCCCCATCCAGCCCCCCAGATACCAAGCCAAACTGAAACTCTCCCGTGGCCTGGGGTTTGACCGTAATGTAAGCCTGCCCATCCATATTGAAGTAGTCTTCATCCCAAAGCTCCATCTCATAGATATGCCAGGTGCCCACCAAAGAAGGTAACGATGGCTTTGCCATAGTTCAGCGCTCCATGCTCAAGATGTACCAGTGTCAATTTTAGATGGGTAAAGATCTAGGGTTTCCATCCAATTGGGATGTCCAGGGAGTGGGAAGATTCTTCTAAGTTAGCAGTGCTGGAGGTTGGCCATGGCTATCAATCGTGCCCAGGGTTGTTGGCTGGGCCAACTGACGGGGGATGCCCTGGGTAGTTTGGTGGAGTTCCAGTCGCCAGTAGAGATTCGGCGGCTGTACCCAGAGGGGGTGCGCTATCTGGCGGATGGTGGCACCTGGGGGACGATCGCGGGTCAGCCCACCGATGATTCGGAATTGGCCCTAATGCTGGCGCGGCTACTGGTGGAGCGGGGCACCTACCATCCGGAGGGGGCCCGGTTGGCCTATCGGTTTTGGTTAGAGTCTGGCCCCTTTGACTGTGGTCTAACCACGGCCCAGGGGTTGGAGGGGCGGCCCAATCCCCATAGCCAGGCGAATGGGGCGATGATGCGGATCAGCCCTTTGGGTATTTTTGGGGCTCGCTATCCCTTGGCAAAGGTGGGGGAGTGGGCCCGGCAGGATGCTGCCCTCACCCATCCCCATCCGGTGTGTCAGCAGGCCAATGCTTTGTTTGCCATGGCAATCGCCCAGGCGGTTAAGACCGGCCCCAGCCCTGAGGATCTCTACCAGCAGGTGGTGGCCTGGGCGGTGGAGGGGGTGGTGGACCCCACCCTGCTAGAGGCGATCCGGGGGGCGGCCAGTGGTCCCCCGGTGGACTATGTAGAGCGGCAGGGCTGGGTGTTGATCGCCCTGGGCAATGCCCTCTGGCAATTGCTCCAGGCCCCTGATTTAGAGGCTGGGGTGGTGGATACGGTGATGCGGGGGGGCGATACCGATACCAATGCCGCGATCTGTGGGGCTCTGCTGGGGGCGGTGTATGGGGTGGAGGCGATTCCGGCCCAATGGTTGGAGCGGGTGTTGAGTTGTCGCCCCCAGGCGGGGCGAGCGGGGGTACATCGGCCCCGGCCTGAGTGTTTCTGGCCGGTGGATGGGTTAGGGTTGGCGGCGGCGCTATGGGGGGAGGGGTGAGGTGGGGTGAACTATTACCCAACTCATCTTGGTAGTTGGTTCAGTTTGAAGAAAGATGACGATTTATGTTTCTTCGTCCTGATAAGCCAATAGTGATGTGTAAGTAAATATAGGTATATATCTTACCTAAACCTGATGCCACTGTAGATTGATTAATTCTATTCCTAGAGAAATATCTATCTTATTGCTCACAACTAGCATCCTTTGAAGTCTGAAGTCTCAAAAAGGCGGAAGCTTCTTTGCCGGGTTGCTTGTCTATGCTTATTCCTAAGCTTGTTGAAGTGCTTATGACTCGTCGCTTAGAACGGTTGCTAACCATTGATTCCTTAATTCGTAGCCCAGAACGCCAAACTCAGCAGACCCTGGCTACAGCTCTAGAGGTGAGCGATCGCACCATTCGAGATGACCTGGCCTGGTTACGAGACCGCTTTCATGCCCCCCTGGAGTTTAGCCATGGTCAGGGTTACTACTATAGCGATACGGATTGGCGGCTACCGACGATTGCCCTTAGCCGGGGAGAGTTATTTGCCCTGACCCTGGGGGCGAGAATGCTTGAGGCTTACTCAGGGTCGGCCTATGAGGCGGAGCTGAGATCGGCGGTGGGGCGATTGGCGGAGCGCCTGCCGGAGGAGAGTTGGGTAGACCTGCAGCAGGTGGCGACGGAAAAGATTAGTTTTGGTGGGGGGGCGGAGATCACTCTGGATCCAGAGGTCTGGCATGAGCTGGAGGAGGCCTGCCGGCGATCGCAGCAGGTATGGATGCGGTACTACACCGCCAGTCGTAATGCCGATTCGGAGCGGGTGATTGACCCCTATCTGCTACACCTCTACCGGGGCACCAATCCCTACGTGATTGGCTGGTGTCATCAGCGACAGGAGGTTCGCTGGTTTCGGGTGGACCGAATTCGAGAAATTAAGCGCTTAGACCAGAGTTTTGAACGGCAGCCTGATTTCAATGATAAGAACCACCTGGCGATGATCTTTCAGTGTGAGGTGGGGGGGCTGCCGGTACCGGTACAAATTTGGTTCGATGCCAAAACTGCTCCCTATATTCGGGAGCGCCGCTGGCACCCCAGCCAGGAGCTGGAAGAACATCGGGATGGGGCGGTGACCCTGCGGATGGTGGTGCGGGGGTTAAATGATGTGAAACGGTGGGTATTGGGCTATGGGAGGGGGGCCAGGGTGGAAGGACCACCGGAGTTGGTGGAGATGGTGAGGGAGGAGGTTGAGGGGATGAAACGTAACTACTGCAAGGATTGGGAGGCAGATAGACATGCTAGTAAGTGACCAGGAATCTTTAAAGACTGAGGGATTGGCGGTGCCCTATGTGGAGTTAAGTTTTGGGGTCACTGGTAATACGTTACCTGCGGATCATGGGTATGGATTGTATAGCGCGATTTCTAAAATATGTCCAGTATTGCATGAGCGAGATGGCATCAGTATCCAGACCATTACCGGGATGCCAGATCGTCAAGGTAAGATTTACCTTACTAACGAGAGGTCTTGCTTACGGATTCGACTACCTTATGATCCTGAATTGATTTCCCAATCGCTAACTCTATCTGGTAACTGGGCAGTGGGAAGTTCTCGGTGGTCTAAGGGGATAAAGCACAGGAAAACGGACATGCCGTGACCGAAACGGCCCGAGATGTCCGAAACTGGCTGATATAAACAACTTCAGCCAGGACTATTATGGAGCTTTACCAA
>JBEIGU010000104.1:0-14469 GCA_040381765.1 Leptolyngbya sp.
AAAACCCCATCATACCAATGCTTACAAGCCTTAAGTCCTGCAAAAAGAACTCTAAAGACTTATTTTTTCGCTAAAAGCCTTGCATAGCAGTACTTTTAGGTCGTCCTAGGGCAATTAAGCATACTTAAGCCGGAAGAGCCGGGTTAATTTACTCAATTACTGACCTATATAATCTCTGTCTCCGGACAGTCTTCGGCCACCGTTAGCTCCACATCCCCCCTGGGAACAACCGCCAGTCGTTGGGTAATCGCCCCAATACTCTCTAGGCGAACCATTTCTTGCCAAGAGCAGATCTCATCATCCTCTTCAGTTTCGTAGCGTAAAGTGATGAGATCACCTTCAATATCTAAAATCCTAGCCCGCTCTACCCAGCGCTGCTGATCTCGCAGAAATATCCATACTTCTTGACCATCACAACAGAGCTGATAGATCTTGCGATGTAGCATAGGCACTTCTCCTAGGCCGCTAAGGTTAGTTAAGGTCTTAACCTGACTGACAACTATAGGGGGCAAATCCATAGTTTTTCTAGATTTTAGCTAACTCTGGGTTAAATTAACAGGCCGTAGGCAGAAATGGAGTCGAAGATAATACGATGACGTTGAAATTTAGTCTGACTACTGTTAATTCTATGGCGGATTTCACTTGGGTGAAGTGCGGTGTGAACATCCCCCTTGATCAAGGAGGGGGGTACGCTTTACTTCTAGATCGCTACAAACAAATCTTTTCATCAGTATCCCCAGGGAATTGGTGTGCTTAGCGCCACTTCTTTCCTTGGCGCCAGGTGTCTAGGGCTATAGTGGAACTAACCTATGAGACTATTCCCCAGCTATGTTGCTGCACCTTTCTACCTGGCCTGAGGTCGAGACTTACCTCACCCGTTCCCAGGGCATAATTTTGCCCATCGGTTCTACGGAACAGCACGGACCAACTGGACTAATTGGCACCGATGCCATCTGTGCTGAGCTGGTGGCCCGGGAGGTGGGCGCGGCCACCGATGCCCTAGTAGGCCCCATTATCAATGTTGGTATGGCTTTGCACCATACCGCCTTCCCCGGTAGTATGAGCCTGCGGCCTAGCACCCTAATCGCCCTAGTGCAGGACTACCTAAAACCCTTAGTTAGCTACGGTTTTACCCGATTCTTTTTTATTAATGGCCACGGTGGTAACATTGCCCCCCTTAAGGCGGCCTTTGCCGAAACCTACACCGCCTTGGTGGAGGCTCGCATACCCCAGGCGGATCAGGTTCGTTGTAGTTTGGCCAACTGGTTTATGGCTCCCTCGGTTTACCGTTTGGCAAAACAGCTCTACGGGGACCAGGAAGGCTCCCACGCTACCCCTAGCGAAGTCGCTCTCACCCAATATGCTTACCCCGACCACATTAAAGTTGCTCCTCTAGATCCTGCCGTAGCCATGTCTGGATTTGCCATCTACGGTCCAACTGACTTTCGGGCCCATTACCCCGATGGTCGTATGGGATCCAATCCAGCCCTGGCTACCCCAGAGCATGGTCGGCAGTTCTGTGAGGCGGCAGTGCAAGACTTAAGCCAGGATTACCTGGCGTTTTTGGCGGCAGACTAGAGGAGACTCAAAAGCAGGGCGATCTCTCTTTCCTATGGAAAGCGCTGATGTTTTGTCCCAGATACGAAGAAGGCTGAAGTTAGTCGAAGCGACTTTTGTAATTCGCACTATTCTGGTAAGAGCCTCCGTTCAAGAGTTTTTCTGTCCAGACCTGAGCTATGCACAATTTTCTACCCATTGCCTACTTTGAAGGAGAATTTCGGAACTTTCAGGATGCCAGGGTCTCCATTGCCACCCATGCACTGCACTACGGTACTGGGGCTTTTGGCGGTCTGCGGGGCATTCCTGACCCCGATCATGCAAATCAGGTTTTGCTATTCAGATTAGATCGCCATTGCCAACGCCTGAGTACCAGTGCCCGATTGTTGAACTACAACCTGCCAGCGGACATCATCCAGGGGGTGATTACGGAGTTTGTGCAGAAAAACCGGCCCACCACGTCCTTCTACATTAGACCCTTCGTCTATACCTCTGACCTGGGGATTTCCCCGCGGCTGCATCAGGTGGAGAAAAATTTCTTTGTTTACGGCTTGGAACTGGGGGATTACCTATCGCCGGAGGGGGTGAGTTGTCGCATTAGCTCCTGGTACCGCCAGGAAGACCGTAGCCTGCCCCTGCGGGGAAAAATTAGTGGAGCCTACATCACCTCTTCCCTGGCTAAAACGGAGGCGGTGGAGTCTGGGTTTGATGAGGCTATCTTAATTAACTCCCAGGGTAAAGTCAGTGAGGCGTCGGGTATGAATGTATTTATTGTGCGCCATGGCAAGCTGGTTACCCCCGGCTATGAGCAGGATATTTTGGAGGGTATTACCCGCGATAGCATTTTGACCATTGCCCGAGACATTGGCCTAGAGGTGGTGGAGCGACCGGTGGATAAATCGGAGTTGTTGATTGCCGATGAGGTCTTCCTCAGTGGTACAGCGGCCAAAATTACTCCGGTGCGTCAGATCGAAGCCTATGCTCTACCTAGCCATCGGCCGGTCACCGATCGCCTACGGCACCAACTGACCGTAATAACTGAAGGTCGGGATCCAGCCTACCGTGACTGGATATTTTCAATTCCGATTTAATCAGGATGAGGCTGTAGGGGTGGATTCAAGCCAGTCCAGCAACGGCGATCAAAATTCTACCCCGCTCACCTATGGTGAGCGGGGTAGGCCGATGGGAAATTAATTAAAGTATGTAATTGGGCTGGGAACCCTCAGCCTCCATAGGGTGATCCTAAGAATCAGTCCCTAAGTTTAAAGGCTATAGCGAATTCCCCGGTAGGTCAGTTCCGTCCTAGCAGGGGATGGGCTAGCAACCTTAAATCGCTTGAGGGCGTAGGGTCTACCTAGAAAGATGCCATGCTCACCGGTCACCACGGCATCAACCGCAGGGAAAGAGGCTTGGTAGACTTGGCCATGATAGGTCAGTTGCATGATGATAAATACTCCTGGGTGATGAAGACAGGTAAAATAAAGTCGTCTACAAAAGGTAAATACTCCAGGACAAGGGCAGGGTAGCAAGCAAAAATGCTCCATTGCCCAGATCGGATTGGCTACCGCTAGACACCCTTGCCAAACAGCTCCTTAACTTATGTAGCTTCAACCACAAACTTAAAAACTCAAGTGTGCATAACTTCAGATTATGTAGCTAAAGGCACCGTTGTTAGGTGAAGGAAAAGTTAAGTTTCGCGGCCTGATGTGAAAATTTTGAAGCCTAGATAGGGCTCTAATATTCGGCGGCGCAAATTTGGTGAGAACACCTTTATCCGCTCGGTCGAGCAAGTAAAAGTGATTCTGCTGAAGTCGACTTTAAAGTCCTACCATCAAAACCTGAGCCGAACTGGGGAAAACACCGTATCTACCCCGCCTTGGTTCTCGGCGTCTCTCGGTAGCAGCACCAGTTAGGGTAATTTACTGGGTCAGAGATCAAGAAGTGAGCAAGCTTCTGACCCTGATCCCTACCTCAAGCTGACACCTGAAAATAGCGTTTCCCGGCTGACCTTGATTTCCCGTCGGGCTTAAGTCCACAATGCTAGGTAAGCCCCGTTGGATTCCAGGGTATTGGCTATGACCATCGGCACATCCACATCCCCCCTCAGCGATACCCCACCCCAGGCCACCGCCTGGATGCCCCTGACTGGGGATGTGGTGATTGTCGGCGGTGGCATCGTCGGGCTTACCCTGGCCCTGGCTCTGGCCAATTCTGCCCTGCAGGTGGTGGTGGTGGAGGCCCAGTCCCTCAGGGGGGTGGCGGCGCGACCACGAGCCTACGCCCTGTCTGTCACCTCCGCCGATATCTTTAAGGGGTTGGGGCTATGGCCCCAGATTGGGCCCCAGATTACCCCCTTTCAACGGGTGCGCTTGGTGGAGGGCGACTATGCCCAGGCGGTAGACTTTTGGCCCTCGGACCTGAACACGGAGGCGGTCTACTACGGGGCTGACCATGGGGTGCTGATCACGGCTCTGCAACAGGCGGTGATGGCTACCCCTAACCTGCGCTATCTGACCTCGGCCCGCCTGATCCGCTGGGAACGGCAACCTGGGGAGAGTGTGGCCCAGGTCACCAATCCCGAGGGAAACTACCGCATCCGATCACCCCTGATGGTGGCCGCCGATGGTAAACAATCCGCCCTACGGCAATTCGCCGACCTGGGTAGTTTTGGCTGGCAATACTGGCAATCCTGCATTACCACCATGGTTGAGCCCGAACGGCCCCACCAGGCCACCGCCTATGAACGGTTCTGGCCTAGTGGACCCTTTGCGATTTTGCCCTTGCCAGGTCAGCGCTGCCAGATCGTGTGGACGGCTCCCCAGGCGGAGGCGGAGGCGATCATGGCACTGCCGGAGGCGGAGTTTATGGGCCGACTCCAACAGCGCTTTGGCCCCCAGTTGGGGCGGCTACGGCGCTTGTCTGCACCGGCCCTATTTCCGGTGCAATTGATGCACTGCGATCGCTACATTCAACCCCGTCTGGCCCTGGTGGGGGATGCCGCCCACAGTTGTCACCCGGTGGGGGGCCAGGGGTTAAATATGGGCATTCGGGACGCCGCCGCCCTGGCGGAGGTGTTGATAAAAGCCCACCACCGCCAGGAAGACCTGGGCAGCCCGGCGGTTTTACGCCGCTATGAAAGCTGGCGCCGACCGGAAAACTGGGTAATTTTGACCTTTACCGATCTCTTAACCCGCACCTTTTCTAACCAGATCTGGCCCCTGGTAAGACTACGGCGCCTGGGTCTGGTGGTGCTCAACCGGGTCCCTGTGCTGAAGCGACTTGCCCTCAGGCTGATGATTGGGCGCCTGGGTCGCCTGCCCCAGTTAGCGGGGCAGGTCAAGGTGATGACCTAAGAAAAAACCCAGCTATGGAGAACTGGGTTCAAACTAAAAAGGTATTAAAGTTTTTAATTTATAGCCTCATTCAACGGTTTGATTTATGGGCTTGTAGCTATGTACCCCTGATGTTAACAAGACAATTTGCGAGTGGCAGTACTTTTCTAAACTTGGTTAGCAAATCTTGACGTCAAAGCCCTGGCTAGCACTACCTTCCGATGGGAGGAGGGGATGGGTACCACCCTGCTTGGGTTGACTCTGGTTACGAGCTTGGTGAGGATGGTGGCCGCCTGGGCTGAACCAGTAAAATCAGCAGACAGATAGGCAGAGAGGGTATTAGTATAGAACCAGGGTTTCCTACCCGGGGTAGGATGTCCCTGGAGCTTTTTGTTTTATTTCATTGATTTGACCTTCATGACATCCTACGCCACTGCCACGACTCGCGCCGATATGGGGGAACTTCGCCGGCTCAGGAGTCTCCTGCCTCCCGAATTGCAGAGTTGGGTGACGGTGGAGTCAGCTCTGGATGTCAGCCCCCCCCTAATTACCTGTGAGGAACTGGGTAAGGATCAGGTCGAGATTCAGGTGGACCTGGTCAAGTGGGAGCAACTCGCCCTGGACCAACGCAACCTGCTGTTCTGGCACGAGGTCGGCCGGATTCAAAACGACACCATTCCTCGAGATGGTTGGGAAATGGCTGCCCTGGCCATTGGCCTGGGGGGTGCGGTGGGGGAGTTGTGGGTGCAGGATGGTTTACTGCTTTTGCTAGCCCTGGGTCTCTGTAGCTTTTCGGGTTGGCGGTTATACAAGCGCAATAACAACCAAAAGACCCTGCAGGAAAGTGTTAATGCCGATGAACGGGCTATCGCCATCGCCACCCGGTTTGGTTACACCCTTCCCAATGCCTACAAGAGTTTGGGCAGCGCCCTCAAGACCTTGATTGAGCAAACCCCTAAGAAACGGCAGCGTGATCGTTACATCAAGCGTCTCGAGGCCCTTAAAAAAAGCGCCGCCAAGGCTAAGGAACGGGCCCGCAATGAGCGGGGCGACTTACGCTCGGCCTATTGAACCCAGGGCGGTCTGGCTAAAATTGCCGGATTGTCATGGTGGCATAGATAAGCTCCCTGGTTATTGAATAGATTCGGTCCTGGTTATGGCCTCCCCTGAACGTAAGTCGATCCTGCTACCCTTTGAAAAGCCTCTGGCGGAACTCGAGGGTCGTATTGCCCAAATTCGAGAACTGGCGGAAGACAATCAGGTTGATGTTTCAGAACAACTGCAACAGTTGGAATCTCGGGCAACTAATCTGCGTCAGGAAATCTTTGCCAACCTGACCCCTGCCCAGCGTCTGCAGGTGGCTCGCCATCCCCGTCGTCCCAGCACCCTTGACTACGTCCAGGCGATCACCGACGAGTGGTTAGAGTTGCACGGCGATCGCAGCTCCGGCAAAGATGACCCCGCCCTGGTGGGGGGCGTTGCCCGCTTGGCAGGCCGACCGGTGGTGATTCTAGGCCATCAGAAGGGGCGAGACACCAAGGATAATGTCGCCCGTAATTTTGGCATGGCCTCCCCAGGGGGCTATCGCAAGGCGATGCGATTGATGCGCCATGCTGATCGCTTTGCCATGCCCATCATCACCTTCATTGATACCCCTGGGGCCTATCCGGGCTACGAGGCGGAGGAGATGGGCCAGGGGGAGGCGATCGCCTACAACCTGCGAGAAATGTTTGGTTTGCGGGTGCCCATCCTCTCCACCATCATCGGTGAGGGGGGGTCGGGGGGAGCCCTGGGGATTGGGGTTAGCGATCGGTTGCTGATGTTTGAGCATTCCGTTTACACCGTCGCCAGCCCCGAGGCCTGTGCGGCGATCCTATGGAAGGATGCAGGTCGGGCGGCGGAGGCTGCCGAAGCTTTAAAGATTACCTCCTGGGACCTCCAACAACTGGGCATTCTCGATCAACTCCTACCAGAGCCCCTGGGGGGAGCCCATGGGGCACCCCTGGAGGCCGCCGAAACCCTTAAGCACGCTCTGTTGACTCAGCTGGAGGGGCTAATCGCCCTATCCCCTGAAACCCTACAACAGCTGCGCTACCAAAAATATCGCCGCATCGGCGTGTTTGCTGAGGAGGTCGCCTAAGCCCCCCAATCTCCCCTAGATGTTCTACGCCCTAACCTAAAGCGATACAATTGAAGGGTTTAGCTAACCCTCGCTACAGCCAGTCTGAAGCTTTCCCGATCGTTGATTGTGTGAGCCAAGGTCAAGCTTGGCATAGTTTTCTTTGACAATTCGGAGTGTCTTTAATCCCTATGACTATTGCCCCTTCTAGTGACACCAATCCTGCAATCACCTTGAACGGTTTGGCAGCTAAGGCAATCGCCCACCCCACCATTCTCCCCGATCGCGCCCTCAGCCATGGCGCTGAAGCCCAACCCCACCCCATTCCTGAAACCAGTCTGGAGGATATGCAGGAAGCAGTACGGACCATGCTGCTGTCCGTAGGCGAGGATCCGGAACGGGAGGGTTTACTCAAAACCCCAAAACGAGTGGCGGAAGCGATGCGGTTTCTTACCAGTGGATACCAACAATCCCTGGATGACCTGGTGAATGGGGCCATTTTTGACGAAGGTCATAACGAAATGGTGCTGGTGCGGGATATTAACCTGTTTAGCCTCTGCGAACACCACATGCTTCCCTTTATGGGTCGGGCCCACGTGGCCTACATCCCTAATCAGCGGGTGGTGGGGCTGAGTAAGTTAGCCCGCATTGTGGAAATGTACTCCCGTCGACTGCAGGTGCAGGAGCGACTCACCCGCCAGGTGGCGGAAGCCATCCAGGCGATCCTGGAACCCCGGGGGGTGGCGATCGTGGTGGAGGCCAGTCACATGTGTATGGTGATGCGTGGGGTGCAAAAGCCCGGTTCCTGGACCGTGACCAGCGCCATGCTAGGGGTCTTTCAGGAGGACTCTAAGACCCGGGAGGAATTCCTAAGCTTGATTCGCCACCAGGCTGCGTTCTTTTAATTGACCACCGTGGAACCTGTTGCTATCCCAGGGGCTGCCATGCTCACGGCCACCGATGTACAAGGTATTTTCAACAGCATTGCCCCCGTCTACGACGGATTGAATCAACACTTGAGCCTGGGCCTGCATCGGGTTTGGAAGGCCATGGCGGTGTCTTGGAGTGGTGCCAGACCGGGTGATGTTTGCCTGGACCTGTGCTGTGGTAGTGGGGATCTAGCCCTGATGTTGGCCCACCGAGTAGGGCGAAGCGGCCAGGTCTACGGGGTGGATTTCGCGGTGGACCAATTGGCCGTGGCCCAGCGTCGATCGCAATCCACCTACCTGCCTACCCCCATCCATTGGATCCAGGCCGATGCCCTGCACCTGCCTTTTGCCGATGCCAGCTTTGATGCCGCCACCCTGGGCTATGGTCTACGCAACCTCACCAGTATCCAGCAGGGACTAGGGGAACTGCGTCGGGTTCTAAAGCCAGGGGCCCGAGCCGCCATTCTGGATTTCCATCGCCCGCCACCGGGCTGGCGACAACACCTGCAGCAATGGTACCTGGATTGGATTGTGGTGCCTGCGGCTAGCCAGTGCGGCCTAACCGAGGAATATGCCTACCTTGCTCCTAGCCTGGAGCGGTTTCCCCGCGGACCTGATCAAGTTGAGTTAGCATGCCAGGCGGGTTTTTCCCACGCAGTCCATTACCCGACTGCGGGGGGCATGATGGGGGTTCTAGTGGTGAGTTATGGCCATACCCTGGGCTGATCTATGGGTTTTAGTGGCGCCACCAGTATTTGGTGGGGTGATTGGCTATTTCACCAATGACATAGCTATTAAAATGCTATTCCGTCCCTATCGGGCCATTTTAGTGGGGGGTCGGCCCTTGCCCTTTACCCCGGGTTTGATTCCCGCTAATCAGGAACGGCTGGCTAAACGGATATCCGACACCATCATGGGGTCCCTGCTAACCCCGGAGGAACTGCAAAACCTGGCCCGTCGCCTGCTGCAAACCGAACGCACCCAGGCGGCCATTAAATGGCTGCTGGAATTAGCCCTGGACCAGGTGCGTAATCGCGCCCAGGTGCGGACCGCCCAGATCGCCGGGCGCATCCTAGAAGACCTATTTGGCAAAACCCTGCCTCGCCTGATTCGAGTCTGGGCCCGTCGTGAGGATTTTCTAGAACCCCAGCTTAACCAGTTGTTTGACCAAGTATTGATTGATTTTCGCTTTAGCACCCACCAGGCGGAGCAGATCTCCCATTGGGTACTGACCGGGGTGTTACCCCCGGATCGGCTACGAGAACTGGTGATTGACTTTTTGAGCGATCGCAATATCCAGGTGATCGACACGATTTTCCGGGAGCGCACCAGCGGCACCTACTGGGTGGTAGCCAATCTCTTTGGGGTCCGTAACGCCCTGGCCCGGCTGCGGGCCTTCTGTCTAGATGAACGGGAACTTAGCAATAGCCGGATTGCAGAACTGGTTATGGCCCTACAGGGGAAACCACGACTGAAGGCGTGGTTACAGCAGCTCTCCCTACAGAACCTACCCCTGGCCACGGTCAGGCAGATTCGCCAAAACCTGCGGGAGTCTGTTCAGGACTACATCCAGACCCTGGGACCCCAGTTTATTCAGGGCTTAAGTAGTTCAGTCAATTGGGAAACCCTGGCCAATCAATTGATTGGTCGATTGCAACATTCCGAGGTGATTAATCAATCCCTAGATCCGGTGAGTGAAGAACTGGCCTTGATTTTAGAGCGTTATTTAGAGCAGGATCTGGAGTCACTGATTGCCCAGATTATCCCGATTTTGAATATTGATCAGGTGATTATGGATCGGGTGAAGGGCACCTCCCCCCGGGATCTGGAACTGGCCATTCAGGGTATTGTCCGCAGTGAGCTGCAGGCCATTGTTAATCTGGGGGGAATTCTGGGTTTTCTGATTGGCGTCTTTCAATCGATATTTTTCTATCTGCAGCGGATTAGTTAGTATAGCCCTGGAGGTAAGCCAGAACCTCTGTTTAGCCTTGCATTTAAGGATTTGTTCTATCCTCAGAGTGCTGGCCAAAGCTATATTTCCCGATTTTCCCTCAGTCTAAGCCTATGCTTTTTGATCTGCATAACTATCCCTACCCCTCCCGAAGACGAGTGATTTTAGGCCACCGGGGGGCAGTGGCCACCAGCCAGCACCTGGCCACCCTGGCGGGCATGGAGATGTTTTGGGCGGGGGGCAACGCGGTGGATGCGGCGATCGCCACCGCTATCGCCTTGACCGTGGTGGAACCCACCGCCAATGGCATTGGCGGCGATGCCTTCGCCCTAGTTTGGGATGGCCAGTTACACGGGCTGAATGGCTCAGGCAAAAGCCCTGCCCAGACCTCCCTGGCCAGCTATGGAGGCCTGGCTCAAGTACCAAGCCTGGGGTGGCTGTCGGTGACCGTGCCCGGGGCGGTGTCCGCCTGGTTTGCCCTGTGGCAACGGTGGGGGAAACTGCCCTTCGAGCAACTGTTTGCCCCCGCGATTCGCTACGCCGAGGGCGGGTTTCCGGTCTCCCCAATTACCGCCCGCTCCTGGCGGGATCAGGAGCGGCGGTTTCTACCTCTGCAGGCCCCAGAGTTCCAGGCCTTTAAGCAGACCTTTTTTCCCGGAGATCGAGCCCCCAGGGTGGGGGAGATCTGGGGTAATCAGGCCTTTGGCCAAACCCTGCGGGAGATTGCCAGCAGCAGGGGAGAGAGTTTCTACCAGGGCAAACTGGCGGCGGCGATTGCTCACTTTGCGGATGCCACCGGTGGCTCCCTCACCCAGACAGATCTTGCCCAGCATCAACCGCTCTGGGTTGATCCGATCGGTACCCCCTATAAACACCTGCAGGTCTGGGAACTTCCCCCCAATGGGCAGGGCATCGCTGCCTTGCTGGCCTTAAATATCCTGGGGGGGCTAGGGATCAAAACCGCCCCTCGGGACTCCGTCACCAGTTTCCATGGTCAAATTGAGGCGATGAAGCTGGCCTTTGCCGATGTCTATAGCCACGTGGCCGATCCTGACTGGATGCGGGTGTCGGTGGATCAACTGTTAGATCCAGAATACGTCCACCAGCGCCGGGCCCTGATCGGGGACCGAGCCATCCCCCTGGCCCACACCGGGTTGCCCAGGGGTGGCACGGTGTACCTCTGCACGGCGGACTCCGACCTGATGGTGTCCTTTATTCAATCGAACTACGAGGGCTTTGGCAGTGGTATCTTGATTCCCGACACCGGCATTGCCCTTCACTGTCGGGGGGCGGGGTTCTCCCTGGAGCCCGGCCACCCCAACCAACTCGGACCAGGTAAGCGCCCCTTTCACACCATCATTCCCGGTTTCCTGACGGAGGATAACCGCCCCCTCGGCCCCTTTGGGGTGATGGGGGCACCGATGCAACCCCAGGGCCATCTGCAGATGGTGGTGAACCTGGCGGATTATCAGATGAACCCCCAGGCCGCTCTGGATGCCCCCCGGTGGCGGTTTCTTCAGGGTAATCAAATTTTGCTGGAGCGGGAGGTGGGGGCTGAGGTGGTTGAGGGCTTAAGGCAACGGGGCCATGACCTGAAATTTGCCCCTGAAACCCAGTTTGGCAAGGGGCAAATCATCCTCAGGCACCAGGGAGTCCTGGTGGCGGCCTCTGAACCCAGGTCGGATGGCTTGGCCCTGGCCTACTAAAGCACCGGTTCAGTACTATTTTTTCTCTGTATCATCTAAACCTAAGGCACCTGATCGCTGGTTAGACCAAACTAGTTCTCTAGAACTGTTTTGCCTATTCTGTACCGGCGTGCTTGCTCCCCTTGAAGGGTTGTCAAAGTTATACCGCGAAGGAGAGAAAGCTAAGACTGGCTCGCCTCCTTTCCCTTACAAGTAGCTATGGTCTACGACCATAGATCGGAGATCGCCCCCCTGGCCATAGCGGCGATCGCCTGATCGGTTGCCTTTGGCAGTTGGTAATAGCGCCCCGCCGCCGCCTGGGCCAACTCTTTACCGAAGCCCGTAGAGACAAACTTGCGCTCGGTGTCAATGATTAACAGTTGGTAGCCCATGCCCCGGATGCGGGAGGCAATATCCAATAGTTCCCGCTTTATATCAGGTTTTTCCTCCAGCTCCAGGGTTTCCCCCAAGGACCGGGCCAGAGGAATGTTGCCCCGACCATCGGTAATGGCCACAATCACCACATTACCAATGTCCCCCGATTGTTGGGCGTTGCTGGCTACCCGCACCGCCTGGGTCAAACCATGAGCCAGGGGTGATCCACCCCCACAGGCCATCCGTTCCAGGCGGCGGCGGGCCATAGCAATGGATCGGGTGGGGGGCAGCAGCACCTCCGCCTGTTCGCCTCGAAAGGGGATCAAGGCCACCTGGTCCCGATTTTGGTAAGCTTCGGTGAGCAGTTCTAGTACCGCCCCTTTGGCGGATTGCATGCGGTTCAGGGCCATGGATCCGGAGGCGTCAACCACAAAAATAACCAGGGAACCGGCCTTGCGGGCCAGGCGCTTGGCCCGAATATCCCCCGACTCAACGATTACCCGACGGCCAGGCTGGCGCTGGCGCCGGACCTTCTGGTAAGGAGCGGCGGCCCGTAAAGTAGCATCGACAGCGATGCGTCGCACCGGCCCTTGGGGTAGAAAGGATTTGATATAGCGGCCCCGTTCCTCGGAAAAAATCAGACTTTGGCGACCAGACCTACCTTGCCGGCCCATGGTTTGAGCAAAGATCAGCAAGGAAGGATCTAAAATCACCCCTTCCGGATCAAAGACGAACTCTTCTGGAATGGTGGGGGGCGTCTCCTCAAGGTCTTCGGGTTGGTCCGGTTCCGGTGGGTCATCAGTGTCCTGCTGGTCTTGATCAACTTGGGAGTTATCCTGGCTGTCTGGGGTTGGAGGCGGGGGTGGGCTTTCGGGTAGATCCTGAGGAAGGCGAGATCGCGGCACGATCACCAGTTCCACCGCCACCCGCAGGTCCTCAGCAGTGACGATGGAACGGCCCTCCAGGGCAGCATGGGCCTTGGCCACCCGGACCGCAAATAGCTCTGGTCGGTGCCCCTGCAAGCTCCCCCGGAGGGCTTCAGTGACCAGGTATTGAATCTGGTCATGGGTAATAGTGACCTCCTTCAACCATTCCCGAGCCAGGATAATTTGGGTTTTAAGGGCGTCGGTGGCCTCTTCATAGCTAGCCAAAAAGCTTTCCGGATTCTGAGCAAAGGCCGTTGTCTGATCCACCACCGCCACCCGGTCTTCCAGGCTGAGCGCCACATCAGCAGATAGGGCAATGGCAATTCGGTCTAACAGATGCTCACGCAGAGCCCCTTCTTCGGGGTTATAGGTAGCAATTAGCAGGGGCTCGCAGGGGTGCTGGAAACTCATCCCCTCCCGTTCAACCTGATTACGGCGATCGGTAAGGGCAGTTAGCAGGAGATTGCCAATTTGATCGTCTAGTAGATTAATTTCATCAACGTAGAGGACTCCCCGGTTCGCTTCCGCTAGCAGCCCTGGCTGAAAAATGCTTTCCCCCGCCTGGATTGATCTGGCCACATCCACCGAGCCTAACAACCGATCTTCCGTCACCCCCAACGGTATCTGGACGAAGGGGGCTGGGATGACACGGGTGGGGATATCCTGTGGTTGATCGTTAGAATTAAAAACAGAGACGAAGCGGTGGCGGGTTTGATCGTCCCAGAGATTGGGTTGGGCTGGGTCGGCATTGCAGATCGAGCCTTCCACCACCTCAATGGGCGGTAGCAGCTGGTGCAGGGCTCTGGCCATAATGGACTTAGCGGTTCCCCGCCGCCCAGCGATCACCACTCCCCCCAAGCTAGGATCCACTGCTGCCAGCAAGAGTGCCACTTTAATAGCACCTTGTTCAACGACGGCGGCCAAGGGAAAAGCTGCCGCAGGCGACAAAACGGTAGCAACCATAGGATATAAGTCAATGCTAATTAACGCTAACAACTTCTCACCTCAGTTTTTGAGGAAGGTTGAATAAGTAATTTTAATAGAATTTGCAACCATTCAGACTTAAGAAAATCCCCATTTTTCGAAGATTGTCATGGGGGTTAGCTTAGCGCTCTGAGGGCAAAGCACCTTAAATTTGACCTGAAGCTTATTGTGCAGAAACTATCGCACGGTTTCGTATTTCAGGGTTAAGCCGCATTGGCGATACAACTCCAGCCAACGGTCAACGTGACCAGACTGGGACCTAACCGCTCACTGATTTCCTGGCGGTAGCGGATTTGTCAGATCTTGATCCACCGCAGTATTTACAACCGTTCCTTGTGAAAACCCTTCTTTGCCTGCCTTAGACTTTTCTCTAGAAAGGTCTCGAGTTCAGAAATTTCCATGAAAAAGGGGCACTATCGCTGATTCAGCACTTACCACTACCAATCTAGTCTGTTCAAAATCATACTCTAGCCAGGGTAATCGCATCTAATTTGGTATAGACAAAAACAGACATATCCAAATCCATATGGGCCAAGAGCTTGAAAATGCCCAAATTCAGAAAAAATTAGACTTAGATCCACAGGAGGCTACAAAAGACAGTATTCTGTGCT
>JBEIGU010000105.1:0-14183 GCA_040381765.1 Leptolyngbya sp.
GCCAGGGCTGGTATCGATACCTCACCTCTGTGCTCGAACCGGAAGTGCTCCCACCTTATGTGGTGATAGACCTGTATGCTCGCAGGTGGCGTATTGAGGATGCCTTTCACCTGGTGAAACGCTTGTTGGGATTGGCTTATCTCTGGACCGGCTCGCTGGTAGCTCGCACCAAAACCATCAACCGCACCGCTGGAGTCATCGCCAGCATTGAGGTTACCTAATGCCACAAACCATCACCAGTGTTGCCGTCCTGGGTACCCGCTACTTATCGGGCATCCAGTACCGTGTGCTGAATACGGCGGGGGCATTCTACCCTGGCCCTGCCGATAACCTAGCCAACGGTACCCACCTAGGCAATGGCGTGTGGAGGGCTACGGCAACCCTGCCGGATGCAGGCGGCGAGGTGCGCTGGAATCAGGGCGCGAGCATCCTGGCGGTGGATGTAGTTGAGCCAGTTCCTGGGGCCGTTGCGGGAGAAACGGTAGCTACTGCGGTGTGGAGTTACACCGACGGAGATCGCTCTCTGACCGGGCCACAAGCGGTCAACTCAGCAGTCACCTTAGGGCTGATCCAGGCATTTGTTCAAGGCAGGTTTAGGATTAGCTACTCGCTCGGCAAAGCGTACCAGTACGGCACGGACGGCACGGTGCTGCAAGAGTTTAACTTAAGGGACGCTGACGGCAATATGGCGATCAATGCCCAGACTGCCGTTGACCGGGTGCCTGTGGGTGGAACGGTTGCACCCATTGGCCTAAGCCTGAGCTTGAACGACCTGGAGGATGTGAACCTAGATAACCCGGTGGATGGGTCTGTGCCTATCTGGAATAACGGTGAACTGGATATTACCAGCGCTACGACGGACGAAACGTTAACCGATGGAGGTAACTTTTAATGGCCACACTCAAGCCATTGCCAGGAGGAAGGAACAGCTTAACAGTGCGGCTGGCGGATGTGACGAACGTAAACTTAATCCCAGTGCAGGGGGCGATCCCAGCCTGGAATGCCGGGACCAATAAGCTGGATATCACCAGCGCGACAACCAATTTAACTATTACCGATGGAGGTAACTTTTAGCCATGCCTAATACACTTCGAGTCAAGCGACGCGCATTAGGGGGTGCAGCAGGTGCTCCTTCAAGTCTTGCTAATGCTGAGCTTGCGTATAACGAACAAGATACGACCCTTTATATCGGGGAGGGCACTGGTGGCGCTGGCGGGTCGGCTACCTCGATCAGGGCGATCGCTGGGCCTGGAGCTTTTACGACCCTAGGCACTACACAAACCGTAACAGGTAACAAGACTTTTAGCGGGGTTATTGAGTTTACTGGCTCGGTATCTGGTATTGGGGGCAGTGGCACTGTAACCAGTGTTGCCTTAAGCCTTCCTAACATTTTTACGGTTTCTGGTTCACCAGTAACTTCTACTGGCACATTGACCGGAGCGCTTGCAACTCAAACTCCTAACTCTGTATTTGCAGGTCCATCTACCGGCAGCACTGCAATTGCACCTACTTTTAGGGCGTTAGTACCTGCTGATATCCCCACCCTTAACCAAAATACGACCGGCACCGCTGCAAATGTAACCGGCACTGTTGCTTTTGCCAATGGCGGTACCGGCCAAACTACTCAGCAAGCTGCGCTTAATGCCATAGCCGGGGCGGTTACTTCGGGCTTTTTCTTGCGTGGCAACGGTACTGACATACTGATGGCTGGAATTACTGCCAATGATGTACCTACCCTGACGGCAGCAAAAATCAGCGACTTTAACACTCAGGTGCAGACCAGCCGTCTCGATCAGATGGCTGCACCTACGAGCAGCGTTAGTTTCAATAGCCAGCGCATCACTGCCGTTGCCGACCCTACTTCAGCTCAAGATGCTGCAACTAAGGCTTATGTTGACGCAACAAGACAGGGCCTTGATGTCAAGGACTCAGTGCGAGTAGCAACAACGGCTGACATTACCCTGAGCGGCACTCAAACTATTGACGGCATTGCGGTTATTGCAGGTAACCGGGTATTGGTTAAAAACCAATCCACTGCCAGCCAGAATGGAATTTACGTTGTTGCGGCATCTGCATGGAGTAGATCTGCTGATGCCAATAGTGCCAGCAACATTTCACCAGGGTTATTTACCTTTGTAGAAGAAGGTACGGTTAATGCTGATTCAGGATGGGTGCTGACCACTGACGGCACGATCACGGTAGATACTACCTCGCTGACTTTTGTTCAATTTTCTGGCGCAGGTCAAATTATTGCGGGAATTGGTCTTACCAAGACCGGCAATACCCTCGACATCAGCACCGTGCCAGTTGCCAACGGAGGTACAGGCCAAACAACTTATACCAATGGCCAATTGCTAATTGGTAACACCACTGGCAATACGCTTACTAAAGCTACTTTAACCGCTGGCTCCAACGTAAACATTACCAACGGTACAGGCTCAATCACAATTGCATCAACGGACACAACCTATACTGCTGGTACCGGTTTATCCTTGACAGGCACTACTTTTGCTGTATCTACAGTGCCGGTTGCTAACGGCGGCACCGGGCTAACCAGTGCAGCACAGGGCTCTGTATTGGTTGCTAACACCGCCAACACCTACACCGCTCTTGATGGCGGCGGCGGGACCGATAAGCTACTGCTGTATACCGGCAGCACTGACACAATCTCCTGGACCAATGAAGTTGATGGAGGCACGTTCTAATGCCCTTTACCCTCCGGTTTAGGCGTGGCACTAGCACACCCTTGGCAGCCTCGTTTGCTGAAGGCGAACCGGCCATAGACACAACCAATGGCCGGTTTTATGTGCGGATTGGCGGCACTATTGTTGAGTTTGCGCCTATACTCCTAACCGAGAATACCGCCCAGGCTGGAGCCTACACCCTAGCCTTGTCCGACCTAGGCCGGGTGGTAAGCATGAACAGCGCTACAGCGGTGACTGTGACAGTGCCTGCCAATGCCACCGTCGCCTTCCCGGTGGGTAGCGTGGTGTACCTTTACAACCAAGGTGCTGGAGCCGTTACCCTGGCTGGTGCTGGCGTTACCTTCCGAAATAATACCGGCACCATTGCCCAGTACAAGGAAGTATCTCTTAGGCAACGAGTTACTAATGAGTGGGTGGTGACGGGCCTATGAGTATTTACCGACGCAGGACTAGCTATGCGGTGGCAGCCGGGACAGGAGTTAGCGCTACTGGGGGATTCAGCTATACTACTTCGTCAGGTGGAATTACTTATAGAGTTCACGTCTTTACTACCAGTGGAAACCTTGTCGTTTCTGTTGGCGGAAATGCTGAAGTTTTAGTAGTTGGTGGTGGTGGCGGTGGTGGCCCTCATGTTGGCAGTGGCGGAGGCGGAGGCGGCGGTTTAATCCGCGCTCCAAATTTTTTCCTATCCACCGGAACCATTCCTGTTACCGTAGGCAGTGGTGGACTTGGTGGCGGCTTTAGTGCAAATGCACCTGCACAGCAGGGTGGATCATCTGTTTTTTCAACACTGACTGCCATAGGCGGAGGTGGTGGTGGCTATCTTTATAACCTCGGGGCCGACGGCACTAGCGGCGGTGGTGGTGGAGGATTGCAAGATTCCCAGAATCGGTGGCAAGGGAGAACTGCAACCAACGCAACGCAAGGAAAAAACGGTGGTAACGGATATGACAGCGATGGGGCCGCTGAAACTTTAGGCGCACATTTTGCAGGCGGCGGGGGCGGCGGGGCGGGTGCAAATGGAGCTGCTGCATCAAGCGCTGGAGGTGCTACCGCAGGAAATGGAGGAAACGGCCTTGCGTTTGATATCAGCGGCTCAAATCTTTTTTATGCGGGCGGTGGCGGCGGTGTATCTGGAACCACCAATAATCACGGTTCAGGAGGCTTCGGGGGTGGTGGAACTGGCAATGGTGCCGGAAGCCTCGTGAATGGCGTAGATGGCCGTGGCGGCGGCGGCGGCGGTGGCGGTAACACTAACGATGGCGGGCGCGGTGGTAATGGAGTGGTGATTATCAGGTATCCGATATAATGATTTACCCCCTCGGAGTCAGCAGCTAATCAAGCCTTGTCTAACCCACTTGAAGATCTCAGCATCCCAGAGATCACCTTTGCTACAGTCTCGTCGTTAAACTGGTATTCGTTATGTCTCTTTTTCCTCTTGGTATTGGTGGTGGTGGTGGTGGCACAAACGATCAAGAACTTATTCCATTCCTTACTGAAATTCTTGATCAGTTAAAAGCTGATTATATCAAGGCTGATACGCGCTTTATAAAATACTTAGAAGGAACTCAAACAATTATTCTAGATAAAGATGTATCCTTTAATCCTGACACTGGCTATACCGTTACCAGTCATCAACTTATTCCATCATCCGGCTTGGCTGCCATTCAAAGCTTGTCTAGTCAACAATTAAAAACAGTACTAACTAACATTTTTGATCAATTGACTGCTGATTATTTTAAAGGGGATACCCGTTTTATTAAATATTTACAGGATACTCAAACTATTATCTTAGATAAAGATGTATCTTTTGATCCTGATACTGGCTATACCATTACTGAACATCAATAGCCAAAGCTACTAATTAGAAATTCTCTTTCCAACATATTGCTATGTACAGCGGTATCCTTAGGGCCTGGTATAGCATCAATAAATGTCATGCCAGACCGTTCAAACCGATACCTATCATTTTCAGGCTTATGGTAATTTGGTAAAGATAATAATCGACATAGCCTATCGGTTTCTCTTAAATAAGCATCACTCCATAGACGCATCGCATCTGCTAAATTCCAATATACTTCAGAGCGGTTTACATCTCCAGAATATAGCCGCTTTTCATTAGCAGCTTCTTCTGTCATATTAGTATTCTTCCAAATCTCATCACATCGATCAAGCTGAGCAATAATTTGTTTCTTGGCATAATTCCCTTCAATGTCATTACACGATTCTAATAATCGTGAAATGTCTTGAGCCGGGATGTATTTTATGTTAACCATCCCGGTATGGAACTTTACCCTATCTATGTCGGCTGGCGATAATGCAACCATTACATATATCCAACTTCCGTTCCAGTACTATCTAACGGCATTGCCCCTGCCATTGCTTGTTGTTTTTGTGCAAATTCTTGCCAGTTGCCACCTTCCATTAGAGGAGTCATATCCCCTCGATGATCATACAAAATACGCTGTGTTTCATAGTCAATATCTTCAGCACTAAAGCTATCGCCTACCATTGATTGAATTTGATTATAGGCCTGAGTGTAGCGCTCATCTTCACTAGGCATTGCAGCTACACTGCCAATTGCCGCCCCTGCCGCTACACCTGCCCCAGCAGCCGCTGGATAAGTTACATACGGCTTTGATAATAATTCACCGGCAAACCGCTTTGCTTTAGCCCCAGCTCCAGAAAAATCAGGCATCCTATTCACCCAAATAACTTTCAGTCTAACTTAAAACCAACTCAAACCTATTAGTGGCACTTACTTATTTACTTGTCCGGCACACAATTAGGGACCATCTTTTCATTCTTTTGTTTCATTCCTATTGCTTTATAGCCTTTCCAGCATGGATTATCTTTTGCAGCTTTGGCTACCTTTTGTCCTGCATATCATTCTGCCATCTACTCACCTAAATTAGAAACAAACGATTCTCTAAATACTCTACCTCTAGCGTCTTTTTCAAACTGCCTATCTAGTAGATACATTCCGCCAGCTAAAGTAACAATAGGCTTTCTAGTAGCGGCTAACATCCCTGTACCAACTGCTGTCTTCAGCCAATCCAATGCATTAGTTCCTGCATAATTATAATAAACAGGGCTATCCATATCTTTAGAATAGGTCATCAAGTGATCAACACTATCAAACTGATCACTATTCGCTAATTGCAAGCCAAGCCGTCGCGCTTTTGATAGTTCCGACTCTTGCCCTCTTAGTGCACCTACAACAGCACCGGCGATCGCAGCATTGCTAAGCGCTGTATACAAAGCATCTAGTCTGCGCTTGGCTGTCGTATCAATGCTATCTACAGCTTTTATGCTCATCAGAATCCTTGCATTGCGCCAGTTGATGCTTTCAAAAATTCTTCTTTAAACATTCGATTACGAATTCCCTTCTCTCGTTGTAGGTCACCTGCTGTAATACCACCAGCCGCCGCTGCGACTGGGTTCAACGAAGGACCACCTGTAAATGCAGCATAGGCCGCAGTCTTAGCAAAGTCATCAGCTCCTATATTGCCTGCTAAATCTTGCAGGTCAGGCGTTGATTCGATGTAGGTCATCGCTTCATCCAAGCTAAGCCCTTGATTTGCCATCTCACGCGCCAATGCTTTGGCCTGCCCCTGTCGTTCTTTGTCGCCCCTAGCAACGCCTACAACAGCTTCTGCTACGTCATATACGTCGCCGATTAAGTTAAGACCTGGGATAAAGTTAACTACATTCCGTAGTGTCTTTGCTCCCTTGCCAGTCCCTTCCAATGCTGTAGCAAACTTTTCGCCAGCAAATCGAGTGCCAGGAATAGCTTTATTTGTAAGTGGTATATTTACACCTTTACGATAACCTTCTAATCGTTCAGGTGAAATAACTCCGCCACTACTAGCCCTATCATAATAAGCACGGGCAGGGTCAATATAATTTTCTTGAATAGCTTCTCTCGCGCCTTCCAGGGTAAACATACGTCGCCCTACATTACGAGGCGAATATGTTTCCTTAAATTGTTCCCATGGAGACTGTGTCATTACCGTATATATCCTTCCTTAGCGGTAAACAAATTAGGGCCTTGCATTTGTGATATCTTTATTTTACTTAATTGTCGGTATGGATCACTCATTACTTCATCAGTAAACATACCAGCATATCTAAAGTAGTTACTTTCTGTTGGTATATTCCGCCCTTGATAGAAAATGCGATGCAGTAAATAACTACGCGGAACTGCGTTTAATGAACGTCTTCCTGAAATAGTTCGCTGCATCGCATCTACACTGCTATTCAAACGATATCGTATCGGTGTAATTTTCCCAGTTGATACCTTTTATCGAAGATAGATCATCGATAGAAGTAAACTTACCACCAGGGAAATTACGTCGTAACTCTAGTATACGTCCTGCAGTAATAGGACCGATACCTTGAATTACAGAACTAGACAATCCTTGAGCTGTTAATTCAGAGTCGTTTATATAAACCTTATTAGGGTCACGCTCTTTAGCCTCAACAATTGTCGTCTCGACCGTTTCACTAACGTCAGGTTCGGCTAGTTTCTTTTCTGGCTTACGCCGTTCCCGTGCTGCTGAAAATGAGATAACCTCTGCCATGGCAGGAAAGTCAAGCTCACTTTCAACAGCGGTAAACGTGCGGGAATACTCACCAGTTGCTACATTTTCACGCAGCGTATAGTAAGTAACATTACCATCTCGAAACTGACCGACCAATGTACATTTAGCAAGCGTTCGCTTGTGCGTAACAATGGTCATGGTCAGTCACCTACTTGGTAGCGTTAGGAATTTCGTCAATCGTAACAACTTCAGCAGAAGTTTGATAAACAACTTCCCATAGCACTCGGATAGTGCCTGTAGACGCAGTCGGAGCAGCCCCAGCGCCATCGTTGCCTGTAGTTGCTACATACAACCGTAGAGCAGCTGCAGCCCCTAGTGCTGTAGGAGCAATGGTATCAATCCGATACCCACCTGCTGCATAAGCACTACTAGCCGCCTGGACCATATTGCCTGCTGTACTATCAGTATTGCCAGTACCTAGTACTAGACGATTGCCCGTAGTTCCCGCCAACGTAGCAGCCTTGCCAGCGGTATTCGTACTAGGGATACGAATCGCCCGACGACGTACCCAAGCACCAGTTGGAATACTAAGCCCTGCAGTATAAACTTTGTCAGGGTTAGTATTGTTGACCGATGGGGTAACCAAGTCAAACTGAGTCAAGGTATTGGTACTAGCAATATCAACGAACCCAGTGATCCGATAGGTGTAGAACGGTGGGACATATAAAGCCACCGGCTGTAACGAATCCAAAGGAGCAACAAAGTCTCCTGGAAAGATGTAATGAGCCATGTCATGTCCTAAGACGAAAGGATATGGGAGCCTACAGTCACTAGCTAGCGAAGGTACGAGCAACCTGGATGAAGTCCAAGTTCAATGGCTCAAAGCCTGCATATAGCTGCCAAATGGCAATTACAAACCGACTAAAGTCGTCGTTGTTGTTTAGCAGAACCTGAGCATTGGGGCCTCCTACCCCCATGCCTAATGCTTGGGGACCAAAAAAGATGCCCAGGTTCGCATCCAAACTGTTAACGACTTGAGTTGGCATGTTAGTCGATTCAAAGAACCTTCATGTATTACCCTAGAGGCTCTTTATCCTCTAGTTCTGCATGTTCGTTTTTGTAGGTAAAACGCCTATTCATGCAGGTTAGAATATATCTTGTACTCTATTAAACCTTTGATGAAACCTATACTTACGCCCGAGCAAGAGTCTAAGCTGGAAGCTTTGACAGAAAACTATTCGGACCATGAAATTGCCCAAATGTTTGGAGTAAAAGCTCCTACAATCAGGGCCAGGCGAATTAAATTAGGTATTTCTTCTTATACCCAAAAAACTGGTCAGATGAAGGATAAGTCAACTGGCCAGAGTAGGCGAAGAGGGACTCATACTCAATTTAACTCTGATAGCCTAAAAGTAAACTATTTCTCTGAAATAGATTTACCCGAGAAAGCTTACTGGATAGGAATGCTTGCGACTGACGGGTGCGTGTCTGAGAATAGTAGAATCCAACTATCTCTTGATTACAAAGATCATGCTACTGTCTATGCTTTTGCTAAAGCTTTAGGAGCTGTCCATTTCTTGAAAGAAAGAACTGTTATTAACTCTGGTTCTTTAGCAGCTAGTAAGCAGTCTCATCGCTCTGTTTTACGCATTACCTCTCAACAAATGGCTTTAGACCTTATGCGTGAGGGGATTACTCCTCGAAAGACTAAAACCATTCAGATTTCTCCCTGTGCTTCTAAATACCCTCAAGCATATCTAAGAGGATATTTAGACGGAGATGGGGGAGTTTATAAGACGAATTTTATCTTTTGCAGTGGCTCAGAGCTTTGCATCGATCAAGTTCGTGCTCTTATTAACTCTCATACTGGTCATTTACTTTACAAGAAAAGTCAGACCAGCAAGGACACAGGAAGAAATGTTTGGGTACTTCAAGGTGTTCGATCAAATCAGCCTATTTTAGACTGGCTCTACAAAGACCTTGAAGGCATTCCTTTTATGGAGCGTAAGTATTCAGTTTTTTTGAGGTACTGGCTAGAACGAACTTCCAGCTATTGGAAAGATCGAAAATCTAGCAATTAGAGTACTCCGGCACTCGTGGGGGATTCATTGGCTGGTCTAGTCAGTATTCCCCTATTCGTTGAACCTTCTACCTATCCCTAGGCAGCTTGGCTGCTGATTTGCTTTACCCTATATCTTTTTAACCATTCACACCCGTCATTACTGACCATGTTGTAGGGATATAGGCTATAGGTAGCATTCCAGCAATTCACCGGAATCTAGCTATCTGCTCACGCAGTAGCGGGGCAAGGTCGCTCAAAATGAACGATATTGTTCACCCCTTCAAATACAAAGCCAGAAGGCATCACAGGCTGTCCTTGTGGCGTATTGTACTGGTTCATCTGAGGGCCACCGTAAATCGCCAGGTTAGGCTGCATTCCGGGGAAGCCAGGGTATCTGGCAACTTCACGGAAGGAGCTATCTTGACGCAAGTGTTTCATGAACCGAGGGCTTGCTAGGCAACGATAATTACCATCCTCGAAGGTCGGGACGTTGGCGTTACGCAACCGTTCTACGACTGTTAGCAAGTCAGTGGCAATGTTGAATTTAGTAGTACTAACAACACTGCCATCTGCAATGCCCCCAGGATTATAGGTATTGGTAGTCTTCAACGCTTCGTTGATCCAAACTCTATCGCGCCACCGGCGATAATCGTCCAACAAATTCAAGCTACCAATTGACTGGTGGAAACCCGCTACGCCCATGTCCCACAGCATACGCTGGGCACGAAGGATAGTTAGCTTGGGGATCTTGAACGTTGACGGAGCAGCTGGATCAAGAGGATCGGCGGGTCCTGTATCAAGTGTTACAGGAAGGCTCTTTATCCTTCCCTCACAGACTTATCCTTTTCGTCTGTGTCTCGGACTATATCTTCACCCACCTAAGCGGCTAGGGTGCTCGGCACTCGTGGAGCTTTATTGTCCATTAACCTTTGCCAGTCATTGGGACTCGTTGCTCTAGTCTCTGAACCTTCCATTTATTCCTAAATGGCTTGGCTGCTGATTAGCCATTTTAGATACAACCAGTACAACTTATTTGGTTACACCTAAAAAGGTAGGCTTTCCAGCAATTCACCGAGTTATTGCCCATTCATTACTGAATGGCGGAGCATACTTTCTTTGGATACTCCTTCAAAGTCACAAGCACCTTTTCCTTGGTGATTGCCCGTGAATTTGCAGTACCAATGGTTTCTGCAGCTTCACGCTCACGATTCTCTTTAGTCCCAGGACTCAATATGTTATCCCAAAGGCTTTTTATCCTTTGGTTCTTACGGTTTATCATCCCGCAAGTTCGGCATACATCTTCACCCTTAGGGTGTTCGGCACTCTTGGTTGCTTATTATCCTTGGATATATTCAACCCAAGGACTCGCTGGATTCTTTATCGTCTCCAGATCAAACTTGTATGCTATTGCCGAATGAGAATAAGGCTTGAGTGTTTCAATGAATCTTCTGACATCACTGGTTGCTATCTTCAAAACCTTCTGATCTTTCCTGTTAGGACTGACCTTACTGGCCTGTGCTTCGCATCCTGTTAAATCGTAAATCCATCTCTGTGTAGCTTTTAGCTCATTTTCATCCATGCAGTTTGTGGCAATTGATGCCCTTGGAATTGCGTAGGCGTATTTTACATTCTCTCCTTTTTTGTTCTTCCTTTCATAGCCTTCCGCATATACCCCAAAGCTGCCATCATCCATAAAGAAAAGAGCTAACTCTTGAAGTCCAAGATCCTTGTACAAATTCTTGGTAAAGGTCTTTCGACCGTTTACGTACAGAGAATCGTAAAAGCATTCCAACTTTTTTGAGCTAAATAGGTAGCGACACCCTGGAAGCTTTCCTTCCTTGCCCGAATATGAGTTGTATTCTTCTTCTACTACCTTTGTACTCCTTCCAAAAATTCTATTCAGATTTTGAGCCTTCCACTCTAGATATAGTTTTTGCTCAATTGAGTGAGTAATCTTTAACCTAGGATAGTAGTACCTGTTGTCTTTCCAGGTTTCTACGTAGCTCCTTGTTATACAACCATCACCAAGCAAACAACCTATCACAAACCGTTCATCATTCGGTGACATAAGTTTGATACAACTATGCTCTGAACCTTCTAAACATTACTGCTTAGCTTGGCTGCTGATTAGCCAGTTACAACTAAACATAGTTTAATTATAACTAATTGAAGGCTTCCCAGCAATTCACCGAATTTCTTACCTATTAGTTACCTAATAGGAGGGCAGTCAATCTACCCCAATAGGAGTATCGCAACTGTTACCCTAAAGGCTCTTTATCCTTTAGTTCTGCATTTTTACGATCAATGCAGTTCAGACTATCTCATCACCCTTTTAGTGGTGCCCTGCGCTCGTGGGGTCTTATCATCCTTTTTCGATTTCATTAAGCCTATTTTTTACTACCTCTCGAAAATACTCTTTGGTTTCAGAAACAGTATTGGATCTTGCAACTTTATAAAGTTTTGCTAGATCACGCCACTGATTATATGTAAGAGACTCTAACAAAGGCAGGTTATTTAGGCTGTAAGGTAAATCGCTAGGCGGATTCGCTACAAAATCAGAGGCACATGAATCATGGTTTCTCTGGTATTGTAGAGCAATTTTGTAGTTAAACTCAGGCAATTCATGTTGCCTGATTGCGTAAACAAAACTATTCAAAATTGCTAACCCTAGTCGTTGAACCTTCTAAACATTACTGTTTAGCTTGGCTGCTGATTACCCAATAATTACAACACTCTACTTAAACGAGTGTTGTAATTTCCGAGGGCTTCCAGCAATTCACAGAGTTTAGACTGGACCAATACTTAATCCAGTTGAATGGTTTCACCAGGTTGTTTGGAGAAGTCCCAAACAATCAATGGTTGAAAAACCATTTCAGCGATATAGCTAGGACTAGGCCGAAATAGCTCAGCCCCTAGCAATTGTGGAAATGCGGCATCAATGTACACAGAGTTTAATCTCCTAGTGTTAGACGATGTTGGGAGTCCTACTGGGAGATTTCCTACTTGCTAAAGTATACTTATCTTTTTTACAATTGCGTACCATGACATTAACTATTGGCGATCAATTCCGGCATTACTCAGGCACCCTCTATACCTTTATTGGTCATGTGAAATCTATTGAGACTGAGGCTAGTGATGCCACTATTGTTTCTAATAGTGTGATTGCCTTACAAGATAACAGAGGACATATCATCGTTCGGCCACTTACCCATTTGTCGCATATAATGCGTAATGGAAAGCCTATCTCAGAAACTACAAACACTGACGGTACCAATTACTATCGATACGAGAAACTATGCCAGACGAGTTAGAAGGTGTTACTCGACGTTTTAGAGTCCAGATGTATATAAGCAAAGCAATTGAAACATTGCGTTTGAATAGCCATCTACTGACACAAGACGACATTTCTAAACTAGAAGCTATTATCGAAGAAAAACAACAATAGAGACTTGTGCTATTTATCTAGAAATTATCTATAATTCTAGATGGGAGCCTACTACCCCCTTGCGATGCTTCGGCATTAATAGGGGGTTCACAACATTAGTAGGTTATTAGCATGAGCCCTATCCTGGCAAAACAAGTATTTAACTATCCAGGTCTTAGAGACTTAATTACTATTTCCACGCCTGCAGCCAATCCAGAAGCTATCAAGTTTCTAGACAATTACATGCAGCAGAAAGGGTTGGTCCCATTAGGTCAACAACGCAACCCTTCAGGCATTGTCCTAGAATCTACCTATCAAGCCCAAAAGCCTTTTAACTTTTCTGCTCTACGTGACAACCAGAAAACAACTATTGCTGTACCAGATGGCATGTCTGCCATCAATCCAAGCCTTAGCGACCAAGCCTATGACAGGCTGCATCGGCTAAAGACACCAGATGGTAGTGATAATTTATTTCGTCGCTTTGCGGGGCAGCTAACCTCTAGTCCTGAAGCAATTGAAAAGCAGTTAGTCCAAGCATTTATTGATGGTAGTTCATACCTTCGTTCCGATGAAGCGCCAGGGTTATTATCTAGAATGCGTCAGAGGTTGGTAGATGCTGCTGGTAAGACTGGAGCTAAGCTATTATTTGTAGAATCTATCCCTGGCGGTGGCCATGGCAAATATTTGCCGACAGGAAGAGGTACGGGTCAGCCTACTATATTAGTTGCTACACCTTCGCCAGAGCAAACGATGCTAGGCAAGAAATTCTTCGGTGCTAAATTCTCTCAAGCGTACCCTCAAGAAATGAAAGACAGGCTAGCTGAGTGGCAACAAACCTATGTTGGCTTTCACGAACTAGGGCATCATCTATCAAACATTCATCGTCATAATGAAGCAGGCTTGGCAGATGTAGGCCTACTATCTTCAGATGGTACCGCCTTTGTTAGTCCATCTCATACAGCTAGGGAGTTACACGCTGAACCTGTAGCCGCTTATATTACACAAGGACGCAATCCAATCGTTCCAGAAAATGTACCTAAGCCTTTACAACAACTAGCCATTGATAGTGCTAACCATTGGCTATATAATCATCTACCAGCGTATTCTGGCCCTACACCAATTCCATCGACAACTGGCAGTAGGTTTAATATTCCAAGCAGAGAGAGTGTGTTAGAAGAAGAGAAGCCTAGAATACGCCGTTCTGCAGCTGAGGTACATTCTCAATACCTAGCTCGGCCCGACTATGCCAATCAAGTGTTAGATTCTGTAAACTACTATCGGTATCGCTAATAAAAGACCATTCATGATCTTTAAGCATTCCATCCTCTAACTCGTATTTTACGATTGCATTTTCATGTGGAATATCTGTAATTAAGCTATATGCTTCTAAAGCACCTTTATAAAAATCTTCACTGCGTATCTTAAATTCATTTTCTCCCCACTCTTCA
>JBEIGU010000106.1:0-14126 GCA_040381765.1 Leptolyngbya sp.
CAGGAGTGAAACTGACCCAACAGGCAATGGCTCAATTGGAACAACAGATTAAGCGACTGCCTAATTTGCCAAAGTGGTTTGTGGAAATCACGGGTAAACCATCTTAGCTATTGGATCATATTTTCTATGGAGTTCTCTGAGACTCGATCAGGACCCTTAAATATCATGATTAATGCCACTAGGGGTATCAGAGGGATAATCACCACAAAATTCAGTATTTTAGCGGCCCCTGGAGGCAAACTATACCTGAGCCCTTTTCAAACAACCTCTCAGCCTGATTATGCAGGAATCGCATCAATAGATTGCACAAAGTCTTTGGGCATTAACTTTATGTACTTGCCTATACAAAATTCCCCCCAGGGAACGGGCTAGCCTCCTGATGAGATTCAGGCGATTCAATTATTTTTTAGTCAGCTATTTGTCTACTTTTTTACCCAGATCCTAATCAGCCTGGGGTGAAATCAAATTAACTGATCAGCCTAGCTTGTCGTACCCGAGCCGGGATGCCGGTAGCGTTGCCATGGTCGAAACCAATTCAAAACTAAATAAGTTTGAGAAATTTAAGGCGGAAAAAGATGGCCTGGCGGTTAAGGCAGAGCTAGAGCATTTTGCCCAAATCGGCTGGGAATCGGTGGAGGAAACCGACCTAACCCATCGTTTAAAGTGGCTGGGTATTTTCTTCCGTCCCGTCACCCCCGGTCGGTTCATGGTGCGGTTGCGCCTGCCTAGCGGAGTGCTGTCCAGTCAAAAAATGCGCCTGCTAGGGGAGGTAATTCAACGCTATGGCGACGAGGGCAGTGCCGACATTACCACCCGTCAAAACATCCAGCTGCGGGGCATTCGTTTAGAAGATATTCCAGATATTTTTCAGCGTTTTGAGGCGGTGGGCCTGACCTCAGTGCAGTCAGGCATGGATAATGTTCGCAACATCACTGCCTCGCCGGTGGCCGGCATTGATGCCAGTGAACTAATCGATACCCGGGGGCTGGTGCGATTGGTGCAGGACATGATCACCGCTAATGGAGCCGGCAACCCAGAATTTACCAACCTGCCCCGTAAATTCAACATTGCCATTGAGGGTGGACGGGATAACTCGGTCCACGCGGAGATTAATGATATTGCCTTTGTACCGGCCTACCGGGAGGGTCGCCTGGGCTTTAACGTCCTGGTGGGGGGGTTCTTTTCCGCCCGTCGCTGTGCCGCCGCCATTCCCCTGGATGCCTGGGTGCCCCCGGACCAGGCGGTGGTGGAGCTTTGTCGAGCAATTCTAGAGGTTTATCGAGACCATGGGCTGCGGGCCAATCGCCAACAGTCACGGCTAATGTGGTTGATTGATGAGTGGGGGTTAGAGCCGTTCCGGGCGGCGGTGGAGTCGGTCTACGGTCAGCCCCTGCTAAGGGCGGCCGCCAAGGACGAGGTGGACTGGGATAAACGGGACCACCTGGGTATTTATCCACAGAAACAGCCCGGTCTCAACTTTGTCGGTCTGCACGTACCGGTGGGGCGACTCACCGCCGAGGCCATGCTGGACCTGGCTCGGCTGGCAGATGTCTACGGGGATAGTGAATTGCGGCTCACCGTAGAGCAAAACGTAATTATCCCCCACGTCCCCAGCTCCCGCCTGGCGGCCCTGTTGCAGGAACCCCTGCTGCAGCGCTTCACCCTGGACCCTAACCCACTGGTGCGATCGCTGGTGTCCTGCACCGGCGCCCAGTTTTGCAACTTTGCCCTGGTGGAGACCAAACAGCGGGCCCTGGGGTTGGCGCGATCGCTGGATGACCGCCTCACCCTACCCCAGCCCGTCCGCATCCACTGGACCGGTTGCCCCAACTCCTGCGGTCAACCCCAGGTGGCGGACATCGGCCTGATGGGCACCAAAGCCCGCAAGGATGGCCGCATGGTGGAGGGGGTGGACATCTACATGGGAGGCAAGGTGGGTAAGGAGGCCCAACTGGGCACCTGTGTGCAGAAAGCCATCCCCTGTGATGACCTGCTGGAGGTGCTGGAAGGCTTACTGATCACCCACTTTGGTGCCATTCCCCAGGAGCCGGCGGCCCCTGGGTAGGCCCTACCCGGGGAAACCCTCGGCAGATCCCCATGGGCCGGAGTGATCAGTCTTTTCCCTCGGGTTTAGGTGCTAATCACCACCCTTGAGGGAGGCAGGGCTACCCCAGGCCTGCTCACCCTACCCCTAACGTCCAACCCAAGTCCTTAATTTTAGAGAATCACCCATGACCCGTCTCAACCGTCGTAAGTTCTTGATCACCACCGGCGCCGCCGCCACCGGTGCGGTTTTACTCCACGGCTGCGGCCAGGGGGGCTCTGACCAGGCCAGCCCTCCCCCCAGCCCAGCAGCCCCGGTCAGTGGGGGGGAGGCCCCCGAGACCCCCACCGCCAGGTTGGGCTTTATTGCCCTGACCGATTCCGCCCCTTTAATTATCGCCAAGGAAAAGGGGTTCTTCGCCAAGTACGGCATGACCGAGGTGTCGGTGGAAAAGCAGGCCTCCTGGGGCACCACCCGGGACAACCTGGTGCTGGGGTCCGCCGGTGGCGGCATTGACGGGGCCCACATCCTCACCCCCATGCCCTACCTGATTTCCCAGGGGGTTGTCACCGATGGCAAGAAGGTGCCCATGTATATCCTGGCCCGGTTAAATACCAATGGCCAGGGTATTTGCCTAGCCAACGACTACCTGGATTTAAAGATTGGCCTGGATAGTAGCCCCCTCAAATCCGTCTTTGCAAAGCGTAAGGCCGAGGGTAAGGAGCTCAAGGCGGCGATGACCTTTCCCGGCGGTACCCACGATCTCTGGATCCGCTACTGGCTGGCGGCGGGGGGGATTGACCCCGATAAAGATGTTTCCACCATTGTGGTACCCCCGCCCCAGATGGTAGCCAACGTTAAGGTGGGGAATATGGATACCTTCTGTGTGGGGGAACCCTGGCCTTTACAGACGGTGAACCAAAAAATTGGCTACAACGCCCTCACCACTGGCGAACTATGGAAAGATCACCCAGAAAAGGCCCTGGGCATGCGGGCTGACTGGGTGGATACAAATCCCAAGGCCGCCAAGGCCCTGCTGATGGCCACCATGGAAGGGGCCATGTGGTGTAGTAAGGCGGAGAACAAGGAGGAGATGTGCCAGATTCTCTCCCAACGGGCCTGGTTTAACGTGCCCTTTGAAGACATCATCGACCGTTCCCTAGGCAAGTTTGACTTCGGCACCGGCCGGGTGGAAGAGCTCCCTGACCTGAAACAAAAATACTGGGATGACTACGCCTCCTACCCCTTCAAGAGCCATGACCTGTGGTTCCTGACGGAAAACATCCGCTGGGGTAAACTGCCGGCGGAAACCGACACCAAGGCCCTGGTGGAGGCGGTCAACCGGGAAGACCTGTGGCGGGAAGCCGCCCAGGCCCTGGGCCAGGAGGCGATGATTCCCAAGAGCCCCTCCCGAGGGGTGGAAACCTTCTTCGATGGCATTAAGTTTGACCCAGAAAACCCCAGCGCCTACTTGAGCAGTTTGAAAATCAAACGGGTGTAAATCAACCCTGGTCCCCTATCCTGCACCTCACGGTGCAGGATAGGGGACCAGCTGCGTGATTATTGCCCTTGTCCTCCATAGTTCCCCTAGCCCTATGACCGCCCCCCTCAATCTCCGCCGTTCTCCCCGCTGGCTAACCACCCTGGGCCAGGGCCTGCAGGCGATGGTGCCACCGGCGATCGCCCTGCTGGTTTTCCTGGCCCTATGGCAGCTGTTCACCATGGCCCCCGGCGCCACCCTACCCACCCCCATCCGCACGGTGACAGAAACCTGGGAGCTGATTGTCAACCCCTTCTTTGACTACGGCGGCACCGATAAGGGCCTATTCTGGCAGGTGCTAACCAGCCTGCAGCGGGTGGCTCTGGGCTTTACCCTGGCGGCCCTGGTGGGCATTGCCCTGGGTATTTTGGTGGGCACCAATCGCCTCATGTACCAGGCCCTTGACCCAATTTTCCAGGTGTTGCGCACCATCCCACCCCTGGCCTGGTTACCGATTTCCCTGGCCGCCTTTCAACAGGCTAATCCCTCGGCTATTTTCGTGATTTTCATTACCGCCATCTGGCCGATCATCATTAACACCACCGAAGGGGTCAGGCAAATCCCCCGGGACTACACCAACGTGGCCCGGGTGCTGCGCCTATCTAAACCGGTGTACTTCTTTAAGGTGCTATTTCCCGCCACGGTTCCCTACATTTTCACCGGTCTGCGCATCGGCATTGGCCTCTCCTGGCTGGCCATCGTTGCCGCTGAAATGCTAATTGGCGGGGTTGGTATTGGCTTTTTCATCTGGGATGCCTGGAACAGCTCCCGGATTAGCGACATCATCATCGCCATTGTTTACGTTGGCCTGGTGGGTCTGTTGCTAGACCGCCTGATCGTCTTCGTCAGCCGCCTGGTATTGCCGCCAGAAGATCAGTCCTAGCCCTTTCCTGCCTTGAGTGATGTCCCCTGAGTAATAACCGCCATGACCGTCTTTCTTGAAGTTGACCACGTTGATCGTCGCTTTCCCCTGCCGGGGGGAGGGGAATACGTTGCCCTCAACAATATTGAGCTACCCATCCACCAGGGGGAATTTGTCTGTCTGGTGGGGCACTCGGGCTGTGGTAAGTCCACCCTGCTGAATATCCTGGCGGGCCTTGATCAGCCCAGCAGCGGCGGCATCATTTTAGAGGGTCGCCAGGTCACCGAGCCGGGGCCCGATCGCATGGTGGTGTTTCAAAACTATTCCCTACTGCCCTGGCTGACGGTGCGCCAGAACGTTGCCCTGGCGGTGGACCAGGTGATGAAGCAGCATCCCCAGGCGGTGCGCGATCGCCTGATCGATCACCACCTGCAGGTGGTGGGGCTGGAAAGGGCGGCCCACAAACGACCTGGCCAGATTTCCGGAGGGATGAAACAGCGGGTGGCGATCGCCCGGGCCCTGGCCATCCGACCTAAGCTGCTGCTGCTGGACGAACCCTTTGGCGCCCTCGATGCCCTCACCCGAGGGGGGCTGCAGGAGCAACTCATGAAAATTTGTCAGGAACACGAAGTCACCTGCGTTATGGTCACCCACGATGTGGACGAAGCCCTGCTGCTGGCGGACCGGATCGTGCTGATGACCAATGGCCCCGCCGCCCACATTGGTCAAATTATTGAGGTGCCCTTCCCCCGCCCCCGGGAACACCTGGAGGTGGTGAAACACCCCAACTACTACAGCCTGCGCAATGAAATTGTCTATTTTTTGAACCAGCAGAAGCGCACCAAACAGCACCAGGCCAAACCGGCGGCGGCGGTGGCGGCCAATGGCCTGGAGAAGGTGAATCTGGAGCTGGGCTTTATTCCCCTAACCGACTGTGCTCCCCTGGTGGTAGCCAAAGAACTGGGGCTATTTGAGACCCATGGCCTGAGCCAGGTCACCCTCAACCGGGAACCCAGCTGGGGGGCGATCGCCGATGGGGTCACCAGTGGTCGGCTGGATGCCGCCATGATGGTGGCGGGCATGCCCCTGGGCCTCACCCTGGGGCTGGGGCGATCGGCCTCGGTGCCGGTGATCAGCGCCCTCACCCTGAGCCGGGGTGGCAACGCCATTACCCTGAACCGCCAACTCTACGACGCCGGGGTGCGGAGCCTGGCGGACTTTAAAGCCGCCCTGGCCCACCGCCCCGACCAGGTGCACACCCTGGCGGCGGTGCATCCTACTTCGATGCAGCACCTACTGCTCCGCCACTGGTTAGCCAGCGGCGGCATTGACCCCGACCGGGATGTCACCGTCACCATGATTCCTCCCCCGCAGATGGTCTCCACCCTGCGATCGGGGGCGATCGATGGCTACTGTGTGGGGGAACCGTGGAACTCCTGGGCGGTATACGAGGGTATCGGGGTGGTGCTAGCCACGGACCACGATCTCTGGCCAGGCCACGTTGAAAAGGTGCTAGGGGTAACCGAAGCCTGGGCCGAACAGTATCCCAAAACCCACCTGGCCCTGGTGAGAGCCCTGCTGGAGGCCTGCGAGTATTGTGACGACCCCCTACACCGGGAGGAGATTCTGGGGTGGCTCTGTCGGCCTGAATACCTGGGCTCTGACCCGGTCTACACCCGCCCCGGCTGGATCGATGCCTACCCTCGGGGGGATGGCGGTGAGCCCCAGATGATCCCCAACTACAACCAATTTTTTAACGGCAAAACCAACTGCCCCGATGCCATTGAAGGCCTCTGGATCCTTACCCAAATGGCCCGCTGGGGCATGGTGGCCTTTCCCCGCAACTGGCTGGAGATTAGTGAACGGGTCCACCGTATCGATATCTTTGGCCAGGCGGCCCGCGAACTGGGGTTGCCGGATACGGGCCGCGATCGCCATGCCATCCGTCTGTTTGATGGCATCACCTTTAACCCCGACCACCCCCTGGCCTACCTGGATCAACTGACCATCAAACGGGATCTGCGGATTGAAGAAATCTTGGTTTAAGCCCCCCTCCCCAGACTGCCCCCTGATCTTTCTTTCCTATGGCCGTGTTAAATTCCCCTAGCCCCTCCCCCACCCCAGGTTTGAGTTCCGAGCCCTTTTTGGTGTTCGACAACCTATCGAAGGTTTACCCCACCCCTACCGGTGACTACATCGTTCTGGAGGGGATTAACCTCACCATCCAGGAAGGTGAATTTGTCTGTGTGATCGGGCACTCGGGCTGCGGCAAATCCACCCTGTTGGACATGGTGGCGGGGTTCCGCCAGCCCACCCAGGGGCAGGTGCGCCTGCAGCGCGAACCAATCCAGGCTCCGGGCCCCGATCGCATGGTGGTGTTCCAAAACTACGCCCTATTGCCCTGGTTGACCGCCTACGAAAACATCTATCTGGGGGTGGAGGCGGTCTTTCCCCGCCATTCTGCCGCCGCTAAAAAACAGATGGTCATGGAACACTTGGAGCTGGTGGGGCTGGCGGAGGCAGCCCATAAAAAGCCGGCAGCCCTCTCCGGCGGCATGAAGCAGCGGGTTTGTATCGCCCGAGCCCTAGCCCTGCGGCCCCAGGTGCTGATCCTGGATGAACCCTTTGGCGCCCTCGACCCGATTACCCGGGAGGAGTTGCAGGAGCAGCTGCTGAAAATCTGGCAGGACCACCAAATTACGGTGATGATGATCACCCACGACATCGATGAGGCCCTATTTTTGGCCGATCGCATCGTCATGATGACCAATGGTCCGGCGGCTCAGATTGGCGAGGTGCTGGAGCTGCCCTTTGGGCGGCCACGGCAGCGATCGCGACTGATGGAGCAGCCGGAATACTACGACCTACGCAACTACGCTCTGGATTTCCTCTTCCGCCGTCAGGCCCACCCCTAGGCCAGGGCGGTAACAACCTGGCGCAGCCGATCCAGATGGGCCAGCAGATGCCCCTCGCTAATCAGGCGCCGGGCTTTGCTAAAACCCTGCTCTAGGGAGTCACACCCCCCCAAACGCCAGAGATAAAACCCACCGTTCCACACCGCTGAGTCGTAGAGGGTTCCCCTGCCCCCCTGAAGCAGGGCAGTCAAGCACTTCAGGTAGGCTGACTCCGTCACCAGGGGCGGGTCTTCGCGGCTAAAGCCGTAGTCCTGGGGATGGAGCAAGAGCCGTTGCCAGGAGCCATCCGACTCCCCCAGCCCGATGATGGCGGTGCGGGAGCGGGGTAGATCCACCCCGCCCTCCAGCCCCTTCACGGTGGTGAAGCGAGTTATGCCCCGTAGGGCCAGGGCGGCCAGGGCTACGGTCTCCGTGGGGGGATGGACAAACCCACTAATCAGATGGGCCGGGCCGGCGTAGGGGCACCAAAGCAACTCCACCGTAGCCAGGGGGGGACGTTTGCCAATCTCCTCCCGGTAGGGCACCAGGGCCGCCGCCTGGGGGAAGTGGCGGGGCAGGTAGAGAAAGCCCAGGTTGGTTTGTTGCAGCAAGTGATGCACCTGATCCAGGCTGAGACGCTCCAGGGGCAGTTGCCAGTGGCGCCAGATATCGATCAGGGGTAGGCCAGCCTTGGTGGGCATGCGATCGCCACCGTGCAGTAACACCGGCAACCCCGCCGCCGCCAGCAGCAGGGCGGTAATCACGGTGACGGGGGCGGTGCGAGATCGGCCATCGTAGGGGCAGCCCAGCACCGCCAGGGGATGAGGACTGGCAATGGCCGGTAGACAGGGGCCCAGGTCAGCGTAGGCATCCAGGAGACCCGCCAGTTCCTCCGGGGTGGGGCGTTTGATCCGGTGGGCAATCAAAAAGGCGCCGATCTGGGCTGGGGTGGCCGCCTGGGTGAGCAGCAGGCGACCGGCGGTCGCCGCCTCTGACCGGCTGAGGGACTTGGCGGTATGGCTGCCACTACCAACTTTTTTCAGCAGTTCTCGAAAGACTTGACTCATGGGGGCGGGGCTCAGGGAGAGGGAAACGGTGATCGATTTGCTGATGGACGAGTTGACTGAGGTGGAGTAGGGGGGGAATGGTGAGGCGATCGCGGGTGGTGACCAACACCACCCGCCGGGTCAGGACCGGATCGGCGCTGGACCGAATCGCCAGGGCCGGATCAGCCCCCATCTCCAGCAGGGCGGACTGGGGCAACAAGGCCAGCCAATCTCCCTGGCGCACCACCCCCCGAAAGGCATCCAGGGTATTGAGCTCCAGGGCCACCTGCAGGGTACCGCCATGGCGCTCAAACTGATCCTGCACCAACCGTTGCATGCCGTAGCCATCCTTAAAGACCACCTGGGGATAGGCCGCCAGGGCACCCCAGGGTACCTGGGTAAACTGGGTGAGGGGGTGGTGGGCCGCCATTAAAATCTGCACCGGCTCCTCGTAGAGGGGCTGCACCACCATCTCAGGGCTGGTGGTGAGCCGGGGATTGTCCATCACAATGGCCATATCCACCAGCCCATCCCGCAACACCTTGAGGGCCCGATCGCTTCCCAGGGCGGTGACCCGCAACTGCACCTCAGAATGATCTCGATAAAATTGCTGGAGCACCGGTGGCAACAGGTAGGCGGCCACGGAATGGATCGCCGCCAGACAGATTTCTGGTTGTTTCCCCGCCATCAGGTCCTGAATTTCGGTGGTGGCCAGCTGCCAATCTTGACAGATCCGCCGGGCCCGGGGCAACAGCGCCGCCCCGGCCACCGTTACCTTCACCTGGGCTTGTCGATGCAATAAAGTCGCCTGAAGCTCAGCCTCCAGAGTCTGGATCTGCCGGCTAATAGTGGACTGGGTAACACCGCAGCGTTGGGCCGCCGCCTGAAAACTCCCCATTTCGGTGATCGCCAGGAAGGCTTCTAACTGTTCTAGGCGCATAGAGACAAGCGGTGACAGAGCCTGGGCCAATTGGGTTGGCTCACCATACAACAAAGAATTCATCTGATTTTGTATCGTCTATGCCATTTCCTGCCCGAGCAGCCGCAGGGCGGCGCTGGCGTGGAGGGCCAGGGAGGGGTCAGGGTGATGGCACAGGGGCCGTAGTAGGGGAGCCGCCTGGGCCACCTGGAGACGGCCCAGGGCCAGGACAATAGCCCGTTTCTGGGGGAGGCTGGGGTCAGGATCGGGCTGCCCCAACCCGATCAACCAGGCCCGTAGCAGATCCCCCACTGGCCCAGCCCAGGCGGGATCGGTCCAGCCCTCCAGGGCGGCAATTAGATCCAACCGGCGGGCTGAGCTGGCCTGGGGCCAGAGATCCCGCCAAAGCTCTAAAACCCCCTGGGATGGGCACCAGCTCAAGACCTGCAGGGCAGTTTTTTGCAGGGGTTCGGGGGTGAGGGGGGTGGTCAACAGCGGGGCCAGGCCGGCGATCGCCAGGGGAGAGGGCAATCGCCCCAGGGTTTGGGCGGCGGCCTGGGCCACCGACAAATTTGGATCCGCCAGCAGGGGCCGTAGGCCTTCCAGGCAAACCTGGGGTTCAATCAGGGTCACCACCGCCGCCAGGGCCAGGGCCGCCTGCCGTCTGACCGCCGCCACCCCATCCGCCAGGGCCGCCAGCAGCGGTGGCACCGCCAGGGGATCGGCCAGCAACCCCAGACCCTCCAGGGCCAGGGCGCGCAGGGTGGGGTCTTGCTCCCGGGTGAGGCTGAGCAGGCTGGGCAAACTGGCGGGGTGACCGCTATGGGCCAGGGCCTGGGTGGCGATCAACCGATGTTCGGGACTGGGCAGTAGGCTAACCAAAGCTTCAATCCCCGGTGCACCACGGTGGCCCAGGGAGATCGTAGCCGCCCTGGCTAATTCGACATCGGCAGTGCGGTTAACCAAGCGAAGCAGGGCGGAGATAGTTGACTGACCGGGCATCTCGGCCAACATGCGGGTTACAAACCAACGCAGTTCCCCATCGCTCTCCTCATCCTGCAGCAGCTCCAGAAATGGGGGTAAAACCGCCTCCCCATAGCTGGGCAGCAGCTTAGCCACTTCCCAGCGGTCTTGAAAACTGCCCACCTCCAGGCGGTTGATCAGGGTGGAGAGGGGAATAGGGGTCATAGGCGAGGGTGACCTGGGGCAGAGGGGAGTAAGGGGGGCATGCTAGGAACCGTGGTCACAAACGGCTAACTGGATGAGAACCCATTTTCTCCAGTCTAGACCAGCGGACCTGGGCCTGGGGGTGGGGGGTTGCGGCGATCGCATGGAGCCATGCCGATTTCTTCATAGGCCTGGGCTTTCCGTATCAGAGACCACACAATTCCCTCCCCCCCAGCCCCTAGGGTGGCAGAGTCCTGACCCCAAGCCCCCGACCTGGGGTGCTAAGCGATCTATGGTTAGTCCCTCTACCCCCCACAAAAGTCTCTGCCCCTACTGTGGGGTGGGCTGCGGTTTGGAGGTCTTACCCAGCAAAGATAACGGGGCGGATAGCTGGCAGGTGCGGGGCGATCGCCAGCACCCCTCCAGCCAGGGCATGGTCTGTGTGAAGGGGGCAACGGTGGCCGCCGCCCTGCACCCAGACCGGCTCACCACCCCCCTATTCAGGGAGCGCCTGGATCAACCCTTTCACCCCATCGACTGGGACAGCGCCCTGGACCTGCTGGTGAACCGACTCCAGGGTGTAGTGGAGCAGCGGGGGGCGGAGGCCTTCTGCATGTACGGTTCGGGGCAACTGCAAACGGAGGACTACTATATCGCTCAGAAACTGGTAAAGGGCTGCCTGGGCACCAACAACTTTGACACCAACTCTCGCCTTTGCATGTCATCGGCGGTGAGTGCCTACAGCCTCAGCTTTGGGGCCGATGGCCCGCCCTGTTGCTATGAAGACCTAGACCTGGCCGACTGTGTGGTGCTGATCGGCACCAATACCGCCGAATGCCATCCCATTCTGTTCAACCGTTTGGTTAAGCGCCACAAGCGAGATCGCAGCCTCAGCCTGGTGGTGATCGACCCCCGCCGCACCGCCACCGCCGAAGCCGCCGATCTACACCTGGCGATTCACCCGGGCACCGACATCCCCCTCCTCCATGGCCTGGCTAACCTGCTGTTGGCCGGGGGCCATGGCGATACCGCCTTCATCGCCGACCATACCCAGGGCTTTGCCGATTATCAGGCGGTCCTGGCCCACTACCCCCCCGCCGCCGTGGCCCAGACCTGTGGCCTGAGCCTGGCGGAGCTCGAACAGGCGGCCCAACTCTGGGGGCAGGCGCAGACGGTGCTCTCCCTCTGGTCCATGGGGCTGAACCAGTCCCAGGAGGGCACCGCTAAGGCCCGATCGCTGATCGACCTGCACCTGCTCACCGGCCAGGTGGGTAGGGCGGGGGCCGGTCCCTTTTCCCTGACCGGCCAACCCAACGCCATGGGGGGGCGGGAGGCGGGGGGGCTGTGCCATCTGCTGCCGGGCTATCGTCAGGTAACCAATCCCCAGCACCGGGCGGAGCTGGAGGCCGCCTGGGGGCTACCGGCGGGGCAAATTTCTGCCCAACCGGGCCGCACCGGCTGGGAGATGATCACCGGGCTGGAAACCGGAGAAGTTGACCTGCTCTGGATCGTGGCCACCAACCCAGCGGTGAGTATGCCGGACCTGGGCCGGACCCAGGCGGCCCTGGCCCAGTCCCCCTTTACCGTCTACCAGGATTGTTACTATCCGACGGAAACCGCCGCCTATGCCCACCTGGTGCTACCGGCGGCCCAGTGGAGCGAGAAGACCGGGGTAATGACCAACTCAGAACGGGTGGTCACCCTCTGTTCCGGGTTTCGTCAGCCACCGGGCCAGGCCCGGCCCGACTGGGAAATCTTTGCGGAGGTGGGCCACCGGCTGGGGTTTAGCCCGCAGTTTGCCTACGGATCCAGCGCTGAGGTCTACGAGGAGTTTGCCGCCCTCACCCGCGATCGCCCCTGCGACCAGTCGGGCCTCAGCCACCACCGATTGCAAAGCCAGGGCCCCAGCCGCTGGCCCTGCCGCCACCCCGACCAGCCGGGCCAGGCGCGGCTCTACGGTAACCTCACCTTCTACACCCCGGATGGCCGGGCCCACTTTGGGGCCTACCACAGCCGGGGTCTGGCGGAACCCCCCGATGCCACCTATCCCTACGTGCTCACCGTCGGTCGCCTCTACGGTCACTGGCATACCCAAAGCCGCACCGGCCGCATTGCCAAGCTAACCGCCTTCTACCCCACCCCCCAACTAGAGATCCATCCCCGGGATGCGGCCCAGGCCGGAGTGGAGGAGGGAAAAACAGTGGTGGTGCGATCGCGGCGGGGCATGGCCCGCTTCCAGGCTAAGGTAACCCTGGCGATCACCCCGGGCACCCTATTTGCCCCCCTGCACTGGGGCGCCCTCTGGGCCGATCAGGCGGAGGCCAACGCCCTCACCCACCCGATCGCCTGCCCCGAATCCCACCAGCCGGAGCTGAAGGCCTGTGCCGTCCAGATCTATCCTGACCACCATGACTAACCCCATCCCCGGCCAGTCCCCCTGGCAACCCTTCGGCTTCGAGGCGGATTTTGTCAGCGATCTGCGCTGCATTCCCCTGGCGGTGCGCTATAAGCTCGATAGCTGTGGGGTGAAACTGAAGCTGCCCCACTGGCACCGGTTTACCCTGGCCCAGCGGCAAACCCTGATTACCCTACCCTGCCAGACCCCGGCAGAAGTCCGGGCCTACCGTCAGCGACTACGCCAGTGGGTTTACGACCAGACCGGTGAGTGGCCCACCGACCTGGCGATCGACTCCAAGCCAGCCTGGGGGCGGCTAGACCAGATCCCAGCCTCGGTCACAGCCCAGGCCAGCCGCCTGGGCACCCCCCTCAGCCTGGACCAATGGCAGGCCCTCAGCCTGCTCCAACGGTTTGCCCTGGTTAAACTCAGCCAGGCTGGCCACGAACACCGTAATTTCGCCCAGGCCCTGGCGGAGTTTGGTCTGGAAAGGCCTGAACCTAACCCACCAGAATCGGTTGAGCAACCCGGTAGGTGGCCAGAATGCGCTCCGCCATTTGGGGCGGGGTCAACCCCAGGGTAGCCATGGACTGGGCGTAATGGGGTAGCGGCCCATACAGAAGGTCGACACGGTCACCTCATGCTGAGGGCCTTCGGCGTCGCTTCGTTCAGGCTGATTATCGAGAGAGCCCATCACGAAGGGGCCGCCGGGGATCACTACCATATGCAGAGGTAGAACATCACCAACATAGCGCGTTGCCACTGCTCTAATAATGCCTCCTCGTGGGCTTCAACCCAGGCTTCAATTAATCGTTTTAGCTTTGGCGGTAACGATTTACCTGGCTGCATCCATTGCCGAGACTGAATTTCAATTCGGTAGCTGCCATAGTCGTTCTGGTATTTGATGTGGACATGGGGTGGAGCGTGGTCGTTCGAACAGCCCAAGATATCTTCTAAATAATACTTCAGCCCCAGAAGGGTGGTGGGGCTGAAAAAGGGGGTGCTGGGGGTAAGTTGGCCCAAAATCCAAAGGTTTAGTCTATGCACATGTCGATCACCATTAAGCGCATGCCAAACACAGGCCTGTGATCGATATGCGCACGGGTGTGATCGTTAGTTGCAGGGGTGTGATCGTTAAACACAGCCTTGTGATCGATGGTTGCAGGGGTGTGATCGGTATGTGCAGGGGTGTGGTCGTTACAGCGAATTCACTGGGGTGAAGTGCAGTGTGATCACCCTTCCTTCCCCACCTTGACAAG
>JBEIGU010000107.1:0-13970 GCA_040381765.1 Leptolyngbya sp.
CTCTTCCGGCTTAAGTATGCTTAATTGCCCTAGGACGACCTAAAAGTACTGCTATGCAAGGCTTTTAGCGAAAAAATAAGTCTTTAGAGTTCTTTTTGCAGGACTTAAGGCTTGTAAGCATTGGTATAATAGGGTTTTAAGTTTCTCGAGCCTTAATGTCGCATGGTCAGACCGGAAGAGCCGTTTTTTCTTTGATGGGGGGATGGGTCTCACCCCCCTGGTCACGCCCCTAACCATGACGCATCATATCTACAGTGACGATTTTCAGGAACTCCTGACCCTCTCTATCCATTGGATGGGAGGGCTTTTTCTTGCTGGTAGAAATATCCTATGGCTTCTGCCCCAGTCTTCAAAGTGGGGTCAATAGCTTCCCAAACTCTCAGGTCGAGGTTTCAGATCCTAAATCTGTACCATTACCAATGACTGAGGCTATAGTTAGAGGCTGACTAGGTATGCTTGAATAGGCAGTTAGTTTGACTAGGCATGGCTATGCCAGGTCGATACCTATGGAAAGACCTACAGATGACTATCATTGGAGGCTTCAAACAACTCCTCACATAGGTTATGGTTAAGGGGAATGGGGCTAAGGGGTAATAGATGAACCAAGAAATTGATCTACAGGCCAGCTTTATTCAGTGGCTAACTGGTTTTGGCCTACCACCTGGTCTGGCTAAGACACTCTGGCTACCGCTGCCGATGGTGCTGATTTTAATCGGCGCCACCGTAAGTATCTTTGTGACAGTTTGGCTAGAACGAAAGATTTCCGCTGCTGCTCAACAACGAATTGGGCCGGAATATGTAGGGCCCCTGGGTTCTCTGCAAGCTGCTGCAGATGGTATTAAGCTCCTTTTCAAGGAAGATATTACCCCGGCTAAGGCTGACCCCATTTTGTTTACCCTGGGGCCCGCTATTGTGGTTATTCCCGTATTTCTTTCTTACCTAATTGTCCCCTTTGGCCAAAATATGGTGATTACGGACATTGGGGTGGGAATTTTTCTTTGGATTGCCCTATCCAGTATTGCCCCCATTGGTCTGTTGATGGCGGGTTACTCCTCTAATAATAAGTATTCTTTGTTAGGGGGTCTAAGGGCTGCAGCCCAGTCTATCAGCTATGAAATTCCTATGGCCTTGGCAGTACTGGCGGTAGTCCTGATGTCCAACAGCCTCAGCACTATAGATATTGTTAATCAACAGTCTGGCTATGGCATCCTTGGCTGGAATATTTGGCGCCAACCTGCTGGTTTTTTAATTTTTTGGATTGCAGCCCTAGCGGAATGCGAACGGCTTCCTTTTGATTTGCCAGAGGCTGAGGAAGAACTGGTGGCCGGCTATCAGACCGAGTATACCGGAATGAAGTTTGGTCTGTTCTACGTCGGTTCCTACGTCAATCTAGTCCTGTCTGCCCTAATTGTGTCCATTCTCTATTTGGGCGGTTGGGAGTTTCCCCTGTCGATTTCCTGGTTGTCTAATCTTCTAGGAATTAGCGAAACGACTCCCTGGCTACAGGTGGTAGCTGCTTCCATTGGTATCATGATGACTTTGTTTAAGGCCTATGCTCTGGTGTTCACGGCCATCCTGCTGCGGTGGACGGTACCTCGGGTTAGGATCGATCAACTCCTGGACTTTGGTTGGAAGTTTTTGTTGCCCGTATCCTTAGTTAATTTGTTACTGACCGCTGGCCTAAAGCTGGCTTTTCCGGTGGCCTTTGGGGGCTAGGTTGTTCTCTATAAGAGTTTTAAGCTGCCTTGGTCGCTGTCTATGTCGTAGGCCCCTGTCATTTGTAAGGTCTGAGCTGTCTAAGTTTTGAAGAATGCTGGAGGATTACCCATGCTAGGTTTTCTCAAACAAATTGGTGATTATGCCAAAGAAAGCTTTCAAGCAGCCAAGTACATTGGTCAAGGGTTATCCGTCACCTTTGACCATATGGGTCGTCGGCCTATTACCGTTCAATATCCCTATGAAAAACTAATTCCATCAGAGCGCTTCCGTGGCCGCATCCACTTTGAGTTTGACAAGTGTATTGCCTGTGAGGTTTGTGTAAGGGTATGCCCGATCAACCTACCGGTGGTAGATTGGGACTTTGATAAGGCCACTAAGAAGAAAACCCTAAAGCATTATAGTATTGACTTTGGGGTTTGCATTTTCTGTGGTAATTGTGTCGAGTACTGTCCAACTAACTGTCTCTCCATGACTGAAGAGTATGAGTTAGCTACCTACGATCGCCACGAGCTGAATTACGATAATGTGGCCCTGGGTCGTCTGCCCTACAAGGTCACTCAGGATCCCATGGTCACACCGTTACGAGAACTGGCTTATCTACCCAAGGGAGTCATGGACCCCCATGATTTGCCGCCTAATTCCCGGCGAGCTGGAAAATTGCCCCAGGAAATTTTGGAGGAGGCAGCGACTGAACCCAGGGGATAGGGCTGATCAGGTTGACTGGCTGGGCTGGCTCAGTCAGGTCTTAGGACTAATCTTAATGATGATCGTTTAGCAGGAGCAAAAGCCAGTGACCTTAGGACAAGGGGTTCAATTTGTTACCTTCATTCTGCTTGCAGCCATGATGCTGGGCAGTGCCCTCGGCGTGGTGCTATTAGAAAATATCGTTTACTCGGCTTTTTTGTTGGGGGGCGTGTTTATCAGTATGGCGGGTATGTATATTCTTCTCAATGCTGGGTTTGTAGCCGCAGCCCAGGTATTGGTGTACGTAGGAGCTGTCAACGTACTGATTTTGTTTGGCATTATGTTGGTGAATAAACGCCAAGCCTTTACCCCCATGGCCCGAACCTGGCTGAGTCAGATAGCTACTGGCGGAGTTTGTGCAGGACTTTTTGCTTTGCTAACCGTGGCGGTTTTGAACACCCCTTGGTCCCTATCTGAACTTACCCCTATAGGGGAAGGCGCTATTATCGAGATTGGCAAGCATTTCTTTTCTGATTATTTACTTCCCTTCGAGCTTGCCTCCGTTCTGCTTTTGATTGCCTTAATTGGCGCTATTGTGCTAGCTCGTCGCGAGTTCATTCCTGACGTGTTATTGGGGCAACCTGAGCCAGATGCTCTACAGCTTCCAGAACGCCCCCGAGAGTTGGTCTCTGTCACGCCCCTCAATGATGTTTCTGAATCTTAGCGCTTTCCCCTATCTTTTACCATGCAACTCCAGTACTTTTTGACTGTCGCCGCTGCCCTATTTTGTATTGGCATTTATGGATTGGTAACCAGTCGTAATGTAATTCGGGTTCTCATGTCCATTGAGCTGATGCTTAATGCCGTCAATCTGAATCTGATGGCTTTTTCTAATTACCTTGACCCGGTGGGTATTAATGGTCAGGTTTTTGCTGTCTTTGTGATTAGCATTGCGGCGGCGGAGGCGGCGGTAGGGTTAGCGATCGTACTGTCCATATATCGAAACCGCGATACTGTCGATATGGAGCAGTTTAACCTGCTGAAGTGGTAATTTTCACGCTTGATGCTGTAGAATACTCCTGTCTTTAGATAGGGTACTGTTCTGCTATTACTTTCCTCTTTAACCAGTGCAGCTGAACCAAGTCATTATTGCTCATAAGGCGCGAAATCGGCTCAGCCAGCAGTGGGCAGAGACCTGTTCTAACCAGCTAGAAGCCATGGGGGTTCGGGTTCTGCAAGGCCCTAGCGGGCCTAAAGATAATCCCTATCCGGTTTTTTTAGCTTCAGTTGGCCAGCCCATCGATCTGGCAATCGTTTTCGGTGGTGATGGTACTGCTCTAGCTGCGGCTCGGCACCTAGCTCCTGAAGGGGTACCCATTTTAGCCATTAACGTTGGTGGTCATCTGGGCTTTTTAACCGAAACCTCCGATCAGTTGGATAATACCGAGCTGCTTTGGGATCGTTTACGTGACGATCGCTTCAACCTACAGCATCGCATGATGTTGGAGGCCCAGGTTTTCCATGGCAATGCCAGTAACCTGGAAGCCGCCAGCGATCGGTTCCTAGCCCTAAATGAAATAGCCATCAAGCCCGCCTCCCCTGATCGCATGATCACCACTAGCCTGGAGATGGAAATTGACGGCGAGGTGGTTGACCAATACCAGGGGGATGGACTGCTGATTAGCACTCCTACGGGTTCAACCGGCTACACCGTAGCTGCGGCAGGGCCTATTGTCCATCCGGGTATGGAGGCTATTATCGTTACCCCTATCTGCCCCCTCAGTCTCTCTAGCCGGCCCATTGTCTTACCCCCTGGCTCTGTGGTTAGTGTGTGGCCCCTGGCCGACCCCGATCTTAGTACTAAACTCTGGACGGATGGGGTACTGGGAACCGCCATCTGGCCAGGACAGCGGGTTGATGTTCGGGTTGCTGACCATGTCACCAAATTTATTATTCTGCGGTCTGACTATTCCTACTATGGTAGACTTCGCCAGAAGTTGAATTGGGCCGGTACCCGCATCACGGTTTCCAATAATCATCGCAACTAAGACCCTGTCGGAACTCTTAAACCTGGAGAAATTGACTTCTAGGCTGGTATACAGCCTACATTCCGCAGGTTATGGTCATAGGCTAGAACTATAGGTGTACCTGCATAGTCTATGCTGAGGCAGAAGCATGGGGGGGATTGTGTCAGAATCCTTAGTTTTAATCGGGGTAGGAGTGCTAGCGGGCCTTTTGGCCGGCATTTTAGGCATTGGCGGCGGTACTATCATGGTGCCGGTCATGGTGGCCTCAGGGCTATCGGGGGTACAGGCGGTTGGTACGAGCACCTTGGCGATTTTGGTAATAGCCCTAGGGGGCAGCTTGCAAAACTGGCGGATGGGTTTCCTAAAGCTAAAAGATGTAGTGCTGCTGGGTCTACCCGCTGTAGTCACGGCCTTTATCGGCACCGCTCTAGCCAGTGCTTTCCCTGAGTATGTTTTACTGTTAACCTTTGGTCTATTTCTGTTGTTAAATATTTACCTGATTCGGGTTAAGCAGCAGGTAGTGGCGGGGGATCAGCTTGCCCGCCAGGGGGCTATCTCCCAATTATCGCCGACTCTGATCCGCACCGCTATCGGTGGTACAGCGGGTTTTTTAGCCGGGCTATTTGGGGTAGGCGGAGGTGTAGTCATGGTCCCCCTGCAGATTTTATTGCTAAAGGAAGACATTAAAGTAGCAATTCAGACCAGCTTAGGGGCGATCGTCATTACGGCGGTTTCGGCCCTAGGTTGGCATAGTTTACGCGGTAACGTGCATGGGTCGATGGGGCTGTTACTCGGTCTAGGGGGACTCCTGGGGGTACAGTTGGGTACCCGCTATCTGCCACGCCTCCCTAACCGAGTGGTGAACCTAATGTTTAAAGCAGTATTAGCCTTATTTGCCCTGTTTTTCTTTTATCGCGCCTGGCAGAGTCTTAATAGCTCAGGCTATACTCCTTAGAGGTTGTTTGAAAAGGGTTGTCCCAGGTATAATTCGTCGCCAAGGGGTCGCCAAAATACTGAATTTTGCGGTGATTATCCTACTCCATAGGTATAATTTGAGACTCTCTTTGGCTCTTTGGCTTTTCAAACAACCTCTTAGGCTGATTATCAAACGTTGTGCAACCCATCTGCGGCGAGTGCTCAAAAAAAGAGGTTAGGACGGAAGCGTACTCTTTTTTATGATCTACTGAGACCTATTGACGTAGAGTTTCCAAGTAGTCAACTAAAGCCCTCAAGCCTAAACGATAGCTATTAGCCCCGAATCCAGAAATTTGACCAATAACAACTGGAGCAATATAAGAGTGGTGACGAAACAACTCACGACTATAAATGTTACTCAGATGAACCTCTACAACAGGCAGGGAAACAGCCACAATTGCGTCACGCAGGGCTACACTAGTGTGGGTGTAGGCGGCAGGATTAATTAAAATGCCATCCTTTCTATCCAAGCTTGCCTGAACACAACTTACTAAATCACCTTCACTATTGGACTGATAAAACTCCAGACCAACATTTAAAATTTTAGCCAGTTCAGTTAGATCCTGATTAATAACTTCAAGATCCTGAAAACCATAAACAGAGGTTTCCCTGACCCCTAACATATTCAGGTTGGGTCCATGGATAACTTGAATTTTCAGCAAGCTACTTACCTTAACTAATGCCTGGGTTCACGTACCGGAACTGGAATTAATTCAGGTTCATTCTGAACATCAGGACCAAACAACGCATCAATAACTCTATCAATCCACTCGCGTAGCTTGTCGATGACTTTTTCAATGTAATCCATCAGAGGTCAACTCCTTAGGGATATACGCTACCTTTGAACAGCCAAAGATTTTATTGTCAGGGAAGGAAGCATAATTTTTGCATAATCTTATCATAACCAAAGGAAGGGGGATTTGAAAACCCCAGGGGCATGACTTTGCAGGACAAATACTGTTTCCGATTTCAGCGACCCACTCTACTCCTTGGTTGACTGACAAAACTCTCAACGCTGGCGGCTAGAATCCGCCCCTAGACAGGCAAAACCCGCCTACGCGGGTATGGGTCAGTCGGCGCAGGCCGACTTTGTCTGGATGGCATCGGTTTGAACCGCCGTAAGCCAATGTTTTGTCAGTCAACCAGCTAGAACCCCCCTTGATAAGGGGGCGGGGGAATATCACAGCGCACTTTACCCGAGTGAAACCCCTTATATAAGTATTATTGAATGCTAGGCTCTGACATCAACCTACCCACGTTTCCTGGCTCCTGAAGGCTCACTCCTGACCCCCTGTTTAAGGGTTCTCTAGGTTGGACCAAGTAGTACTAGTTTACCCATGCCTTAGGAGGCTGGATAGATGGGATCTTTATCAATCATCACCGGTTCCTGGTAAAGCAGGGTGGTAAAAGTTACGGTGGACCCTAAGCCTTCTCCCATGCTGATAAAATGCATTGTCCCCCCCATGGCCTCAATTAGCCGCTGGGAAATTGCTAACCCTAGCCCGCTGCCGCCGTACTGTCGGGTCCGTTCCCCGTCCACCTGGCTGAAGGTTTGAAATAGACGGTCTTGCTTTTCCAGGGAAACGCCAATGCCGGTATCCGCCACGCTCACCTTGACACTGCCGGGCCACACCTTACCCTGATACTCGACCTTTTGGGTTTTTACCTCGGCGCTGATGGTGACTCCCCCCTCATGGGTAAATTTATTGGCGTTACCAACCAGGTTCAATAGCACCTGGAGTAACCGCTGATAATTGCCATTGATGGTGATGGCGTCGCGGGTGGCGGGCAGCAGAATTTTAAAGTAAAGGCCCTTGTGTTCCGCCTGGGGGCGGGCAAAATTTTCCAGATCCCCGAGTAATTCGCGCAGACTGACGGGGCCCATGTCAATCTGCATTTTGCCCGCCTCAATCTTGGCCAGATCCAGCACATCATTGATCAGGTTGAGGAGGTGGAGGGCTGATTTATGGGCTTCCTCGATAAATTCCTGCTGCTCTGCCGGATCATCGGCCATATCATCCAGCACCAGCTTGAGGAAGCCAATCATGCCATTCAAGGGGGTTCTCAGCTCATGGGAGGTGTTAGCCAGAAACTCACTTTTCAAGCGAGAGGCCTCCTCTGCTTGGCGCCGTGCTTCTTCTGCCTGGCGGTGGGCTTCCTCGGACTCCCGTTGCCGCTCTAATAGGCTAGCATTGGCCTGCTGCAGTTTACGCGCCAGGGTATGGCTTTCGGAAAACACCTTGGCATGGGCGATCGCCGTACCCACCTGGTCCGCCAGATCGGTGATCAAGGCCAACTCCACCTCAGTCCAGGCCCGATTGGTTGAGCTGTAAAGCAAAATCAACCCGTTCACCTGACTTTGATAACGGGTAGCTACACTGACAATTACCGGATCATCCGCCCCGGCCTGGCGCACCAATAGCGCCCCGGGCTGATTGATCGCAGCCAGGCCATGGCCCTGCTCAGAGGGGGGTAGGGGCTGGTGCAGCCAACTGGCGGGGGAAGGTTCGCCCTTAATCTGGCCCAGGTACTCGGCGGCCACCAGGGGCCCCCAATCGGCGGATAGATCGCAAACCAGGCAGCGATGCAGACCAAACAGCTCCCCCAGGCCCTCTACGGTTTGTTGTTGGATGATATCCAGGTCCAGGGTCCAACGAACATTTCGGGTAATTTGGGTGAGGCGAGGGGAATAGGTCTGCCATGGGGTGGCTATATCTGCAGTCGAATGACCTGGCCTAGGCCAGGTTGAGACTATTGTCGACGGGGGTTGATCGGTGCTGGGCTCTGGCCCATTCAACCAGTAACCCAGGGCCGCTAGCCGGTAAAGTTTCCCATCAGGGTTAAACAGGGGATGGAACACCCAGACCATATCCAGGCTATGGGAGCCCATGGGGCAGCGGCCCGGTAAGGACAGGGGGCGGTGGTAAGTGGTCAGGGAGATTAAGCCTTGGTTGAGGGCATCGGGGTTGGCAAAGGCAACTAGCTCTGAGAGCTGCCGCCCCACCCAGCTATCGATGGCGCCAATTGGGGGAGTGTGGGGTAGGGGCTGGACCGACTCCACCTGACCGGTGGGGCTGAGTAATACTATCCAGCCATAGTCGGCCTTTGTCGCTGGACCAGGCAAGGCCGAAGCGGATAAACCAGAATAGGGAGAGGCAGGGTGCATAGGGAGGAGGTTGGCCAATGCTGAGCCCGGTCAGGCGCTAGTCGTTCCATTCGCCCTTGGGGGGAACGGTGGGATTGCGGGGTAGATGGCGGATCAAATCTTCTTCGGGGCGGCGATCGCCGCGCAGCCACTGGCGCAGGGCAACCTCGATCACCTTAGCCGGGTCGGAGGTCAGATGGTTAACCTGGTTAAGGAGTTCCCGATCAATTTGAACAGAGAGTTCCACCTTATCTGAGGCGGATCCGTGATCATCTACAGGGAGAGCGGCAACTTCATCCATAGGGGCTGGGGTCATGGAGTGATTACAGTACTTAGTTTAACCCGCTGGGGCCTGCCTGTTTGCGCCCCAGGACACAGCCTGGAGGTTAAGGGGCAGCATTCCCCCAGGGGAACCATTACAATATGGGCAGGTAATTGATTCCCCCTATCCTTTCTGGTAACCCTGGTATGACCGAGGTCCCCGTTTCCCAGATTCGTAACTTCTGCATCATCGCCCACATCGATCATGGTAAGTCGACCCTGGCGGATAGGTTATTGCAGCGCACCGGCACCGTTAGTGATCGCGACATGAAGGCCCAGTTCCTCGACAGCATGGATCTGGAGCGGGAGCGGGGTATCACCATTAAGCTGCAGGCGGCGCGGATGAACTACCACGCCCAGGATGGTAAAGATTATATTCTGAACCTGATCGACACCCCGGGCCATGTGGACTTTTCCTACGAGGTCTCCCGATCGCTGATCGCCTGCGAAGGGGCCCTCCTGGTGGTGGATGCCTCCCAGGGGGTGGAGGCCCAAACCCTGGCCAACGTTTACCTGGCCTTGGAAAATGACCTGGAAATCATTCCGGTCTTAAACAAAATTGACCTGCCCGGGGCTGACCCGGAGCGGATTAAACAGGAAATCGAAGAAATCATTGGCCTCGACTGCAGCAATGCAATTCTAGCCTCCGCCAAGGAGGGGGTGGGGATTGACGAAATTCTGGAGTCGATTGTCTACCTGGTGCCTCCACCCCAGGACACGGTGGAAGAACCCCTCCGGGCTCTGATCTTCGATAGCTACTACGATAGTTATCGGGGGGTGATCGTCTACTTCCGGGTGGTAGACGGCACTCTGCGCCACAAGGATAAGGTACGGTTGATGGCCTCTGGTAAGGAATACGACATTGACGAGCTGGGGGTGTTAGCTCCCCACCAAGTTAAGGTAGACCAACTCCATGCTGGCGAAGTGGGCTACCTGGCCGCCTCCATCAAGGCGGTGGAGGACGCTCGGGTGGGAGATACCATCACCCTGGTACAAAACCCTGCTTCGACACCGCTGCCAGGCTACGTCGAGGCCAAACCCATGGTCTTCTGCGGCCTCTTCCCCACCGTCTCAGACCAGTTCGAGGAACTGCGGGAAGCCCTGGAAAAGTTACGCCTCAGTGATGCCGCGTTGAACTACGAGCCCGAAACCTCCAGTGCCATGGGCTTTGGCTTCCGCTGTGGCTTCCTGGGGCTGCTGCACATGGAAATTGTCCAGGAACGGCTGGAACGGGAATATAACCTGGATCTGATTACCACCGCCCCCTCAGTGATCTACCGGGTTACCACCCTGACGGGGGAGGTGCTGGAGATTGACAACCCCAGCACCCTGCCCGACCCCCAGGCCCGGGAAAAAATCGAGGAGCCCTACGTCCAGCTGGATATTATTACCCCTGAGGAGTACGTCGGCCCCCTGATGGAGCTGTGCCAGTCCCGCCGGGGGGACTTTAAAGACATGCGGTACCTCACCCAGGGGCGCACCACCCTAATCTACGAGGTGCCCCTGGCGGAGGTAGTGACGGATTTCTTTGACCAGATGAAGTCCCGCACTAAGGGCTACGCCAGTATGGAGTACCACCTGATTGGCTATCGGGCCAACCCCCTGGTGCGGTTAGATGTGTTGATTAACGGTGATCAGGTAGACTCCCTGGCCTCCATTGTGCACCGGGATAAGGCCTACTACGTCGGCAAAGCCCTGGTGGAAAAACTGAAGGAATTGATTCCCCGTCATCAGTTTAAGATTCCTATTCAGGCCGCCATTGGCAGCCGGGTGATCGCCAGCGAGAGTATTCCTGCCCTACGCAAGGATGTGCTGGCCAAGTGCTACGGGGGGGATATTTCCCGCAAGAAAAAACTCCTGCAGAAGCAAGCCAAGGGGAAGAAACGGTTGAAGGCGATCGGCACTGTGGATGTGCCCCAGGAGGCTTTTATGGCGGTCTTGAAGTTATCCTAGGATGATCAGGTTGCGGCTCCCCTAACGGCCTAGAATAAAAGGTTAATCCGTTAGTTTTAACCAGATTCTATGAGAGCGTACCGGGTAGCCGCCTTACAAATGACCAGTGTGCCAGATCTAGACAAAAATCTAGCCCAGGCCGAAGAATTAATCGATCTAGCTGTACGGCAAGGGGCAGAACTGGTTACCCTACCGGAAAATTTCTCCTTCCTGGGGGATGAAGCGGCTAAAATTGCCCAGGCCGAACGGATTTGCCAGGCCAGCGAGCACTTTCTCAAAATTATGGCCCAGCGCTATCAGGTGACCTTAATTGGCGGGGGCTACCCCGTGCCAGCCAAGGAGGGTAAGGTGTTTAATACCGCTCTCCTGGTTTCCCCAGAGGGGGAGGAACTGATGCGCTACGAAAAGGTGCACCTGTTTGACGTCAACCTACCGGATGGCAACACCTATCGGGAGTCCAATATTGTCATTTCCGGACAATTGCTGCCGGATGTCTTTCCCTCTAAGGAGTTTGGCATCCTAGGGCTATCGGTGTGCTACGACGTGCGGTTTCCCGAGCTCTATCGCCATCTTTCCCACCAGGGGGCGGAGATTTTAGTAATTCCTGCGGCTTTTACCGAGTTCACTGGAAAAGATCATTGGCAGGTGTTACTCCAGGCCCGCGCCATTGAAAATACCTGCTATGTGATTGCCCCCGCCCAAACCGGCTTCCATAATAGCCGGCGCCAGTCCCACGGTCATGCCATGGTGGTGGACCCCTGGGGTATTGTGCTGGCGGATGCCGGAGTGGCTCAGGGGGCGGCGATCGCTGAGATTAACCCCCACCGACTTTCCCAGGTGCGGCGCCAGATGCCTTCCCTGTCCCACAGAATGTTTGTGTAGGGTTAGGGGGCAACAATTAGACCAGCCTGAAAGCGGGGCAGGAGCAGTCAGTAGGTTTAGCCAGGGGGTGCATCCTATTTTCGCAGCCCTCACCCTAAATCCCTCTCCCAGAGCGGGAGAGGGACTTTGAATCTGGTTCCCCTTCTCCCAAAAAGGGAGAAGGGGTGAGGGGATGAGGGCAAACTTACTAAATTGGGATGCTCTCTAGTCAGCTTCACTGGGGGTAGAGCCTCACCAGACCGCGTTCTGCGGTAAAATCGGCCACCAGACTTTTCAAAGCGCCTCTAAACCGGCTACACTCTTGAAGACCTGTGACATTAATTAGGCATAACTACCTATGAAGAATGGGATCCCTGGTTTCCAGGTAACCAGCAGTTCTCCCGACCGTATTGGCATTTTTGACAGTGGTGTGGGCGGATTGACCGTACTCAGCGAAATCTACCGCCAACTGCCCCAGGAATCAGTTCTCTACTTTGGCGATACAGCACGGCTGCCCTACGGGTCTAGAACGCCGGAGGAAATTCTCTATTTTGTCCGTCAGATTCTGACCTGGATGGCTTCCCAGCGGGTGAAGATGGTGATGATGGCCTGTAACACCAGCTCTGCCCTGGCCCTTGACATCGTACAACCAGAGTTTTCCTTTCCTATTTTAGGCCTGATTCGCCCCGGGGCTAAGGCCGCCGCTAGCAGCGGCCAACGTATCGGGGTAATTGCTACGGAGGCCACGGTCCAGAGTAACGCCTACAAAAACGCCATTCAGGAACTGGCTCCCGATCGCCAGGTCTGGCAGGTCAGTTGTCCTGAGTTTGTCTCGATTGTCGAGGGGAACCAAATTCACCAGCCCTCCTCCCAACAGGTGGCGGCTACCTACCTGCACCCCCTGGTCACCAGGGAAATTGATACCCTGATCTACGGCTGCACCCACTATCCACACCTGGCCCCCGTCCTCAAGCGGATCTTACCCGCCGATACCCATTACGTTAACCCAGCGGTCTCAATGGTAGCGGCGGCCGCCCAGGAGCTTGACCTGCTGAGCTTGCGGAGCACTCGCCCAGCCTGGTCGACGGAATTTTGCGTGAGCGGCCCCACCGGTCCATTTAAACAACTGGCCTACCAGTGGCTAGGGCATCAACCCAAGGTCAGTCAGGTTCAGCTACCCGCTCTGGCTATGAGCTGCTAGAGCTGGCTAACTGACCGGATAATTGGTAATGGAAGAATGACTAGCCTGGGACACCGTTTCAGGTATTGCTGATTCCTGGTCTGACGACAGGTTATCCATAAGTCTTTGATTCAGGGCAAGGTTCTTTCTAGCCCTGGGTCCGACCGGAATCACCCGCTCTCCTGATCCACCAGGAAAGCCCCGCATAGACTAACAGCAGGTAAGTAACCGCCAGAGCTGGAATGATCAGGGATAGGTTGGTAGACATGGCAAGGCCGCAGTGGTGAGGGAACGAAACAGAACAAACACTAGGTAGGTCAAGAATTATCAGGAGCGCAAAGGCAGAACGTGAATCTGTGACAATGGAGCAAATTAGGCCCCTGCTATCAAAAGACGTCAGACCTATGGGTCGCCAGTCATATCAGGTGTGAACCAACCCTTAACCACAACTATCAACAGTCAAGGTTGATATCGCCAGACTGTCCTACCCTTGGGCCGGACTAACTGACTAACTGGACATTTATCCGAAGTGATAACGTAAAACCCCAGCAGCCCCCTGGCGAGAAGCTATAGTAGCTACTAATCAGGCTGGGACTGAACGGTATCCGATTTGCCTATGAGCTGAAACCCATAACCTGGGTGCTGAGGTCACCAAGACCGATCGCCTTGCGGTAACTACACAGCTATAGGACAAAGCACTAAAAGAAATGCCTGAAAGCTAGCTTGCACCAGCCACAAGCACGTCTCTTCGAACTTATCTAACTTTAAAGATTGCACCGAAGAAAAATTCTGTCGGAGCTTCACCTAACCCTCTCAGTTTTCTCAGACTTCTCAAGGCTTAACCTATCAACCCAAGACTTCAATGAAAAACTTCAGCCCTCGGAAGAATTGAGACTTCTTTCTAGACGCCCCAATAATTCACCTTAACTTCCCTCTCAGAAGTCTTCAAAAGCTTTTTATTAGCTTAACCTCTAATAAAAGTCTAACATGCCCTGTCGTGCCTGTGCCACCTTGAGAAAAACTAGAAAGACCAGAAAAAAAGTCTTGAAAAATGTCCTAGGGACGGGAAAGACTGAGGGTGGGCGTCACTTGTCCTGGGGTTAGC